>JAZQNS010000097.1:0-23820 GCA_045627425.1 Lachnospiraceae bacterium | reverse complement strand
CAGAGAATACCTGGTGTATCTAAGAGTTCCACCTGCTTATTAAGTCTAATCCACTGTTTTCCCTTGGTGACACCAGGCTTGTTACCAGTCTTGGTAGCTGCCTTGCCGGCAAAGGAATTAATGAAGGTGGACTTGCCCACATTAGGGATTCCAACAACCATTGCCCTTACAGGTCTATTTAAAATGCCGCGCTTTCTGTCTCTCTCTATCTTGGCCTTACAGGCTTCCATTATTGAGTCATTTACGGCCTTCATATCTTTTCTGGTTCTGGAGTCAAGCTTTACAACCTCATAGTTTAAATCAGTAAAATACTTAACCCATTTAGCGGTTTTAGCGGGATCCGCAAGATCCGCCTTATTTAACAATACCATTCTGGACTTGTTTCCTGCCAGGCTGTCGATATCTGGATTCCTTGATGACATAGGAATTCGTGCATCAACCAGTTCGATTACCAGATCAATGAGTTTCATATCCTCCTGCATCTGGCGTTTTGCCTTGGTCATATGTCCTGGATACCACTGATAATTCATCTGTACCTCTTTCTAATGTATAAAACCAAAGTCTGAAAAGTCTAGTAAAAACCAGGCCTTTCCAACTATATATTCCTTCCTAACAAGACCTATGTTGGCATAACGGCTGTCCTCAGAGTTGTTTCTGTTGTCACCAAGGACGAAGTACTCATTATCCGAAAGAACCATTGGGTCTTCAGCCTGTCCGGCATAGTCCATGGATGCAACATCCACAGGTTCCTCATACATCTCTCCATTTACGAAAAGGGTTCCATCAATAATCTGAATTGTATCTCCCGGTCTTCCCACAACCCTCTTCACGTAGTAGTGAGACTTCTCGTTTCCATTAGGCAAAAAAACAATTATATCATCTGCCTTTGGATCTGTAACCAGGTAAAGAAATCTATTCATAAGAATATGGTTGCCGTCTGACAGTGTTGGTGCCATTGAGTCACCAATAACCTGGGTTCGCATTCCAATGTAGTAAACAAAAACGAAGGCTATGGCCACAACTATTGCAAGTTCAACAATCCATATACCAATCTCCTTAAGGAGGGGGATATTTAATTTCTTTCTCTGGCGGCCGAACTGCAGTCCTCCGCCCCTCTTTCTTCTCTTCGCCATAGTTTTCCCTCAAAAAGCTGCTCTTATTATTTTACCATATGCACTATAAAAATAAAAGAAAAGCCAAAGGATTAGCATTTTCACAAAAAAAGAGCTGCTGAAATCAGCAGCTCCTTAATTCATTGTTAAATTACTTTACAAGCTCTTTAACCTTAGCAGCCTTACCAACTCTGTCTCTTAAGTAGTAAAGCTTAGCACGTCTAACCTTACCCTGACGAACTACTTCAATCTTCTCGACGAATGGAGAATGAAGTGGCCATGTCTTCTCAACGCCAACGCCGTTGGAGAACTTACGAACTGTGAAAGTCTCACGGTTAGATCCGCCCTGTCTCTTAATTACAGTACCCTCGAAAACCTGTGTTCTCTCGCGGTTACCTTCCTTAATCTTAGCGGAAACGCGTACTGTGTCACCTACGTTGAATGCAGGTACTTCAGCCTTTAATTCAGCTGCTTCGATGCTCTTAATAATGTCGTTCATTGTGTTACCTCCTGTATTTGATGTTCTTAATACCACTATGGTAACAGAGGACCATCGCTAATCACACCCGAGTAGTATACCATGGCAAAATGCTAATTGCAAGCATTTTATCCAATTTCTTCTATTCTCTCTTTAATATCAAGGAATACCGGAATTATATCTGGGTCAAAATGACTTCCAGCATCCTCTGTCATAATCTCATAGACCTGCTCTAATGGGAATGCATCCTTGTAGCAGCGCTTCTCCTTTAAAGCATCATAGACATCAGCCACAGCCATAATACGGGCTTCAAGTGGAATATCGGAGCCTGAAAGCTTCTCTGGATAGCCGCATCCATTCCACTTCTCATGGTGATACCGTGCTATGTTGCTGGCTATGGTTATAAACTCTGGATCCTCGATGTTGCCGAGAACACTCTCAATAATCTCACTGCCATAGCGACTGTGGTTCTTCATGGTATCAAACTCTTCCTCTGTTAGCTTGCCCGGCTTTAGAAGAATAGTATCTGAAATCTTGATTTTTCCTATGTCGTGCATAGGAGCGGCCATATATATATGTTCAAGGAAGCTGTCGGTAATTATGTCAGAGAACATGCCTCTGTCCCTAAGTTCATGGCTTAATACCTTTACTATCTCCGCTGTTCTCTTTACGTGAACGCCGGTGCCGCCATCTCTTCCCTCAACCAGATTAGCCATTCCAACGATAAATTCATACTTCATGGAATTAATCTGATTCTTCTGCTCCTTAACCTTTGCCGACAGATTGGATCTGTATTCCTCAAGCTCTATTGCCCTTCTAATTCTGGCTAAAACAGATGCCGGCTGAATTGGCTTAATGGTGAAGTCAACAGCCCCGGCGTCGAAGCACTGGGCCTCTGTGTCTGGGGATCCATCAGCTGTAAGGAAAATTACCGGGATATTCTTCAGGTCCGGTGCAGCCTTAATCTTCTCCATAACCTGCCAGCCATCAAGGTCTGGCATCATAATGTCAAGGAGAATTAAATCTGGTCTGTGACCCTCTAAATACTTAAGAGCCTGCTCACCGGAATTAACTAAAACAGGAGAAAACTCCTCCTGAAGAAGCATTCTTGCCCTAACCAGATTAGTCTTTTCATCATCAACTACGAGTATTACCTTTTTCTTATTTTCTTCCACGATCCACCTCACAGGAAAGGTATTTTTCATAGAGATCCGGACGTCTCTCCTTAGTCCTCATAACAGACTGCTCAAGTCGCCACTTCTCTATATTCTTATGGTGTCCGCTCATTAAAACTTCTGGCACTTTCTTGCCGTGCCACTCCTCCGGACGACTATACTGAGGATATTCTAGCAGATGATTGTGAAATGTCTCTGAAACTCCGGAATCTTCATTTGATAAAACCCCAGGAACCATTCTTGAAATAGCATCAATCATAACCATGGCAGGAAGCTCGCCACCTGTAAGAACATAATCTCCAATTGAAACATGGTCAGTGACTATTTCCTCCAACACTCTCTCGTCCACGCCCTCGTAATGGCCGCAAAGGAATACCAAGTCCTCCTCCAAGGCAAATTCCTTAGCCATCTCCTGGTTAAAGGTCTTGCCCTGTGGATCTAAATAGATGGTTCTCGCTTTCTTACCAATTCTGTTACAAACTGCCTCATGGGCATCATAAATGGGCTGAGCCTGCATCACCATGCCTGCTCCGCCTCCGTAGGGATAGTCGTCTACCTTCTTATGCTTATCAAGGGTATAATCCCTAATATTTACAGCCTCTATTGAAAGATGTCCTGCGGATACAGCTCTTCCTATGATGCTGGTATTTAAGCCCTGCTCCACCATTTCAGGAAACAGGGTTAATATGTGAAAACGGGTCATAACAGATCCTCTCTTATAAGTCCTCAAGTCCGGGAAGAAGGTGGACGGTCATTTTGCCTGCCTCGACATCGACGTCGAGAACGCAGGATGGAATCTTAGGTAATAACCAGTGCTTTCCATCATCTGCAATTACATCATAGACATCGTTGGCACCAGTCTGAATTACATCATCAAGTCGTCCAAGTCTCTCACCATCATCCTTATAAACCTCCATGTCAAGAAGGTCAGCAATATAATACTCTCCCGGCTCTAATGGCACCGCATGGGCACGGTCTACATAAAGCTCCGCACCCTTTAATAAATTCTCTATATCGTTAAGGGAATCATATCCCTTTATCTTCAGTATTGCAAACTGTTTAAAGTATTTAACGTTCTCTATCTCAGCCATAAAGGTTTTCTTAGGCGCTCTGATTTCCACCTCCTTAAGGTCAGAAAATCTGTGCACGTCATCTGTGGTCGGAAAAACCTTAAACTCTCCATGTACTCCGTGGGTGCTTGACACCACACCAATCTTGAAATATTCTTCCATGATTATCCTTTCAAATTATGTTACAAAGCTAAAGATAAGAAAAGCTGCCGCATAGCGGCAGCACATAGTTATTCAACAATATCTACGATAACTTTTCTTTCTTCTTTGGTCGCTGCTGCTTTCACAACGGAACGAATTGCCTTGGCAATGCGGCCCTGCTTACCGATGACCTTACCCATGTCGGCAGGTGCAACGTGAAGCTCAAGAACCAGAGACTTCTCTGTGCTCTTCTCAGTCACTACAACCTGATCCGGCTGGTCAACGAGAGCCTTAGCGATTACTTCTACAAGTTCTTTCACTATAAATCTACCTCGCGTTCCTTACTTTGTGATACCAGCCATCTTGAAGATTTTGCCTACCTGCTCAGTTGGCTGAGCACCGTTTGCTAACCACTTCTTAGCTGCTTCCTCGTCTACGTGGAACTCAGATGGATTCTTAGTTGGATCATAGGTTCCGATCTCGTCTACGAATCTACCATCTCTTGGAGAACGAGCATCTGCTACTACGATTCTATAGAAAGGAGCCTTCTTCTGTCCCATTCTTCTTAATCTGATCTTAACTGCCATTGTCTTTCACCTCCTGGTTTATTTGCTAAAATATTAAAAAGGAAATTTTCCTCTTTTGCCTTTCTTACCGCCGAACATACCCGGCATCTGCTTCATCATTTTCTGACTCTGCTCAAACTGCTTAACTAATCTGTTAACCTCTGCAATATCAACTCCTGCACCCTTAGCTATTCTATTCTTTCTGCTTGGGTTAAGAAGCTTAGGATTCCTTCTCTCCGCTAGTGTCATGGAGTAAATAATTGCTTCAATTCTGGATAGTTTTTTGTCATCCACAGAATTCTCAATCTGGGCCATCTGGGAGGAAGAAATACCCAATCCCATGCCTGGAAGCATCTTCATAATGGCTCCCATACCACCCATATTCTTCATCTGCTTCATGGACTCAAGGTAATCTTCGAAGTCGAAGCCCTTCTTGTCCTTCATCTTCTGCTCAAGCTTCTTAGCCGCTTCCTCATCCATGGCCTCTGCAGCCTTGTCGATAAGGGTAAGAACATCGCCCATGCCTAAGATTCTTGATGCCATACGGTCTGGATAGAACTGCTCAAGGTCTGAGAGCTTCTCACCCATACCAATGTATAAAATAGGCTTTCCGGTCACTGCCTTAATGGAGAGCGCCGCACCGCCTCTGGTGTCACCGTCTAACTTGGTTAAGATTACTCCGTCAATACCAATGGTATCGTTGAAGGTGTTGGCAACATTAACTGCCTCCTGACCTGTCATAGCATCGACTACAAGTATGGACTGATGTACTGTAACTGCTTCTCTGATGCGAACTAACTCCTGCATCATGTCATCATCAACCTGAAGTCGGCCTGCTGTATCTAAATAAACGACATTGAAGCTGTTCTTCTCTGCGTATTCATATGCTGCCTTGGCGATAGCAACTGGGTCCTTGGAATCCTCCATTGCGAAGACCTCTACGCCCTGCTTCTGTCCATTTATTTTCAACTGCTCAATAGCTGCTGGACGATATACATCGAGGGCAACTAAGAGTGGCTTCTTGCCTTTAGTCTTAACCTTGCCCGCAAGCTTGGCTGCTGTGGTGGTCTTACCAGCACCCTGGAGACCTGCCATCATAATAACTGTAATTGCCTTTCCTGGCTGATACTGAATCTCAGTAGTCTCAGAACCCATTAAGGCAATCATCTCTTCATTAACGATCTTGATTACCATCTGACCAGGATTTAAACCGCTCATTACATCCTGACCAATAGCTCTCTCTTCCACAGTCTTTACGAAGTTCTTAACTACCTTGAAGTTTACATCTGCTTCAAGAAGAGCCATCTTTACTTCTTTAAGAGCGGCCTTTACGTCCTCCTCAGTAAGGAGTCCCTTGGATCTAAGGCCCTTAAAGACGTTTTGAAGTTTTTCAGTAAGGCTGTCAAATGCCATGCTATAACTCCTCTAATATCTCTGTGGAGATTCTCTCAATCTCCTCTATAATCTCTGGATTCTGATTATCTCTGTAATCCTTCACCAGTCTCTCAATATCTTCCACCTTGTTTCGTGTGTTCTTGAAGCGTTCCACCAAATGGAGCTTGGACTCATATTCAAGAAGGGCTTTGTTACATCTCTTAATCAGATCATGCACACCCTGTCTGCTAATTCCTTCATCGTCAGCTATCTCTGACAGGGACAAATCCTCAAAATAGGCTGCCTCGTATATTCCTCTCTGATGTGGAGTGAGCAGCTCTCCGTAGAAGTCATACAGAAGACCGAGCTCAACTGTTTTTTCCAGGTCCTTAGCCATACCTCTCTCCTTGTCAAGGAATTACCCTTTACACAACACTAGAACATATTACTACAGGCCAAAAGAGGTGTCAAGTATTTTTTCTTGACACCTCAAAAATATTTATTTTTCTATGTTTTTGAAGAATTCCTCCGCCACAGAAAGAATTTCGGAGGCATCCTCTCCCTTCCACATGGTGACGTATCCCTGCAGGGATTCTGCCTTGGATCTAAGTCCCATAGACTTCTGATTTATAAATCTGTAGCACTTGTACTTAGAATTCTTGGTATCCTGAATAAGGTTACCTGCCGCGGAATTACCGTCCAATGCAAGAAGAATATTCTGTCCTCTCTTAAAGACCTCAAAGGCTATACTCTTGTAAATTCCCATTGGTGAAGCCTCAATTGAGACTCTGATATTAGCTCCTGATTTCTTTATTTTCTCAAGTTCTCTGCCTGTGATAGCAGCTGGCACATAGGCAAAAATATCAAATTTATCTTTTGCCTGTTTATAGAGGTAGCCCTCATATCCCTTAAAGCTCGGTCCTATTACGAAATATACCTCTTCAGGGTCCGCTCTCATAATAAGATCATCAAGCATTGCCTTCTCCAAATCATTTACTTTGGTTTCGTGGCGGGCATTATTGAAGGAGCCTCCTGCAAGAACGATTGGCACCTTACCCTTAGGAAGGTCCTTAACCTGCTCCTTAAGCTCTGATAAGGCATCATACTTTCTCTCACCAGGGCTTACATTCCTGAAGGAGCCATCCTCCTCCAAAATTCTCCTCGAGAAGTATTCTTCCACCTGGTAGTCATTGCATTTCTGCCTTAATTTTTTCTGCTTCAGATAAAAGGCCTCCATGGACTTGTCTACTATCTTGTCCTCTACATTTCTCATGGCCCTCATCTCTTCGTTGGTTAAATCAAGCATTCTCTCTAAGGATAACTGCTCGTCCATAGAGTCTGAACCGTAAAGGGCTCCACCGTCAGTTCCCTGAACGCATTCAACGCCTGCTTCTATATACTGTTTAAGCGGATGATTATCCATCTCACTTAGGTTATTTAGTCTTACATTTGATGTTATCTGGAATTCAAGTACTGCCTTACATTCCTTTAGCTTGCTTAGAAGTTTTTTGCCTGCAGAAGAATTAAGCTTAGCGGTATATAAGCCGTGACCTATTCTCATGTATGGGAATTCCTGATCAGGCAAAAGTGAATCCTCCACACAGAGCAGAGAATTATACACATTGTCTGGCAGAGAATCATTCTCACCTGCGTGAATTCTAACTACATATCCTGGAATATCCTTTGCAATAGCTACAACCTCTTTAATTACAGGCTTTAACTCCATAATGTCATTAATCTCTTCGCCGACGAAGTCAGATCCAGCCACATATGGGTCCTCTGCCACAGCCTTAAGAACCTCAAGGTTCTCCTGGAAATAATTGGACTTATCTACTGCATCCTTAACGATAGTTAATGGAATACGTCTTAAAGCCGCTAAGAACCTTAAAGTAACCCCGGTTTCCTCGGTTATATAAGGCATGACCTCGTGTATCTCCTGCAGGGTCTTTGCCGCCTCTGATTTTTTGACAAGGGCTGTATCAGAAATCTCTGCGTAATCAACGCCAACTCTTCTATAGCTTCTTGCTGTCCATAAAAGCTTATCCTGATAGAGGGTATTATTTGCATATTTGGGATTTCTTCGATCTAAATCCATCTGCTTTAAGGCTGCAACAATATCCTTATCATCCAGGTCTTCAAAATTATCGTAGACAATTCTCTCTTTTGCCTTTACTCCCTTGGTAAATACATACCTGTAAAGGTATACCTTCTCAAGGTTGGTAAACACTGCCTGACCATCCTTCATAACCGCAAGAGAAGCTCTTATTCTTGCAATATTGTAAGAGGAGTTACTGAGATTGTTTAATATAAGGTCGGCAAAATTAACCTCGGTATTATCATCAATTCTTCTGTCTAAATACTTACCTTTCAGACCAGAGTCTATGAAGTTTAAGGAAACCGTCTCTCTTCTTTTTTCGACCTCGCTTCTCTGCTTATCAGTCATTTTGAGATTAAGCTTCTTTACATAGTAATATGGATAATTAATCTGATGGTGAATGCCAAGAGCAATTAAAATATCGGGGCTTAAATTGGCAGATCTGTGGGTGTGGAGATCCGAATGAAATTTAAGTTCTGTAGGTATATAGGTTTTGACAAGAGTTTTATGAACATCCAGCGCATAGTCCTTGGTCTGACTCATTAAGGTTTTTGCAATTGCTGGAATATATGCCTTTCTCTCAATTAAGCCATCAGGGTAAATATTGGCAACCTTGGTGTTGGCAAGACGCATTATGAAAACCTTCTGATTGTCTCCATTGATATAAGATGGAACGTCACCCTTAATAACAAGCATACCCTTATCATTCTGACTCAGGGGCATAGCAGTTAGTTTGGCAAGATTTGTAATGAGATTACCTGTCCCATGGTTAGGTGTCTCAATAACAAAAGTCATATCCTGGCCATTTCTCCATAGGGTTACTACTATATCCTTCTCTTTATCCAAATAAAATCTTCCAAAGTGTGCCATCATTCACCTCCCTATATTAGAAATATACTACTAAACTACTGTGAAAAAAACAAGGAGTGAAAAACCGGCTATGATATGCACCCCTACCACTAAATACTAAGTAAATGGAATACATATCATAGCCGGTTTTATTTCTTAAAAGGAATAATTATAATCTTACTTCTGTTTCCTCAATCTTGTAGCCTTCGTTCTTAAGAGAATTGATTATCTCTTCCTTATGCTCCCTGCTAAAGCATCTTAAGGTTAAGATTACTCTTACAGAATCAGAGGTACCTGTTGATAAGTGATGTACATGCTCGATGTTTACAACATTGCCTTTTGCCTTGCTGATAATGCCTGTAATCTTGGATAACTCACCTGGGTTATCAGAAAGGATAGCTGTGATGGAGCAAAGTCTGCCTCTCATAATGAGTCCATGCTCAACCTCAGTTGCCATGGTGGATACGTCCATATTTCCTCCTGAAACAATAGCAACCACCTTCTTGCCCTTTACATCTAAGTGACGAAGAGCTGCAACTGCAAGTAATCCGGAGTTCTCAGCTACCATCTTGTGGTTCTCAACTACATCAATGAAGGTTGTTACCAGTTCCTCATCTGTAATAGTGATTACAGAGTCAAGATTCTTCTGTAAGTATGGGAATACAACAGAACCAATAGTTCTAACTGCTGTTCCGTCTGCGATGGTGGAAACCTTGTCAAGTGGTGTAGGTCCACCTGCCTCTAAAGCTGCCTTAAGGGATGGTGCGCCTGCTGGCTCAACACCGATTACCCTGATATTTGGATTAATAAGTTTAGCTGCGCCAGAAATACCAGTAGCTAATCCGCCGCCACCGATTGGTACTAATACGATATCTACGTCCTTAAGCTCATCATAAATCTCCATCATGATTGAACCCTGACCTGTAGCTACTGTCTCATCGTCAAATGGATGGATAAAGGTATATCCATGCTCCTCTGCTAACTTGTATGCATGAGCACAAGCCTCATCATAGATTGCGCCATGTAAAACAACCTCAGCACCTAGTGCCTTTGTTCTGTTAACCTTGATAAGTGGTGTGGACTCTGGCATAACGATAACAGCTTTAACGCCGTACTGTCTTGCGGCAAAAGCTACGCCCTGGGCGTGATTTCCTGCTGAAGCAGCAATTAAGCCCTTCTTTCTATCCTCGTCAGGAAGAGTGCTAATCTTGTAGTAAGCTCCTCTTAACTTGTAAGCTCCTGTCTTCTGAAGGTTCTCAGGCTTAAGATAAACCTCGTTACCTGTCTCATCGCTGAAGAACTGACTGTACATCAGGGAAGTGTCATTTGTTACTTCTTTTACCTTGGCTGCTGCCTCTTTGAATTTTTCAAGTGTTAACATCTTTATTACCCCCATATATTATCCTGTTATGCAGGATTATTATCTCTTGTAAATAATGCGTCCACAAACTGATCCGCATCAAACTTCTGTAAATCCTCAATGGATTCACCAACTCCGATATACTTTACCGGAATCTGAAGTTCAGACTGAATTGCAACTGCAATTCCACCCTTGGCTGAGCCATCCATCTTGGTTAGAATTACGCCTGTTGCATTAGCTGCTTCATTAAACTCCCTTGCCTGGGATAAGGCATTCTGACCTGTAGCTGCATCAACTACCACCAGGGTCTCCCTATAGGCCTCAGGATACTCCCTTTCAAGGATTCTGTTAATCTTGTTTAACTCGTCCATAAGGTTTTTCTTGTTGTGGAGACGGCCTGCTGTATCAACAAGAAGTATATCAGCCTTTCTTGCCTTGGCTGCTGCCACTGCATCGTAGACAACAGAACCCGGATCTGCTCCCTCCTGTCCGCCTACCATTAAGACACCTGCTCTGTCGGCCCAGGTCTGAAGCTGGGAACCTGCGGCAGCTCTAAAGGTATCTGCAGCACCGAGAACCACTGTTTTGCCCTCAGCCTTAAACTTGGCTGCAAGCTTACCGATTGTTGTGGTTTTGCCTACGCCGTTAACTCCTATTACAAGGACTACGGAAGTCTCGTTTTCGAACCTGTAGGCAGTTTCTCCCACAGCCATCTGCTCCTTTATGGAATCAATCAAAAGCTGCTTACAGTCAGCTGGCTCCTTTATGTGCTGTTCCTTAACCTTCTTTTTAAGGTTATCAATTATTGCCTCTGTGGAGCGAACTCCAATGTCTCCCATAATGAGAATTTCCTCTATTTCCTCATAGAAGTCATCATCAATATTGGAGAAACCGAAGAATACGCTGTCCATACCGGATACAATATTGTCTCTGGTCTTATTTAAGCCCTGAACCAGTCTCGACCAGAAGCCCTGCTTTTTAGGTTCCTCGTTGTTAATGTTTTCATTAATATCCATATTACTCATCTAAATCCTCTTCAATAAGGTTAACGCTTACCAGAGCTGAAACTCCCTTCTCCTGCATGGTGATACCGTAGAGACGGTCCGCAGCAGACATAGTTCCTCGTCTATGTGTGATAACAATAAACTGGGTGTTCTCTGTAAGCTTGTTTAAATATTTGGCAAAACGGCTGACATTGCTGTCATCAAGAGCCGCCTCAATCTCATCAAGAAGACAGAATGGTGATGGCTTAAGGTTCTGGATGGCAAAAAGTAAGCATATCGCAGTAAGTGCCTTTTCTCCACCGGAGAGCTGCATCATGTTCTGAAGCTTCTTTCCTGGTGGCTGGGCAATGATAAGGATTCCACAGTCAAGAATGTCCTCATCCTCCTCAAGTTCAAGGGTTCCCTTACCACCTCCAAAGAGTTCCTTAAATACATGGTCGAACTCCTTCTGAATTTCGGAAAACTTCTCCTTAAACTGCTTTCTCATACCATTGTCGAGGTCTTCAATAAGGGCTACAAGATCAGCCTCTGCCTTAACAAGATCCTCTCTCTGGCCATTCATAAAGGTGTATCTCTCTGAGAGCTCGCGGTACTCGTCCACAGCACCTACATTTACATCTACAAGCTTCTTTATCTCATCCCTCAGCCTGCTTACATCCTTCTTCATGGATGCCACATCAGTCATATTAGGATTTCTCTTCTTCTCAGCCTCATGTGGAGTGAGCTCATACTCATCCCACATATGGTTGGTCTGATTCTCAATACTCTCCTCTAACCTTGTTCTCTGGGAATTAAGTCTGAAGATTTCCTTATCAAGGGATGACTGTCTGTTACTTAAGTCTTCTCTCTTCTGGAAGAAGCCCCTGTGTGCCTCTGTCATCTCTTCCTTCTTTAAGGTTAAGTTCTTAAGCTTGTCCTCTAAGGCTGCGAAAGAATCATCTCCTGCCGCTATGGTTTTATAAATCTCCTCAATGTCACTCTTCTTCTTGGTAACATCCTCTTTTGAGATTCTGGCAGACTCAGTAACCTGCTTTAAGTCCTCTGTTGCCTTGGCAATCTCATCGGCAATTCGCTGCTGATTCTCCTTAACGAAACCTATTCGCTGCTCAACCTCAGCCACTTCAACCTGATATGCGGAAACCATCTTTGAGGATTCCTCCTCGAAGAAGCCCTGGTCCTCAAGTCTCTGGTTATACTCCTCGTTACTCTTTCTTAATCTCTCCTCTTCCTTATCGGAATCCTTAAGACTCTCAATGGCATTGTTCATGTCCACCTTAATCTTGGAGATTTCAGCCTCTATGTCACTAGACTCAACCTTTAATCCCTCATAGAGATTATCGGATTCAGCCTTCTGCTTCATAGCTGTCTCTACATTCAATCTGGCAGTATTGGCCGCAAGATTCAACTCATTTAATTTAGTGGTAGCCTCAACTCTGTCTTCGTTTAAGAGCTCCTTGGCTGTTCTGATATCCTCGAGACGGTTCTTTAATCCCTCTCTCTTCTCCTTTAGGGATTCAATATTCTTCTCAATTTCTGAGAGTTCTCTTCCTCTTCCAAGGAGATTGGAATTGTTCTTAAAAGAACCTCCGGTAAGTGAACCGCCGGTATTTAAGGACTCGCCCTCAAGGGTAACTATTCTAAGTGAATACTGATACTTCTTGGCAAGCTTAAGAGCATTGTCAATGTGATCAACCACAATTACACGGCAGAGCAGATACTCCATAATATCGGAGAATTTGCTGTCTGTCTTCACAAGATGATCTGCCCTTCCAAGAACGCCAAGTCCATCCTCCATAAGAGCCTTCTCTGTCTTATCGTCAGGTCTTCCTGATACAGAGGTAAGCGGAAGGAAGGTAGCACGGCCAAGACGGTTCTCTTTAAGGTAGTTAACCATTCTCTTAGCTGTATCTTCATCTGTGGTAACAATATTCTGGATGTTGCCACCAAGAGCTGTCTCAATGGCAATCTCGTACTTCTTGTCAACGGAGATAATGTCTGCAACCACACCAATGAGACCCTTCTCTTTATGCTGCTGCTCCATTACCTTCTTAACAGAGTTGCCGTAACCATCATATCTCTCCGCAAGATTCTTTAAGGATTCAAGTCTTGATTCTTCCTTGTGGAAGCTTATGGATACTTCCTCGAACTCCCTGTTACACTCTCTTTCCTTCTTATCCCATTCAATAAGCTTCTGCTCCATGGAAGCAATCTGACCTTCCTTAACGGAAATGTCGTTCTCCATATGGGATAACTCTTCCTTAAAGGAGTTAAGGCTTTTAAGCATATCCTCCTCATCGGACTTCTTCTGTAAGAGTCTCTGGTTTAACTGGGCCTTTCTGATGTTGACCTGCTCTAGCATGGTATCAAACTTCTGCTGCTGAGCCTTGATTGATGCTCTGTCATTAAGGAGGTTAACCATCTTTCTCTGGTTATCCTGTAAGCCCTGGTTACAGTCTCTTATTTCCTGCTGAATATTCTTTAACTTGTCCTCAGCCTCAATCAGTTTATTTCTTGCTGCCTGAACCTGGTTCTCGATTTCTGCAGCCTGTCTGTCATACTCGTCCTTACTTAGGTTCTTCTGTCTTAATTCCTCCTCTAAGGAATCCTTTCTCTCCTTAAGGAGTTCATCATTAGAGTCTGCAGATCTTATCTGTTCCTCTAAAAGCTTAATCTGGTTTTCTAACTTCCCCTTTAAAACAGTGGTGTTAGAAATCTCTTCTCTTGTGGCAGTAATAGAATCATCAAGGGCAGTAATGTCCTCTTCCATCTTCTCATACTCAGCCTTTATAGCCTCTAAGCCCTCTGTGGCTTCCCTGTACTCAGCCTCAGCAATTTTGCCCTTCTCATCGAGGGATAAGAGCTCTGCCTTAATTCTCTCCATTTCGAGAAGGAAAAGGTTAACCTCGAAATTCTCAAGCTCGAATCTTTTGCCCAAGAATTCTCTTGCCTTCTCAGCCTGACGCTCTAATGGTCCTAACTGGTGCTCAATCTCAGTTAAAATATCATTGATACGAAGGAGGTTTGCTCTCTCGTTCTCAAGCTTCCTGCTTGCTTCATTCTTTCTCTTCTTGAACTTAACGATACCTGCAGCCTCATCAAAAAGCTCTCTTCTGTCCTCTGGACGTCCGGAGAGGATCTTGTCTATCTGGCCCTGTCCGATAATGGAATAACCATCCTTACCAATACCGGTATCGTAAAAAAGCTCGTTTACATCCTTTAATCTGCATGGAGTGCCATTTAAGAGATACTCTGACTCTCCAGATCTAAATACACGTCTTGTTACAGTAACCTCAGTGTAATCTATTGGCAGCTGATGGTCTGAATTGTCTAATGTGATGGAAACAGTGGCAGCACTAAGAGGGGAACGATTCTCTGTTCCGGCAAAAATAACATCCTGCATGGATGCGCCTCTTAACTGTCTGGCCCTCTGCTCTCCTAAAACCCATCTTACCGCATCGGAAACATTGGACTTACCGGAACCATTTGGTCCAACGATACCAGTGATTCCGTTATGAAAATCGAATTTTATCTTGTGGGCAAAAGATTTAAATCCCTGTACTTCTAAACTTTTAAGATACATAGGTGGTCTAACTCTCTTTCTCGTTCTTTAATAAAAGCAGGGCCTGATATGCAGCCTCCTGCTCGGCACCCTTCTTGGTGGTGCCAACTCCGGTTCCCACGAGCTTGTCCCCAATACGAGCTTCAATGGTAAATTCCTTCATGTGGTCCGGGCCTTCCTCCTTAACCAAGACATAGCTAAGTTCTCTTCCCTGCTCCTCCTGTACATATTCCTGCAGGATTGTCTTGCTATCGTAAAAGAGCTGCTTGTTCTCAATGTCTGTGAGAATAAACTTATGTATAAACTCTTTTGCATTAGCAAAACCACCATCCAGGTAGATGGCTCCAATAACGGCTTCCATGGCATCAGAAAGAATTGACTTCCTGTTTCTGCCACCTGTCTGATCTTCACCCTTGCTAAGGTAAACATAGCTTCCAAGGTCAATCTGCTTGGTACAGAGAGATAAGGTCTGCTCACACACTATGCTGGCGCGAAGTCTTGTAAGCTCTCCCTCTGGCACGTCCCTGTAGGTTCTATATAGAAAATCAGATGTAACTATTTCTAAAACCGCGTCGCCTAAAAATTCAAGTCTCTCGTTGTCTGAAAGCTTTGGCATATACCTCTCATTAGCATATGACGAATGGGTCAAAGCCTGTCTAAGCAGTCTCTCATTCTTAAAGCTGTAAGATATCTTCTCCTGAAACTCTTCTAATCTGCTCATTTAATCTCCTCAAAGATTAACAGCCCTTAATGAGATTAAGGGCTGTACTCATATCAAAATTAGTTGATTGCTTTCTTAATCTGCTCTACAGCATCTCCAACAGTGGAAATGTTCTCTGCAGCGTCATTATCAATCTCGATATCAAACTCGGATTCAATTCCCATGATAATCTGGTATACATCTAAGGAGTCTGCTCCAAGATCATCAATGAAGGTTGTATCCATTGTAATCTCGTCCATGTCAACGTTTAATACCTCTGCAATAATTGCTTTTAACTTTTCAAATTCCATAATTATAAATTCCCTTCTGTAGCATTAAATCTCAGATGTTTCAGTGACTGCGAAAGCCTCTTCTATCATCTGGTTAATATTCTGTTTTTTAAAGGTCTCACACTGAAGAATAGTGTTATAAACCTCATTGGCTTTGGAAGAACCGTGAGTCTTTACCACAAGTCCCTTACAGCCAAGTAATGGTGCCCCGCCATAGTTAGATGCATCGAAACTCTTCATGGTTTCCTTTAAAGCAGGCTTAACCAAAAGAGCTCCAATCTTGCTTCTAAGGGATGTCATAAGGCCTCCCTTAATAACTTTTAACAGCGTTCCTCCAACTCCCTCGTAGAGCTTGAGAATTACATTACCTGTGAAGGCTTCGCAGACAATTACGTCAGCTGCTCCGCTAGGAATGTCTCTTGCCTCAATACTTCCCACGAAGTTAATATCCTTACACTCCTTAAGGAGTGGATATGTCTCTTTAACAAGGGCATTACCCTTCTCCTCCTCGGCTCCAATGTTCACAATGGCAACCTTAGGATTCTTTACGCCCATAGCGTGCTCCATATAAAGGGAGCCCATCTTGGCGAACTGTACTAAATGTGATGGTCTTGCATCCACATTGGCACCACAGTCGATAAGAAGAGATACACCCTTCTCTGTAGGAATAAGTGGTGCTAAAGGAGGTCTCTCAACGCCCTTAAGTCTTCCTACCAAAAGCTGTCCACCAGCCAAAACTGCACCGGATGAACCTGCGGATACGAAGGCATCTGCCTCACCGTCCTTAACCATTTTAAGACCAACAACTATAGAGGAATCCTTCTTCCTTCTAATGGCCATTACAGGTGGCTCTCCTGTTTCAATAACCTCCTCGGCATGACGGATGCTAAGTCTGTCTTCCGGATAGGTATAATTCTCTAATTCCTTTAGTATAACCTCCTGCTGACCCACCAGGGTAACATGAATGTTATCTCTTTCATTAACTGCCTGAATAGCGCCCTTAATTACTTCGGCAGGAGCATTGTCGCCCCCCATGGCATCCAGAACAACTCTGGTTATTTCTTCCATGCTATACCTCCATACTATCCTTAAAATAATACTACAAAAGAGGCCAAAAGTAAACCAGAACAAGGCTCAAAAAAGGGGAGGCTCTATGCCTCCCCCGAAAGTAATAATGTGCTTATATCATACCAGAAATAGGTGAGAATCAGCTGGTCCGCAGCACCACCAGGGCTGATGTTTTTGGAAATCAGTAGGTCATCAAGCTCTGTAATCCATTCCTCACTTAAATCTCCAGAAAGAATATGTTCCGTAGCCAGATCCTGAAGCCACTTAGCTTCTGAAATGCCACCTCTCTTAATGACATTACTGTCCTTAAGACAGGCAAAATAGTAAATCAGGGTCTTCTCCCCGGCCTTAAGTCTTTCCTCGGTTTTTAGGAATCTCAGGAAGTTTTTATAGCCCACCTGTCTTAATGCAGGAAATCCGTCTGCAACTTCCCCTCTTATACCTCTAAGGCCATAGATTCGGTGCTGGGTCTCGCCGGCGGTTTCACTGTCTTCACTCTTAGCAGCGGAAAAATCCGTAAGAAGAGATAACTCTCCCATTTTGCCGGCAATGGCGAAGGCTTCCTCCTCTATATTGTCGCTGCCATAGGCTGCACCCAGGGCTCCGCAGAGGATTCCCATGGAAAAGAGTATTCCCTTGTGGGTATTCACTCCCAAAGTGGCAGAATACATTGCCTTTTCAGCCTCTATTCCAATCTCTCTAAGTCTCTTAAACAGGCCCTTTATATCCTCCGGTCTGTCTCTTCCCGCCTCAAACATGTCTCCGAAAAAGGGAGCAAGGGCAAGGGCTGATTTCTCGAAGGTATAAACATCCATGTCACTGTGGGCTCCGGTATTTCTCATGTCCACAAGGCCAGGCTTTACGGTTGTATGAACCTCGTCAAGCATGGCATTAAGGGCAATATCTTCTATATTTTCCCTGGTAAGTCCTAAGGACATAGCTATTTCTCCATTTCCATCAGCAAATCAACAGTCTTCTCCTGCAAATCCTTCACGGTATGAGCCCTTGAACGGCTGCAGTTAATTACAGGACCTCCACATATAAGACAGGTTCTGTCACCTCTTCCAACAGCTGCCCTTGAAACCTTCTCAGGGTATCCAGTCTCAGAAAGGCTAAGAACATCAAGGTCATAGAGTCTGCCTGCAGGACTCTCCTCCTCGAGGGCTATCATTACTTCCTTGACTCTTACAGGGCTTGCATTTAAGGCAAAATATCCTGTATGTCCCGTCTTCTCATCTGTAATTTCTGCATTGAGGATATCTATACCAGCCTCTTTAAGAGCCTGTCTTACTCTGTCTGTTCCCTTTAAAAAGCCTGTTTTCTCTAATGCAAATCTCTTTACAGGTCCTGCTATATTTAAGTTAAAGCAGAGCAGACACTGGTCCTTTATAAGCTTATTAAGTATTTCCTGCTGCTTTAAAACCCTTTCCTCCCTGGCAGTAGTCATGTCCTTTACATCTACTGTTTCATTTTCCGAAAGCTCAGAGAGTGCATTTTGCCTGATTCTGTCTGCAAGATACTTATAGGTGGTTTCCGGGACGTAGTTCTTAATGAATGGCAGGTCTCCCCTGTGTAAAGCATCTCTTACCTTGGTTGCGGAAATTATATCTCCGGAATTTTCAAGTCTGTCAATCTCTACACATTCTATATTATGGTTAGGAAGCTCCTTCTTCATGACCTCATTGTAGAGGGCTGTAACCTGGCTAAAGGGCTCCTTACCAACGTAACGGCGGCTAATATTAAGAGCCTCCGCAATTTTCACAAACACAGCGATATCAAGCCTTGCGTGGGACTCTGCCACTATAGCCTCCTCCTTAAGGAAATAGGATGGAAAAGTGGCGCTTGATATCATATAAGATTTTGTCTCATGGACTATTACGTTATTTAGGTGGCCTGTCCCCTGTTTGACAAGGGAAAATCTGTCAGAGAAGGAAACCTCTGATCTGTCCTCTGACACCACAAACAAATGAAGGAAATCATTTTCGCTGGCAGCTTTCTCAACTAAGTACCTGTGCCCCTTGGTAAAAGGGTTTGCGTTCATAACTATGGCTGCGCATCTGCCTTCTCTTCTGCTTTCCTTAAGCTCATTTATGTAATCTGCAAAGCCTGTCTTTCTGTTCTCCATGAAAACAAGCCTGTCATTAACCCTGGCAATCTCGTAGAATCCAAGGTCTCCGAAGAATTTGGCGGAGTTAATCTTAGTATATAGGAAGAGGTCCTTTTTGCCCCTGTCATGCTGGTATGAAACAAGATGTGTAACTACCTGGTTCATTAATCCCTCGCCCTGACAGGCCGAATCCACTGCCATACACCTAAGGGTATTATCAAAACAGGAACCTGTAGCCACCATTCTGTAATCCTCGTCAAAAAGGCCTACTGAATAGTCAAGATTATCGTCGATATCGATTCCCTCCTGCTTGAGAAGATCTATCTGCTTCTTTCTGTTCCTGCTGTCGTTTTTCTTAATCTCGCTGATAATATACTCGCTCATAATCTGTCCTTAAAAAAGAATTGGGGCCGGACTGGCCGACCCCATTATTATAGCAAAATTTTATTAGTTCTTAAACTCATAATCCTTGCGCTGGCGAACTACATCGATAATAGTACCGTCACGGCTCTCGATTACGCCTACAACTCTGTCGCCGAACTGAACTGGCTCTGGGTTGCCTACAATTGCATAAGCCTGATCTCTTAACTCCTCAATTGTGCAGAATGGAAGCTTAACATCCTTCATTGCCTCAATTAAGTCCTTACGAGCTGGGTTAATTGCAATACCGTAATCAGTGATTACAACGTCTACTGTCTCACCTGGTGTGGTTACAGTAGTAACGTCTGTACAGATGGTTGGGATTCTGCCTCTTACAAGTGGGGTGATAATGATTGTACACTTAGCACCTGCTGCTGTGTCAGGATGTCCACCCTGAGCACCAGTAATCATACCATCAGAGCCAACTACTACGTTTACGTTAAAGTGAGTATCAACCTCTAATGCAGCTAAGATTACAAAGTCTAACTGGTTAACGTAAGCTCCCTTGTTCATTGGGTTAGCATACTCGGAACCAGAAATCTCAAAGTGGTTAGGGTTGTTTCTTACAGAATCAATTGCCTTTAAGTCGAAGTCCTGTGTATCAACTAACTTCTCGATTAAGCCTTCCTCTAAGAGGTCTGCCATTGGTCCTGCAATACCGCCAAGACCTAAGCCCATCTTGATGCCTCTCTCTCTCATAATCTTTCCAAGAGATAAGGTAGATGCGATGGATGGTCCACCTACACCTGTCTGATAGCTAAATCCATCCTTGAAGTATGGAGAGTTAACTACGAACTTGGTGCAGTACTCAGCCATCATAAGGTTTCTAAGATCCTTGGTTGGCTTAGCGGCACCGGAGGCAATTTTGTCTGCATTACCGATTTCATCAACAACTACTACATAGTCAACATCTACCTGAGAGATGGATGCTGGCTGGTTAGGGAATGGTACTAAGCAGTCAGTAACTGCTACGACCTTGTCTGCGTACTTAGCATCTACCATAGCGTAGGATAATACACCACAGTCGCTCTTGCCACCTACTGCTCTCATGTTACCATAGCAGTCGCAGGTTGGTGCTCCGATGAAAGCGATGTCAATATGTACATCTCCCTCCTCGATTGCACGTACTCTACCACCGTGGGAACGCATGATAGCTGTAGTCTTTAACTTACCGTTGGAAATAGCCTCACCAATCTTTCCACGTACACCGGAGGACTGGATACCTGTTACTGTACCATCCTCAATCATTGGAAGAATTGGATCATGTGCCTTACCAAGGGAGGATGCGCAGATGGTGATATCCTTGATACCCATCTTATGAACCTCTTCCATAACCATGTTTACGACATAGTCACCCTCACGGAAGTGATGGTGGAAGGATAATGTCATGCCATCCTTAATCTCGCACTTAACAAGTGCATCATGAATGCTCTCAAGCATCTTGCTCTCAGTAGGATCAACCATGCCTCTAACTGTTGGAGCAGCCTTAGTATAGGTCTTGTTATGTCTGTAATAAGCGCCCTGGAAGCCCTCTACTTCTCTTCCGTAGCTCTCAGAAATCTCTTTTAATACCTCATCAGGTATCTCTCTGCCTACTTTATTAATCATCTTATAAATCCCCCTCGTATACTCCAGCAGCCTTAGCAAGCTCGATAGTACGCTTAGCGCCTGGATAGAATGCGATATCGATCATCTTTCCGTCAACAGTGAATACACCAATACCCTGAGCCTTCTTCTCGTCGATTTCTCTAACGATCTTCTCAGCTCTGATAATCTCCTTCTCGGATGGAGTAAATACTCTGTGTACAGTCTCGATCTGACGTGGGTTGATAAGACTCTTTCCGTCGAAGCCCATCATCTTGATCATCTCGACTTCCTTCTCGAAGCCTTCCATATCATCAAGGTTGGTAAATACGGTATCAAATGCCATTACGCCTGCAGCACGTGCAGCAATAATCATCTGCTGACGAGCACCCATAAGCTCAACACCTGTTCCTGTAATAACTGTCTGTAAATCCTTAGTATAGTCACCACCGGATAAAGCTACACCAAATAATCTCTCAGATGACTGGCAGATATCGTAGCAGTTAATTACACCCTTTGTTGACTCAATAGCTGCCATAAGTAATGTGGAGCCCTCTGGACGACCAAACTCTCTCTCTGCTGCTAAAGTAGCCTCCTCAATTACATGAACATCGTTAGCTGTCTCTACCTTAGGAATACGAATGGAATCGCAACCACCAGCTACGCATACACGTACGTCTTCCTGCCAGTGAGGAGTATCTAATCCGTTGATACGAACTACTCTCTCTGTTCCGCGGTAGTCAATTGTCTGTAATGCATGATAGAGTGAGAATCTTGCAGCATCCTTCTGGTTCTCTGCAACAGCATCCTCTAAGTCTAACATGATGGAATCTAACTTATAAACATATGGATCCTTGATTAAGCTTGGCTTCTGAGCGCTAAGGAATAACATGGATCTTCTTAATCTCTTTAAATTAGGATGTGTCATTATCTTACTGCACCTCCCCATGGAATATTCTCTACTACGTCGTTAGCTCTGAATACTGCGCCTTCAACTCTGGCCTTTAATGTACAGTCAAGAGCACCCTTATCAACAACTGTAACCTTAGCATCCTTTACTTCAAGTCTGTCTAAGGTCTCTAAAACAGTAGCCTTAATCTGGTTTCCAAACTGGTGGATTACGCTACTCTCAATGATTAATTCAATACCGCTATTGCCTGGTTCTACTGTAACCATAGCGTCAGATGACTCTAAGGTACCAGCTACGGCTGATTTCTTAATCTCCATTTTGTTCTCCTCTAAATCCTTTTCATAAGAACACCCACGAGTTGCCTCGTGGGTGCTCGAAACTTTAAAATTATGCCTCTAATCTCTCACGAATAGAATGGATGAATTCCTTACTATTTACCTGCTTAGCATTGGTATCTGTAGTGATTAGCTTAAGGTCCTTGGTCATGATACCAGCTTCGATAGTATCGATGGTTGCCTTCTCTAATCTGTCAGCAAACTCCATAAGATCCTTGTTGTTATCTAACTCTCCACGCTTTCTAAGAGCACCGCTCCATGCGAAGATTGTTGCTACAGAGTTAGTGGAAGTTTCCTTACCCTCTAAGTGCTGATAGTAATGTCTCTGAACTGTTCCGTGAGCAGCCTCGTACTCATAGTTTCCATCTGGGGAAACAAGTACGGATGTCATCATTGCAAGAGAACCGAATGCTGTTGCTAACATATCGGACATAACGTCTCCGTCATAGTTCTTGCAAGCCCAGATATATCCACCGTCAGAACGGATAACACGAGCTACAACGTCATCGATAAGTGTGTAGAAGTACTCGATGCCAGCTGCATCAAACTTCTCCTTGTACTCCTTATCGAATACTTCCTGGAATACATCCTTGAAAGTATGGTCATACTTCTTGGAAATGGTATCCTTTGTTGCGAACCAAACTGGCTGCTTTGTATCTAATGCGTAGTTGAAGCAGGAACGAGCAAAGCTCTCGATGGATGCTGTTCTGTTGTGCATACCCTGGATGATTCCTGGCTCCTTGAAGTCGAAGATTGTCTCCTTGGAAACAGTTCCGTCCTCAGCTGTGTAAACAAGCTCAGCCTTACCTGCTCCAGGAATCTTCATTTCAACTCCCTTGTAAACATCACCATAAGCGTGACGAGCGATTGTGATTGGCTTAACCCAATTCTTTACGTATGGCTCGATACCCTTAACAAGGATTGGTGCACGGAATACAGTACCATCAAGGATTGCACGGATTGTTCCGTTAGGGCTCTTGAAACTCTGCTTAAGATTTTACTCCTCTACTCTCTTAGCATTTGGAGTGATAGTTGCACACTTAACTGCAACGCCGTACTTCTTTGTTGCGTTAGCTGCATCTACTGTTACCTGATCATCTGTCTCATCTCTGTGCTTTAAGCCAAGGTCATAGTACTCGGACTTAAGATCTACGAAAGGAAGAATTAAGTCCTCCTTGATCCACTGCCAGAGAATTCTGGTCATTTCGTCGCCGTCCATCTCCACGATAGGAGTGGTCATCTGAATTTTTGCCATTGTTTTATCCCTCTCTATATTATTTCTTTAAATTGTCCTTGTTGAAGTTGATAAGGCATCCAGCTAAGATAATAGCACGCTCATCATCTGTTAAGTCACCAGTTGTTACCTCGAATGGTACTAAGCCGCCATCCTTAACTACATAAGCTGTAATCTTGTCTGCCTTCTCAGCAATTGCCTTGCGGATTCCTGGAACGAAGATGTAATCATCTAATCCAAATGGAAGGTTCTCCTCTGGGAATAAGAATGGAATCATACCCCAGTTGATGCAGTTGGAACGATATCTCTTAGTAGCGTACTCATGAGCGATGTTAGCCCAAGCGCCTAATACCTTCTGGCAGGAAGCAGCCTGCTCACGAGCAGAACCA
>JAZQNS010000096.1:0-50672 GCA_045627425.1 Lachnospiraceae bacterium | reverse complement strand
ATAACTAAAGAGATAAATAACCTTGACCTTAAGGAGATAGCAGAATCCGGTCAGGCTTTCAGGTTTAAGGAAGAGGAGGATGGCCACTACTCGTTAGTCGCCTTCGACCACTACTTAGACCTATGGCAAAATGGCAACTCCATATCTTTCTCCTGCAGTGAGGAGGATTTCGAGAATATATACCGTGGCTATTTTGACCTGGACACTGACTACGAAGCTATAGGAAGAGGTATTCTTGCGGGTTGCGACTCCCATCTGAAAGAGGCCTATTTGTCAGGTCGGGGGATCAGAATACTTGGACAGGATCTCTGGGAAATGATTGTAACCTTTATGATTTCCCAGAACAACAATATAAAGAGGATAAGAAACTCAGTGGAGGAAATCTGTAAAAAAGCAGGCCTGCCTACAATTGAGGGAAAGGGCTACAGATTCCCGAAAGCAGGAGAAATCCCACCGGAGTTTTTCCTCGATAAAAACCTGGGATTAGGCTATAGGGAGCAGTATTTATGCGGGATTTATGATTTTGCCGAAAAGAATCCGGAATGGCTGTCAGAGCTTAAAGAATGCTCCTATGATGAAGCCATGGATAAGCTCCTTCAGATAAAGGGCATAGGCAAAAAGGTAGCCAACTGTATCTGCCTTTTCGGACTTCACCACATAGATGCCTTTCCTATTGACACTCATGTGAAGCAACTACTGGAGAAGTACTATCCGGAGGGCTTTAGCTACGACCTATATAAGGGGTATGCGGGAATAATCCAGCAATACCTGTTTTACTATGAAATAAAAAACTAATGAAAGAGGTATTTAAATGTCAGATCCATTAAAGGGCTTTGTGCCTGACACCGTAAAGAATGATGAGCCTGCAAGAGAGGCCGTAATCAGACTTGGAAAAGTAGTTACTGACAGAATGGAAGTAATGCTTGGCAAGGAGGAGATTACCAAGGAATCTCCAGAATACTGGGGCATAGCTCCTATAGTTACTGATGAGCAGTGTGAGATTGCCATCAAGATGAAGAAGCGTAAACCTCGTACATTGGCAGATATGAAGAAGCTCTGCCCAGAGTATTCCGAGGAGGAGCTCTTAAAGCAGCTTGAAGAAATGTCCTTAAACGGCGTTATTGAGTGGAACTATGAGAATCCACAGCATGAGAAGCAGTGGGTATTACCAATGTATGTACCTGGTGCTGCTGAGTTTGCTAACATGAACGCTGATACCTTAGAGGCTCATCCTGAAATGGGAAGATTCTTCGAGAGAATGAGCCGCCTTCCACTTGAGAAGGTAACACCAATGGTTCCACTTGGCGGAGCTGGTGTAGGTATGCACGTAATTCCAGTAGAGAAGGCTATCAGCCTTGAGAATAATTCTGCGCCAGTGGAACATATTTCCCACTGGTTAGACAAGTATGAAGGAAAGTATGCAGCTTCCCCATGTTCCTGCCGTCGCTCCAGAACCACCTTTGAGGAGGGTTGTGCTGACGATCCAGAGGGCTGGTGTATTGCTGTAGGTGATATGGCTGATTACTGTGTAGAGACCAACAAGGGCGGTCGCTATATTACAAGAGAAGAAGCCTTAGAGATTATTAAGAAGGCTGAGGATAATGGCTTCGTTCATCAGATTACCAACATTGATGGTGAGAACAAGATTTTTGCCATCTGTAACTGTAATGTAAACGTATGCTATGCTCTTAGAACTTCACAGCTTTTCAACACACCTAACATGTCCCGTTCAGCTTATGTGGCTCACGTGGAGAAGGAGAAATGTGTTGCCTGCGGACGCTGCGTAGAGTACTGCCCAGCAGGTGCTGTAACTCTTGGACAGAAGCTCTGCAAGAAGGATGGCACAGAGGTTAAGTATCCTAAGATGCCATTACCATCTGAGAAGAAGTGGGGACCACATATGTGGACCGAGAATTATAGAGATGTAAACCGTATCAACACTCATGAGTCCGGAACTGCTCCTTGTAAGACAGCATGTCCAGCTCATATTGCTGTACAGGGATACATCAAGATGGCTGCTGAGGGCAGATACAGAGATGCTCTTGCCCTTATCAAAAAGAACAATCCATTACCAGCAATCTGCGGTTATGTATGTAACAGAAGATGCGAGGATGCCTGCACAAGAGGAACTATCGACGAGGCAGTAGCTATCGACGAGATCAAGAAGTTCATTGCTATGCAGGATATGAAGGAAGAGTACAGATATATCCCACCAGTAGTTACCCCAACCCTTAAGGGTGGCTTTGATGACAAAATTGCCATTGTAGGTGGTGGTCCAGCCGGACTTTCCTGTGCCTTCTACTTAGCTGAAAAGGGCTACAAGCCAACAGTCTTCGAGAAGAACGACAAGCCAGGCGGTATGGTTGTATACGGTATTCCTTCCTTCGTAATGGAGAAGGATATTGTTGCATCTGAGATTGATGTGCTTAAGGAGATGGGCGTTACATTCAAGACCGGTGTAGAGGTTGGTAAGGACGTTAGCCTTAAGGAGTTAAGAGAGCAGGGTTACAAGGCTTTCTATCTGGCAATTGGATGTCAGGGCGGAAGAGGAGTTGGAGTTCCTGGAGAGGACGCTGAGGGCGTTATGACAGGAGTTAAATTCCTTCACCTGACAACAGATGATGAGAATTACAAGTTAAATGGTGATACTGTTGTAATCGGTGGTGGAAACGTTGCTATCGATGTATCAAGATCTGCAGTAAGATGTGGTTCTGCCAACGTTCATCAGGTATCATTAGAGACAAGAGATATAATGCCAGCTTCACCAGAAGAAATTGAGATTGCCGAAGCGGAAGATATTAAGTTCTACGGTGGATGGGGTCCAAAGGAAATTTTGACTGAAAATGGCCATGTTACAGGCATTGTATTTAAGAAGTGTACTTCTGTTAAGGATGCAGAGGGCAGATTTAATCCTCAGTATGATGAGAATGACACCATGACAATTAACTGCTCTAACGTATTATTATCCGTAGGTCAGGGAATCGAGTGGGGCAACCTTCTCGAGGGCGAGGATGTTGAATTCTGGCATGGAAACTATCCAGTTGCAGATAAGGTAACCTATCAGACAAGAGTTCCAGATATCTTCGTTGGAGGAGATGTTTACTCTGGACCTAAGTTTGCAATTGATGCTATTGCAGCTGGTAAGCAGGGTGCTATTTCTATCCACAGATTCGTTCGTCCACACAGCTCCTTAACAATTGGACGTGATCCGAACTACTATGTAGAGCTTAACAAGGACGATATCTTAGTTGAGAACTATGACAACAGCAAGCGCCAGAGACCAGGTGACAAGCCAGGTATCGGCAAGGATTCCTTCAGATCCAAAGTTTCCGTTCTCACAGAGGAGCAGATTAAGACTGAGACAGGCCGTTGTCTCTCCTGTGGTGCTACTATTGTCGACGAGAACCAGTGCGTTGGATGTGGAATCTGTACAACCAAGTGCGAATTCGATGCAATTCACTTAGAGAGAGATCTTCCAAAGGCTTCCGTAATGAGAAAGTCAGAGGACAAGCTTAAGTACATTCTTCCTAATGGCGCTAAGCAGGCCATAAAGATTGCATTTAAGGGAAAGAGGTAAATATGCACGAGCTTGGAGTTGTATTTCATGTAATAAAGAAGGTTGAGGAAGTATGCGAGGAGAACAGCTTAGAGTCTGTAGCCTCCGTAACTCTTGAACTTGGAGAGGTTTCCACTGTAATAGAGGAATACCTTAGAGATGTGTGGATTTGGGCGGTGGAGAACCGCTCAGAGCACATGCATGGGTGTGAACTTAAGGTTGAGACAATTCCTGCAGTAACCTTCTGTGAGGACTGTAAACAGGAGTACGGAACCGTGGAGCATGGCAAAACCTGCCCGCATTGTGGTTCTGAGAATACCTTCCTTCTTAGAGGAAACGAGTTCAACATAAAAGAAATAGAAGCTTGTTAATAAAAAGGCCGGCGCTTAGGTTAGCTCAAAAGATTTGTGAGTTAACTTAAGCGCCGGTTTGTTTTGAGATAAAAAATGAAAAACAGAAAAAACTATTGCATATGGAAAAGTTCTGCAAGGTTCTTTGCTAATGGTAATGGATAAAGCTGTACCATTGTTGACTTGAGAATTCCGTCAATGTCCAAATCAAAGGTAATCTTGATAAAGAGGTGGTTAGGATCCATAAACATCTTCTCGAAAATTTTTACAGATTCTACATCGATGGAATTTACTTCAGGTGTGGAGATGTCAATCTCTCTGCTAAGAAGTGTGGAGAGAGATGTTGCAGATGTACCCATCATCTGGTTCATAGCCTCTGAAATAGCAGAAATATGCATTTCATTAAGCTCTTCTGGAATGTTGGTTCCATCGCCCATCATCATAAGGTCAGTCAACACCTTTACGTCGTGTTCCTTAAGAATCAAAACGTTATTTCCATCAACGCCCTTGATGTAGTGAATCTGGACAAAATAGCAGGTTTTATCATATTCATCCAAGGCGTTACTACGATTAATATATTCTACTTTAGGTGTTGTAATATCAACCTTGTGGTTAACCATTAAAGATAAAGTGGTGGCTGCATTACCCATGGAAATGTTGGCAAGTTCGCCAATACAGTCTAATTCAACAGCGTTTAATATATTTTCAGCCATAAATCTACCTCCGTTCCCCTATTTGTATATATGATACTCTTATATCAGGCAAAATTAGTGAAAATCCCGTTAAATAACCGTGGTTAAAAAGGTAAAAGTTTATACTTTTTTTCGTTGTGTCAAAAAGCTTTGGGACTTAAAATATACCTAGGGAGAAAAATATGGAAGAAATTAGAGGCTACGTATCTAATATTAGATACTATAACGAGGACAATGGCTACGCTGTATTCGATATTGTGTGTGACAATGAGGAGCAGGTGGCGGTTGGCAATATTAACGGACTTGACACCGGTATGAGCTTAAAGCTTACCGGTGATTTTGTGGTACATAAAACCTACGGGGATCAGTTCTCCTTTAAGAGCTACGAGGAGGTTACTCCGGAGGATTCCCTCGAGATGGAGAGATACCTGGGTTCTGGTGCAGTTAAGGGAATAGGAATAGCCCTGGCTGCCAGAATAGTCAGGAAGTTTGGCGATGATACCTTCAGAATTATTGAGGAGGAGCCGGAGCGCCTTGCGGAAATAAAGGGTATTTCTGAGAAAAAAGCAATGGACATAGCCAGCCAGATGGAGGAGAAGAAGGACCAGAGGCAGGCCATGATGTACCTGCAGAAATATGGCATCTCCATGAATCTCTCTGTGAAGATATATCAGAAATACGGTTTAAATATGTACAGAGTTCTTGAGGAGAACCCCTACAGGCTTGCGGACGAGATTGAGGGGGTTGGTTTCAAGACAGCGGATGAGATAGCCCAGAAGATTGGCATTTTGCCGGATTCAGACTACAGAATCAGGAGTGGAATACTGTACACGCTTATGCAGGCCTCTGCCTATGGACATAGTTATCTGCCTGAGGAGGACTTTCTTCAGATGGCTGAGGAGATCCTGTCGGTTCCAAGAGAAAGTATAGGTGCACAGATTGAGAACCTTGCTATTGAAAGACGTATTTTTGTCAAGAATTCCAACAATGTAAGGCAGATATATTCTGCCAGGTTCTACTATATGGAGCTTCATATTGCCGCCATGTTAAGGGAGCTTAATCTTGTCTATCATCCGGAAATAAACGAGCTTAACAGGTGCATAGACAGAATCGAGAAGGAGGAGGGATTTCCTCTTGATGAAATACAGAGAGAGGCTCTTATCACTGCTGCAAGAAATGGCCTTTTAGTCCTTACAGGTGGTCCCGGAACAGGCAAAACCACAACCATCAACGCCATGATTAAGTATTTTGAGATGGAAAATCTGGACATTATGCTTGCGGCTCCAACGGGGCGTGCTGCCAAGAGGATGAGTGAGTTAACGGGCTTCGAAGCGAGAACCATTCACCGACTTCTCGAGGTAAATGGCGGCGCTGAGGGGGACGGAAGCTTTAACAGAAATATGGATAATCCTCTGGAGACAGATGTAATAATTATCGACGAGATGTCCATGGTGGACCTGCCGCTTTTTCATGCTCTTTTAAGGGCAATATCACCGGGTACCAGACTGGTGTTAGTAGGAGATGCAGACCAGCTTCCATCTGTTGGACCAGGAACGGTGTTGCATGATTTGATCGGGTCTAAATGCATACCTACCATAGAACTTAAGAAAATTTTCCGACAGAATGACCAAAGTAATATTGTTATTAATGCCCACAAGATTAACAAAGGAGAGAGGGTGGAGCTTGACAACAAGAATAACGACTTCTTTTTCCTGAAGAGATATGACTCTGATCAGTGCATAAATGTAACCTTGCAGCTTATACTTGAGAAGCTGCCTTCCTATGTGGACGCCTCACCTATGGACATGCAGGTAATGACACCTACAAGGAAAGGAAAACTTGGAGTAGAAAACTTAAATAAGGTTTTGCAGCATTATCTGAATCCCAAGGACCCTAAGAAAATTGAACGTGAGGTGGGAGAAGGACTCTTCCGGGAGGGAGACAAGGTAATGCAGACCAAGAACAATTACCAGTTAGAGTGGGAAGTCACAAACAGGTTTAATATTGTATTAGATCATGGAATGGGAGTTTTTAACGGTGATACAGGTATTATTAAGCGGATTGATACCTACCTTGAGCAGGTGGAGGTGGAGTTTGACGAGAGCAGAAAGGTCTATTATTCCTTCGGACAGTTAGATGAGTTAGAGCTGGCCTATGCCGTTACAGTTCACAAGTCCCAGGGATCGGAATATCCGGCGGTTGTAATCCCTCTTATGATGGGACCAAGACCTCTAATGAACCGAAATCTCTTATACACTGCCGTCACCAGAGCTAAAAAGTGCGTTACCATTGTGGGCGATGAGAATGTCTTCAACGAAATGATTAATAACGGGAACTCCGCAAAGCGTTACAGCGGACTTGCAGAGAGGATAGTGGAAGAGTGGAAGGAGGATTCTGATTGGTCCTAGACTTAATTTTTCCCAACAGGTGTCCCTTTTGCGGGAGACTTACTGGAAGGGAAGCAAAGGTGTGCGGAGAATGTAGAAGCATCCTGCCCCTGGTTAGGGAGCCTGCCTGTGTAAGCTGCGGCAAGGAGATAATAAGGTCCGGAGAGTTATTTTGCCCGGACTGTAAGGGAAATGACCATTATTTTATAAAGAATCGAAGTCTCTACCGCTATGAGGGAGACGTTAAAAGGGCCCTTCAGGGAGTCAAATACCGGAGGAGAAAGACTGACTGCTATGCCATAGGAAGGCATATGGGAGATGAGATGGCCGACTATATCAGGACTCTTAACATAGATGGGATAGTTCCCATACCCCTGTCCAAGGGACGAATGAAGGAAAGGGGATATAACCAGGCTGCCATACTGGCAAAATGCCTGTCGGAAGCCAGCAACGTACCCCTTTACGATGATTATCTTGTCAGGGTTAAAAATACCCTTCCACAGAAGAATTTAAGCCTTCGAGAACGCGAAAATAATGTGAAAAGTGCTTTTCATATAGGGCAAAAAGGAGTACAATTATCTAGTATTCTGCTCGTAGACGACATATACACAACGGGGGCCACTTTGGACGAGGCGGCCAGAGTCTTAAGGATAGATGGAGCAGATAGAATATACTCGGTCACAGCCAGCATTGGACGTGGCTATTAGGAGGTTTCTTATGGAAATAAAGAATTGTAAATCCTGCGGTAAGTTATTTAACTTCTTAAGTGGCAAGCAGATTTGTCCAGAGTGCAAGCAGGCATTAGAAGACAAGTTCCAGCAGGTTAAGGAGTATATCCGTGACCATGGTTCTGCAAGCATTCAGGAAGTTGCAGAAGAGAATGAGGTTGATATTAAGCAGATTAAGGAGTGGGTACGCGAAGAGAGATTAGTATTCTCCAAGGATTCACCACTTGCAATTGACTGTGAGATGTGCGGTGCGCCAATCAAGTCTGGCAGATACTGTTTATCATGTGTAGACAAGATGTCTAAGAATCTTGCTCAGGGTCTTAACAAGCCTAAGATTGAGCCAGTGAAGAGAGAGAGAGACGGAGACAGAATGCGTTTCCTCGACAAGCATTAATATAGGAGCCGCCCATAGCGGGCGGCTTTTCTTTGAGGAGTAATATGGTTAATGAAGAGAAGGTCCGTATGATGACCAAGCTCACTATATATGAGGAGAAGAAGGGCAAGGATATGTTCCCAATCGGCAACTACTACCGTGGAGACTATATTGCCAAGACTATGATAGTCAACTTCTTCTTAGGTACCATTGCTTTTGTGCTGCTTGGTCTTATTGTGGTGGGTTATCAGATGGATGGGTTAATCGATAATCTTATATCACTTGATGTAGCGTCAATTGCCATGCTTATTGCAGTTGCCTACGGAATATTTCTGGTTGTTTATTTAGGGGTGACATATGTTGTGACCTCTTATCGTTATAAGAAGAATAAAAGATCGCTTAAAGCCTACGAAAAGGCCCTTAAGACTCTTGATGAGCAGTTTTCCAAAGAGGAGTCTGACACCAGGGAACTTTTCTAGAATGACTTGGAGGATTTATGGATAGATTAATAGAACTAAAAACGAAGATAATTTCCTTTGTGGAGAAGTACGAAACCTTTGTTAAGCCAGCAAGCAAGCTTGTTATGTTGGTAATGGCCTATCTGATGATTTATGCAAGACTTGGTTTCTTTGGCAAGCTCCATATTATATTTATCCCAATTATTCTGGCAGTGGTGTGTGCTATTTTGCCTTCATCACTGGGAATACTTATGCTTGCGGCATATACGCTGATTAATCTGTATGGATTGGGAGTTGAGGTTACAGCAGTAGCATTTATATTATTCTTCCTTTGCTACCTGCTTTATTTCCGATTTGCACCTAAGAAGGGGTACCTATTCGTAATGACACCGGTGGCATCCTTCTTGAGAGTTCCATATGCGCTTCCTGTGGGAACAGGACTTGCCTACAATCCTTTAGAAAGTCTTCCAATCATTTTTGGTATGATGGTTTACTACTTCCTTAAGGCTGTGTCTGAAAATGAGACTCTCTTCAGAGGAGGCGGAGGTTCTGATGAGCTTACTCAGAGAGTTACAGCCACAGTTAATCTCTTCCTTGGCAACAAGGAAATGTGGATTGTTGTGCTGGCATTCATGTTTGTTAACATTCTGGTCTACATCATCAGACGTCTGGGAATTAAGAACAGCTGGAAGATTGCAATTTATGTTGGTATCACAACAGAACTTCTGATTATCCTTGCAGGCAAATTGCTTACCGGCAACTCTGAGGGACTTATCGGACTTTTCGTCGGTACAGTAATCTCCCTTGGCTTATGTATTTTAGAGGAGTTCTTCCTCTTCAACCTTGATTATACAAGAGTTGAGAGAGTTCAGTTCGAGGACGACCAGTACTACTATTACGTAACTGCTATTCCTAAGACTATTGTAAAGGCTAAGGACAAGAAGATTACCACCTTCAAGCAGCAGACCGTAAGAGAGAAGAAAGAGGCCATGGACGAGGAGTCCCAGAAGGAAATGATGGCTAAAGAACTGGAGATTGATCCAACACTTTTGAAGTAATTAAGGTAAAAGCATTTAGAATGATTGTTTTGGAAAGGAGATGAAATCTTGGCAGGAATCGAGAACTTTATGACTAAATATGTGGACTTCCTCCACATTCCAGAAATCACGGTTACAGATGTGGCCGAGATTCTTATCATAACATTCCTTATATACAGCATTATGGCCTGGGTTAAGGACACCAGAGCCTGGGTATTATTTAAGGGTTTAGTTGTAGTATTCTTTTTCGTATTCGTGGCTGCAGTGCTGCAGATGAACACCATACTCTGGCTCTTTGAGAGAGCTTTAAATGTGGGTATTATTGCCCTGGTTATCATCTTCCAGCCAGAACTTAGAAAAGCGCTTGAGTCCCTTGGAAAGAAGCGATTCTTCTCGGGCTTCAGCTTCGTTGACTTTCAGAAGAATGATGCAGACAGATATTCCAACCACACAATCCAGGAAATTGTTAAAGCCTGTACAGACATGGGCAAGGTTAAGACCGGAGCCCTTATCGTAGTTGAGAAGGACATTATGCTGGCTGAGTTCGAGCGCACAGGAATCACTGTGGACGCCGAGATCAGCAACCAGCTTTTCATTAATATTTTTGAGCACAACACTCCACTGCATGATGGTGCAGTCATTGTGAGAGGAGACAGAATTGTGTCCGCAACCTGCTATCTGCCACTGTCAGATAACCTTGAGATTAGTAAGGAACTTGGAACCAGACACAGGGCTGCCCTTGGCTGCTCAGAGGTCAACGATTCCATGACCATTATTGTCTCTGAGGAGACAGGCAAAATCTCTGTCGCAGAGAATGGCGTACTTGAGCGTGACTTAAGCCCAGACAGACTTAGAGAGCGCCTTGAGACTAACCAGAAGCGATACGAGCAGACTGGCAGATTTAATAAATTAAAGAGGAGGTTCAAGGATAATGAAGAATAAAATCATTAGTCTTCTGACCAACAATATTGGTTTAAAGCTTGCCTCCGTGCTTTTTGCCATGCTTTTATGGCTGGTAGTTGTAAACATTGATAATCCTCAGACTACAGTCAGCTTCACTGGAACAGCTCAGATTATCAATGAAGATACAATTATTGCTGAGGACAAGGTATATTCCATTGTAGACAACTCTGATATTGTGACCTTCTCTGTAACTGGTCCAAGATCTGTGGTTGAGGGAATGTCCGCAGCGGACTTCACCATCATTGCCGACATGACCAGATATGATGGAGAGCTTGGACTTTTGCCTGTGGAGGTTACTGCCAACAGATATGCCAACCAGGTTACAATAAATGTTAAGAGCAACAATGTACAGATAGCCCTCGAGAAGAAGGAGACCACCCAGAGCTCTGTTGTGGTAGCAGTTGAGGGAGAGGTAAAGTCTGGATATGCAGTTGGTGATATAAAGTGCTCACCTAAAACTGTTACAATCTCAGGTCCTCAGTCTGTAATTGAATCCATAAACAGGGTTGTTGCCACCATCAATGTGGACAACCTTTACTCAGAGAGAACAGCTGATATCGTTCCTGTCCTTTATGATGCGGAGGGAAATATTATTACCAACGCTAATATTTCAATTGAACCAGCACAGGTCAGGGTAACAGCTGAGATTCTCGCAACCAAGACCATCAACGTTAACTTCCAGTATGATGGAGGATTGCCTAAGGGCTACAGTATTGATTCCATAACCTGTCTGCCTTCAAGCATCCTGGTTAAGGGTCTTGATGAAAACCTTGAGGGAATCAGTTCAGTTACAATTCCTACAAGCGTTTTAGATTTAAGTACCACTACTGAGGGCCTTGAGCTCACAGTTGACATAAGAGAGTACCTTCCAGAGGGAATCAGTATTGTATCTGATGATGATGCCAGCGTAATAATCAAGGTAGAGGTAAGCAGTGCCATTACCAGGACTATAGACGTGTCAGTTGATCAGATAGAAGTAATTGGCCTTGAGGAGGGGCTGGAGGTGGAGTTTAATTCACCGACAGTTTCGGTTAGCCTTACCGGCTCTGCAGCGGTAATTAATAAGCTAGTAGCGGGAGACCTTGATCTTGTCCTTGATTTCTCAGAGGTTAAGACCGGCTCCTTCCATCTGACACCTGAGGCAAAAGATTTGTCAGGTGTGGATAATATAAAGGTGTCATCAATCTCAGGCCTTTTGTATTACGATGATACAGAAGATTTAGATGACAATAATTAAAGTGGAGGAATAGTTATGAGCAGACTCTTTGGAACAGACGGCGTAAGAGGTGTTGCCGGTTCCGAGCTCACAATACAGCTTGCAACTGAATTGGGACAGGCGGGAGCATATGTGTTAACCCGTGAGACTTCCCATCAGCCTACAATTATTGTTGGTTGCGACACAAGAATTTCTGGAGGAATGCTTTCCAATGCCCTTATGGCGGGAATCTGTTCCGTAGGCGCAAATGCGGTTTACATTGGCGTGGCACCTACACCGGCAGTGGCTTACCTTACCAGAGCCTTACATGCTGACGCAGGTGTTGTCATCTCTGCTTCACATAATCCAGCAGAGTTTAATGGAATCAAGTTCTTTAATAAGGATGGCTACAAGCTTCCTGACGAGCTTGAGGATGAAATTGAGAATCTCATATCAGCCAATATGATGGGAGTTTCAATGCCAATCGGAGATAAAGTTGGAAATATCTCCTACAGATTCGATGCAGTGGAAGACTATATTTCCTTTGTAAAGTCCTGCGTGCCTGTAGATTTAACAGGAATGAAGATAGTGGCAGACTGTGCGGAGGGAGCTTCCTATATCACATCTGTAAGAGCATTAACTGAGCTTGGAGCAGAGGTAATCGCAATTCACACTAAGCCAAATGGTGTTAACATCAATAACCAGTGCGGTTCAACCCACATGGAGGAGCTATGCCAGAGGGTTACAGAGGAGAAGGCGGATTTAGGTATCGCCTTCGATGGCGACGCTGACAGAATGCTTGCAGTTGATGAGAAGGGCAAAACTGTGGATGGTGACCAGTTAATGGCAATCTGCGGTCTTCATATGAAGAGCCAGAGAAGATTAAAGAAGGATACAATTGTAGGAACCGTTATGAGTAACTTAGGTTTCGACCTTATGGGCAAAGCCAATGGAATTCATATTGAGAGAACTATAGTTGGAGACAGATATGTACTTGAATGTATGAAGGCAAAGGGTTATAATCTCGGAGGCGAGCAGTCAGGACATATTATATTCTTAGATGAAAACACAACAGGAGACGGCCTCTTATCAGCCCTTCACCTCTTGCAGGTAATGGTTGATACCAAGAAGAGTCTGTCTGAGCTTGCGGGAGTTATGGAAGTTCTGCCACAGGCCCTGGTGAACGCTCATGTTCCTAACAATGTCAAGAGCAGATATATGGAGTACAGAGCGGTGGCACAGGCCATTGAGGATCTTGAGGAGAAGTTTGCGTCCGAAGGACGAGTTCTTATCAGACCATCAGGTACAGAGCCATTAGTTAGAGTTATGATAGAAGGAAAGGATCAGCAGGTCATTGAGAAGGAGGCAAGCAAGCTTGCTAATCTCATTGAAGAGGTTATGTCCTAAGGTATTATATGGTTACAGAAAAGGTAGTTGTGAACAGCCCGGCAGGCCTGCATATTAAGCCTGCAAGTAAGTTATGCAATTTTGCCCTGACCTTTCAGAGTAAAATAACATTTAAAAAAGGTAACACAGAGGCAAATGCCAAGTCTATGTTAAGTGTGCTGGCAGCTGGCGTTAAATTCGGGGACGAGTTAGAAATAACCTGTGAAGGTCCGGATGAGGAAGAAGCCTTGGCAAAAATTGTCGAAGGGCTTGCTAATAATCTGGATTTTTCCTAGGAGGTAAAGAGAATTAAAATGGCAAAGAAAGAAAAGAAGCCGCTTACAAAGAAGCAGCGAAACAAAAGAAAACTTATAGCATTCATTATAGAAATCATCATTTTATTTATTCTGCTTGGTGTTTTCTGGTTTGCTATGAAGTTCAGTAAGATAAATACAGTTGATATTGATGAGCCTGTTAAGAAGAATGAGGACATTGACAAAGAGGTTGAGGAGGTACTAAAGGGTTATACCAACATCTGCCTTTTAGGTCTCGACAACAGAACGGTTGGTAACTATTCAACAGGTAACGCGGACACAATTATCATTGCAAGTATTAACAATGATACCAAGGAAGTAAGACTTGTGTCTGTATATCGAGATACATATCTTCAGGTTACACTTGAGGGCAAGTACAGCAAGATTAACTCTGCATACAGCAGAAATGACGGTGCTGTAGGAATGATGGAGACCTTAAACAGAAACCTTGATCTTGATATGGAGGATTACGTATCTGTTGACTGGTATGCATTAGTTAAGACTATAAACCTCTTAGACGGTATTGATGTTGAGCTTACATCAAAGGAGGCCAAGCAGGTAAACAAATATGTTAAGGACATTGAGAAGACTACAGGCTTCAAGGCCAGCGGTACAGTGTCTGAGGGCCCAGCTCACTTAGACGGAGTTCAGGCACTTTCATATGCCAGAATTCGTAAGGGCGTAGGTGATGACTTTAAGAGAACTGAACGTCAGAGAGAGGTTATCACTAAGATGGTTGCCAAGATGAAGACTGCGGGAGTTGGAACCTTAAGCAAGATTATGGATGAGGTATTCCCAGATATTGCAACCAGCTTCTCCTACACAGAGCTTCTTGGAATGGCTGTTTCAATGCTTGACTACGATATTGTAGAGACAGAGGGATTCCCAGTAGACAGGGGTGCCAAGAATATGGGCTCCTCAGGCTCCTGTGTAATTCCAGTAAGCTTGCTTACCAATGTAGAACAGCTTCACCAGTTCTTATTTGCAAATGAAACATATACACCTTCTGTGACAGTGCAGGAGATCAGTAATAACATCATATACGAAACTGGCTTACAGCCAGAGGTAAAGACGGAAGACACGTCTGGCAATTAGTAAAGACTAAAAGGATGGAAGCACCCTTCGGTGAATCCATCCTTCTTTATTTGGCATATGGCAAAATGCCTGCCGGATCGGTTGAATAATTAGTTTATAAATTGATTATTATTTATCAGATTCATTACCAATTACCGTCACTTAGCAATCACATAGGAGATTTATTCTTACATCATCAAACAATTCAAAGGAGGCCATAAAAATGGAAAACAACAATTATTATGGAAGAGGTCCTCTGGATAACGCGTACAGCAATGGGGAGAATGCCAACTATCAATCACAGACAGACAGCACTGTTTACTCATATAGCTACGTTAATCCACAGGAGGGGCAGGAGAACCCTAACGAGACTACAGGCTACAGAAGAGAGCCAGAGAGAAGCTACAGCTACTACAATCCAATTCCTGAGGAGCCTGAGAAAAAGAAGAAGGATAAAAACAAGACTTCCTTCGGAAAGTTCATGGCGAAAACCGTGGCAGCAGGCCTGGTCTTTGGTATATTGGTATCCGGTATCTTCGTAGGAACACTTAAGCTTACAGGTACAAGCCTTTCCTCTAACGGTTCAGGCACAGTGATGACCTATAAGACTGAGGCAATTGACAGCAATGCCAGCGGACTAACTGCTGCGACAGATGTGGCAGACATAGTTGAATCAGTAATGCCATCCATCGTTGCTATCACCAACACTGAGGAAGTAACCTATCAGTCCTTCTTCGGTTACCAGACCGAGGAACAGGATTCTGCAGGTTCCGGTATTATTATTGGTCAGGACGATGATAAGATTTACATTGCAACTAACAAGCATGTGGTTGCCAACTCAGTGGCTTTATCCGTTACTTTTGCCAACGAGCAGACAGTTGCAGCTGAGGTTAAGGGCACAGCTACAGGTTCCGACCTCGCAGTGGTAACTGTAAACCTTAAGGATATGGATCAGGATACCAAGAATTCCATCAAAATTGCTGTATTAGGCAATTCAGAGGACTTAAGAGTGGGAGAATCCGTTATTGCAATCGGTAATGCATTAGGATATGGCCAGTCAGTTACAACTGGTGTTGTATCCGCTTTAAACAGATCAATCACTGTTGATAATGATGTTTATTCCAACCTCTTACAGGTTGATGCAGCCATTAACCCAGGTAACTCCGGTGGTGCATTATTAAACTCCAAGGGCGAGGTTATTGGTATTAATTCTGCCAAATACTCTGATACATCTGTAGAGGGAATCGGTTATGCTATTCCAATTTCAGATGCCCAGGAAATCATTGAGAATATTATCAGCCGCGAGGATATAGCAGAGAGCGAGAAGGGATACTTAGGAATCTACGGCACTGATGTAACCGATGATGTGGCTTCAGTTTACAACCTTCCAATTGGCGTATATGTTAACCAGTTAGTAACTGGTGGCGCAGCTGAGGCAGCAGGCTTACAGCCAGGAGATATCATCACAGCTCTCAATGGTACAAGCATAGATACAATGTCATCCTTACAGAACGAGCTTGGCTATTATAAAGCAGGCACCAGTGTTGAACTTACAATTATGAGGGCCGGCAGCACAGGCTATGAGGAGCAGACAGTTACAGTTACCCTTCAGACATACAGAGAAAACAACTAACATAATAGAAAACTCTACCAGAATTAGGACTCTTGCTTAGGCAGGGGTCCTTTTTCCTATAGGCAAAATGACAAATTGTAATTTTGCCGCTAGAAGAAATAGAGATATTAAAGTGAAGGCTAAAGTCTTTATATGATACCCTTAAAGTGATATATTTAAGTTAGTTAAATGATTAAAAAGGGGGTTATTATAGAAATGATACCAGAGAGATTATCGGCTTTACGCGAAGAGATGAAGAAGCGCAACATCGACATCTATCTTGTGCCTACTTCAGATTTCCACGAGAGCGAATATGTAGGAGACTATTTCAAGGCCAGAAAGTTCATATCAGGATTTACTGGTTCTGCAGGTACTGCAGTTATCACCATGACAGAGGCAGGTCTTTGGACTGATGGAAGATACTTTATTCAGGCTGAGAACCAGCTTAAGGATACCACTGTAACCCTTTATAAGATGGGTCAGGAGGGAGTTCCTACAGTTAAGGAGTTCATTGAGAAGAAGTTGCCTGAAAAGGGAATTCTCGGCTTTGATGGAAGAGTAATCAATGCATGCTTAGGAGAGGAAATGTTAGAGATAGCAGAGGCTAAGGGAGGAAGTCTTGCCATGAATGAGGACTTAATTGACCTTATCTGGAATGACAGACCAGAGCTTCCAGCTAACCCAGCATGGATACTAGATGTTAAGTATGCTGGCGAGACTGTTGAAAGCAAGCTCAACAGAATCCGTAAGGAGATGAAGGACAAGGGAGCCAACACCCATATTGCAACCTGTCTTTATGATATCTGCTGGATCTACAATTTAAGAGGCGATGATATCAGCCATGTACCAGTATTCTTAAGCTTCACAATGATTACTGAGGAGGAGGCTTTCCTCTATGCCAACGAAGCAATCTTTAAGGATGAGGTTAAGAAGTACCTTGCAGATAACAAGGTTACCCTGAAACCTTATGAGGCAATATATGAGGACGTTAAGAGCCTTTCAAAGGACAGAGTAATTCTCTTAGACAAGACTCAGGTTAACACAAGAATTACAGGCAATCTTCCGGAGGGAATTAAGATTGTTAATGACTATAACCCAGCTGACCTTATGAAGTCCATGAAGAACGAGACTGAGCTTGAGAACATTAAGAAGGCTCACATTAAGGATGCAGTTGCTGTAACCAAGTTTATGTACTGGGTTAAGAATAATGCAGGCAAAATGCCAATCAATGAGTACACAGCGGGAGAGTACTTACAGGGCTTAAGAGCTGAGCAGGAAGGCTATATTGACATTTCCTTCGATACAATTGCAGGCTACAAGGCTAATGCTGCAATGATGCATTACTCAGCAAGCAAGGAGAATAACGCAGAGCTTAAGGCAGAGGGAATGCTCCTTGTGGATTCGGGCGGACACTATTTGGAGGGTTCCACTGACATCACCAGAACTTTTGCCTTAGGACCTGTATCAGATATTGAGAAGAAGCACTTTACAGCAGTACTTCGCTCTAATATGCAGTTAGCGCATGCCCGTTTCCTCTATGGATGTACAGGCATTAACCTTGACGTACTGGCAAGAGGTCCAATATGGGATATGGATCTTGATTATCAGTGCGGAACAGGTCACGGCGTTGGCTACCTCTTAAATATTCACGAGGGACCTAACGGCTTCAGATGGAAGAAGCGCGAGGGAGTGAATGATGGACATGTCTTAGAGGAGGGAATGGTTACCACTGATGAGCCAGGTATCTACCTTGAGGGCAAGTATGGAATCCGTCTGGAGGATGAGCTTGTCTGCAGAAAGGGAGAGAAGAACGAGTACGGACAGTTTATGTACTTCGAGGATGTGACCTATGTGCCAATGGACCTTGACCTTGTGGATGTAGAGGAGTTATCAAAGAAGGAAATTAAGTGGTTAAACGACTACCACAAGAATGTTTACGAGATAATTGCTCCACTCTTAACCAAGGAGGAGGCAGACTGGCTTAAGACCTACACAAGAGCTATAGGCTAAGGAGAATAAAATATGAAATTAAAGACCAGACAGACTTCGGTGCTGCTTATGGCAGCAGTGCTTAGTGTGATTGGCGCTCTGCTCCTATTTGTGCCAAGCATAGAACTGATTCATTTAACCTACTTTATTGGCGCTGTGGCTGTCATAGGAGCTGTGTACAGCATAGTAATGTATTTCACAAGGGATGGCTTTAAGGAGGCTGAAAACTACGGATTCTCCGTTGGGGTGCTTCTTGGAATCGTGGGAATAGCGGTGTTCGTAAGGGCTGAGAACTTAGTGGAAGTATTCCCATCAATGCTGGCAGGCTATTCAATTTTCCTGGGAGTGATTCTCATGCAGGACGCTCTTGACTTAAAACGTATGCAGTCTAAGTTTTTTGGAGTGATGCTAAGCATTTCAGCGGCGGTTCTTATTTTTTCCCTGGTTGTGATATTATTCTATGGGGATGGAGAGACTATTGCACCAATTCTTTCTTTTGTTTCCGGCCTTCTGGTATTACTTTCAGAGATTGTAGTCAGATTGTATGTTAAGGGCTACGAAAAGAAAAAGGGAAAAGCTTTGATGCCTAAGGAAGAAACTAATGAAGTAAAGGAGGCCTGTGAGCCCCTTATAGATGACAAAACAGAAGCTCCTGAAGATGGAGAATAAAAAAGAAAGCTGGTATCACTTTCGTGAGACCAGCTTTCTTTATACTTTGATGTATTTTATTTGAAGTATTCCAGCACATTAGTCAGGGTAACTGACTGTTCTTTCATGATATTGGCCATATCCGCAACACCGTGCATCATAGCATTTATTGTTCAAAATTTAAGAGGCAAAAAAAGTCCAGGCTGAAATCAGCCTGGACTAAGTAAAAAGCTTAATATTTTAGAATTAATCCTCTGCGTTTAAGGATCCCTTACCAGCACGTGTCTTGCTGTAGAGAAGTAAAAGGATGGAACCGATAACGCCCATGGAAACTGCATTGGAGATTGCAGCAACAGCACCCTGAGTAAATACTAAGTTAACAGGCTCGCTGTAAACAACGATATCAAGTACTGGAGCGATAATAACCCAGGCAAAAGCGTTAGCAACAATCTGGCCGATGTTGTAGGTTAATAAATCCTTAGCACCGAATACGCCTTCCTCAACATGTAAACGATTCTTGATGAAACCTACTGCACAGCAGGAGAAACCGGAAGCGATAACCCAGCTCCACCATACGGAGCCATACTGAGTTGCATCAGAGATTGCATGTCCGATGAATGCTAAAAGGAAACCGCAGATAGGTCCAAATAACGCTGCGAAGAAACCGCCAACACCGTAAGCAGACTGGATCTGTGTCTCAGGTACTGGAGTAGGAATCTTAACGAACATAAATAAAACTGCGAATAATGCTGCACCTAAAGCTGTAGCTACGATGGTGCGGGTGTTTACCTTGAATAAGTCTTTCATGGATAAATCCTCCTCTAATTTGTCAAAGTTAAGACAACAATATGTTGTCACTTTTCATTTTTAGTATACAAAATTTGGTATATTTTGTAAATCAGTTTTAAATATTACTTGGAAAACTCAATGGTCCATTCTGGGCCAAACTGCATATTGTACTTTTCGATGAAGCTACCCTGGCATACAGCGAGAGAAACCTTCATAAGCTCGTTATTGTAGAGCATTACATCTCCCTTTGCCACACAGCCGAAGGTCTTGTCGAAGAGAAGATCCTCCTCAAATACCACATTGCCCTCTTTACGGATTATGGTGTGTACCTTGTCTCCGTAATTGAAGCCTGCCTTCATAAAGTCATCGGTATAAACGTTGGTCCACATGTTTCCGAAGTTAGGGTCGTTAATCTCGAAGTAGCCCTTAGCATGGTTAGGCTCCACATTTGCGTCAATGATATCGTGACATACAATGTCGTCTACGCTGTAGGCAGGACCCACACCTTCGAAGTCGATAATGCCGGATGCCAGGCGGGCTGCAGTGTATCCAAAAAGGTCGCGACCGTGGAATACTGCGGTGCCTCTTGTGGACTGAAGTCTGTTGATGGATTCGTCAATCTCTCTTACAGCCTCGATGCCTATGTATTTCTTAACGTGTGTTAAAGCTCCGTTATCTGGAGTTACTATGTAGTAGCCATCAGTAGTCTTGGCAACACAGGCCTTACGGGAGGTTCCAACACCTGGGTCAACTACGGAAACATAGATGGTTCCCTTTGGCCAGAACTGTAATGACTGGTACAGGCGATAGCTTGCAGACCAGGTATCATACTGAGGTAACTGGTGGGTACCGTCGAAAATCTCAAGCTCGCGGTCTACAGTCTTAACCACACCGTACATGGAGGATACGGCACCCTCTGCGTAAGTGAAGTCTGTCTGGAAGACTAGAATAGGCTTATTAAATCTGCTCATATTTATCTCCTTAGTGAAAAAAATTTTATAATAATCCGTAAACGAATGGATTCCAGAATCTGCCGTGGTTTAAGAAGACAGAAATCAGAATGGTTGCGGCAAAAATGGCAGCGCAGATAAATATACATAAGTAGTCGTATTTAGTCATTTTGCGCTTGCTGTACCAGGTTCTGGTTTTACTTTTGCCGAAGCCTCTAAGGTCCATTGCGTTAGAAATTACATCAACCTTGTTAAGTACAGAGAAGATTAGTGGAACCATGATGTTCATCATATTCTTGACTCTTGTTCCGGTCTTCTCTTTTTTGGAAAGGTCTAATCCACGTCCCTGCTGTGCAAGGGCAATCTCGTTGTACTCTCTGATCATGTCAGGGAAGTAGCGGAGGGTTAAGGCAAGGGCATAGCAGACCTTGTAATTAACCTTGATGCCATTTAAAGCGGAGGCGAACTCTGATGGGTTGGTGGTGAGTAGGAACATCATTCCAAGTGGAACCACCGCACCGTATTTTAAAAACTTGGTTGCCTGGTAGAGGAGCTGTTCCTCTGTTACAGTGTATCTTGCTGTAAAGCGGAAGAGCTCATGACAGGTACCGTATATCTCCACTCCGTACTGAGGGGAGAAGAGATATGTAAGTAGGAAGTTAAAAACCAGGAAGATTAAGGTGTAGTAGAGCATTACCTTAATCTGGCTAAGCTTTATCTCCGACACATGTAAAATTGCGAAGGAGAGAATTAAAACCACGATTACGGACCTGATATCATAGGACAGCATAACTGCGAAGGATAATAACAGGAAGCAGAGAATCTTGGTAACACCGGAGAGCTGGTAGACAAAATTGTCTCTCTCAACGTAGTCGAATAATTTACTGTTCATCTCTTGCTCTCACCTCCTCCTCGTAGTCTATAAAGTGCTGAACGAAGGCCTCTGGATCAGAGATCTCAGCCCTTAAGGCAAGCTCGTAAAGGGATGTAAGCTTAAGGGATGCCTTGGCAGCAACCTCCTCGTTGGTAAGTACTGATACCGCTGAGGAGTCACCTATCTTCTGACCATCGTGAATTACGATGGCATGAGGGGTGTATTCTAACATTAAGTGCATGTCGTGGGTTATAAGGATAATTGTGATACCCTGCTTATTAAGCTCGCGAAGGAATTCCATAATGTCAGTGTAATGGCGGAAATCCTGACCAGCAGTAGGCTCGTCAAGGATTAATACCTCTGGATCCATTACCAGCATGGATGCAATGGTAACTCTCTTCTTCTGGCCGAAGGAGAGGGCGGAAACAGGCCATTTTCTAAACTTGTAAAGACCACATACCTTTAAGGCGTGGTTTACTCTTTCTTCAATTACTGCTGGGTCTTCGCCTCTTAAGGTTAAGCCTAAGGCTACCTCATCCCAGATCATTGGCTTACAGATCATCTGGTTAGGATTCTGCATTACATAACCGATCCTTAAGGCGCGCTCCTTTATGGTCTGACCCTTTAAGGACTCACCGGCAAGAAGGATGTCTCCCTCCTGTTCCTTATTGAAGCCACAGATAACCTTGGCAAGAGTGGACTTGCCGGCGCCGTTGGTTCCAACTATGGATACCATTTCGCCTTCCTTAATCTTGAAGGATACTCCCTTTAGAATCTTTCTGTATTTGTTGTACTGGAAGTGGAGGTCCTTAACCTCAAGAATAGTTTTGCCGTCCTTGTCCTCGTGAGGCTTTCCGGTCTCGAACCAGTCTTTAAGCTTCTTCTTTTCGTTATCAGAAAGAAGAAGAGTGTCAAGGTTGCCAGCCTTCATATCCTCTGTAATGGATATGCCAGCATACTTCATTGCAGTTACATAGAGAGGCTCTCTGATTCCAAGTGAAGGAAGCATATCTGTGGTCATGAGCTTGTGGGCATCCATGTCGCAGACAATACGGCCCTCGGTGACGACTATGATTCTGTCAACGTGGCGATAGAGAACATCCTCTAATCTGTGCTCGATAATGACGGTGGTCTTGTTGTACTTAGTGGCGATATCGTCGATAAGTGCGATGGCGGTTTTGCCTGTGGCTGGATCTAAGTTAGCCAAAGGCTCGTCGAAGAGTAAGAGGTTAACGTCGTCAACCATTACGCCGGCAAAAGCAACACGCTGCTTCTGACCACCGGAAAGCTCGTATGGGGAACTCTTAAGTAAGGTACCCATATTTACAATGTCTGCCACCTTCTGCACGGTATCTAACATTTCCGCCTGAGGCACATTGTCGTTCTCTAAAGAGAAAGCGATATCCTCACCAACGGAAAGACCTATAAACTGTCCGTCAGAATCCTGTAATACTGTTCCTATTTTTTTACTTAAGGTGAAAATGTCGGCATCCTTGGTGTCGATACCGTCAACTACTAAAGAGCCAGTGATTTCACCCTTGTAGGCATTAGGTATAAGGCCATTTAAACAGTGGCCTAAGGTGGACTTACCTGAACCTGAAGGTCCTACAATAAGGATCTTCTCGCCTGGATAAATCTTAAGATTAATGTCATAGAGCGTAGGCTTGGCCTGGGAAAAGTACTGAAAGCCAAAGTCTTTAAACTCAATAATGGGTTTTCGTTCCATGGCTGGCTCCTTACTCGTAAATTAACTTTGGTGCCTTGCGAATGGAGAGCTTCCAGGAGGTACCAGTTCCAATGTTGTAGGCTCTGGAGAAGGAACCCTGGTTGATAGCTACTGCCATACAGTCTAGAGAATTAACGTAGAGAAGAGGCTCGCCCACATAAACATCAGCGAAGCTCTTAGCATAGGTGATGATGTTCTTGTAAACGGTTCTGGTCTCATTTTCGATTCCGATTTCCACTCTGTCACCATGCTTAATTCCCAACTTAAGGAACTCCTCACGGGAAATGTTGGTCCAGAGAGAACCGAATCTAACATCTAATACATCGATTGTTCCAGTCAATTTTTCCCCGTCGAATACAGGTGGTACTACTGGAAGTTCAATTACGGAGTCAACAGGAACCTCTGGTCCAACTCCGGCAAAGTCTATAATCTCACCTGCTAATCTTGCTCCGGTGTAGACATAGACATCACGACCATGGAAGGTGTAGCTCTCGCCTGAGTTAGGGAGACGGTTTACTTCCTCGTCGATGATTCGAGCAGCCTTAATGCCGATCATTCTTTTTACATGTGTTAAGGTTCCGTTGTCTGGAGTAATAATATACTGTCCATTTACGGTCTCAACAGCGATGCTTCTTCTTGTAGATCCAACCCCAGGATCTACCACACTGACAAATACAGAGCCTGCTGGCCAGTAGCTCACAGTCTGTATCAAACGATATGAGGCTTCCCAGATATCATACTGAGGAATCTCATGTGTTAGGTCGTAGACTTTGATGTCAGGATTAACTCCCGCTGCAACACCGTACATTGCGGATACGGCTCCGTCGCAATTGCCAAAGTCTGATTGCAGAATCAGTGCATTCTTCATATTCTTTTTTCCTTTTCTAGCTAAACCAGCGCCACGTACAAGTGTACGCCCGTGGCTTGCAATTGTATTATACACTAGAATTGTCATTCTTGTGTAGAGTGATATAATAAATAGGAAGTAAAGTTTTTTTAAATATTGAGAGGAAATTAACATGAAAGCAGGCAAAAGCCATGAAATAGATATGGTCCACGGGGCCATTTTCCCTAAACTTATACTTTTCGCAATACCCGTAATGCTGTCAGGTCTTTTACAGCTCTTATTTAATGCGGCGGATATGGTGGTGGTAGGACGTTTTGCAGGTGAGGAGGCCCTGGCAGCAGTTGGCTCCACATCATCTTTAGTTAATCTTTTGGTTAACCTTTTTATAGGCTTATCCGTAGGTACCAATGTTCTTGTTGCCCGCTTTGTAGGTGCCAACGAGGAGAAGAACGTTAGTGAAACCGTTCACACAGCAATCCTTACAGCCATCTACAGCGGAATTATTCTGGTTTTTGTTGGATTTTTCTTCACGAAACCAATTCTGGTGCTCATGGGTTCCCCTGAGGATGTGCTTCCATTGTCAGCTCTGTATCTAAAGATTTTCTTCTTCGGTATGCCTGCCATGATGGTATATAACTTCGGAGCAGCCATATTAAGAGCTGTGGGTGACACCAGAAGACCAATGATATATTTGACTATTGCTGGCTTTGTTAATGTTGCTTTTAACTTGATTTTCGTTATAATTTTCCACATGTCTGTAGCTGGAGTAGCATTGGCTACAGCTATATCTCAGATGATTGCAGGCGGATTAGTCCTGAGAGCCTTGGTTAAAGAGGAGGGAATCTGCAGACTTGAGCTTAAGAAATTACATATTACCAAGGATAAACTCTTACAGCTAATGAGGGTAGGAATACCTGCGGGCTTGCAGGGAACGGTATTCTCCCTTTCCAATGTATTAATCCAGTCATCAATTAACTCCTTTGGCTCAGTGGCCATGGCTGGCTCTACTGCGGGATCTTCCATTGAGGGCTTCGTCTATGTGGGAATGAACTCCATGCATCAGACTGCGGTCAGCTTCACCTCACAGAATTATGGAGCCAAGGATTTTAACCGTATTAAGAAGGTAGGCATATACTGCCTGGGAATGGTTACTGTTATAGGACTCTTTATGGGACTTGGAGCAGTGGCCTTTAACGAGGAGCTTCTTTCCATATATTCATCGGAGCCTGAGGTTATTGCCTACGGTGTCCTCCGTATGTGGTATATCTGTGCTCCATATTTCATCTGCGGAATAATGGACACTCTGGTTGGAATAATTAGAGGACTTGGATATTCGGTGATGCCTATGATTGTTTCCCTTTGCGGAGCATGTCTCTTCAGAGTGATATGGATATACACCATTTTTGCCAGAGTTCACACCCTTTCCTGTCTCTTCGTGTCATATCCGATATCCTGGATACTGACAGCCAGTGTTCACTGTATATGTCTCTATGTGGTAAGCAGGAAGATCAAGGAGAGCTTTCAGGCCTAAAGGTTGATTTTTAGGGTATTGGTGATATAATAACAAGGTTTGAAAGATTGATTGTTTATGTTTTTATAGAAAGAAGGATACTATGAATATCAGTATGTTACAGGGCAAGATTCACAGAGCAGTTTGCACAGAAGCCAAGGTTAACTATGTTGGCTCCATCACCGTTGATTCAGAGCTTTTAGAGGCAGCAGGCATTCTTGAGTACCAGTATGTGCAGGTGGCAGATGTTGAGAATGGAAATAGATTAGAGACCTACACTATAGCCGGTGAACCTGGCTCTGGATGCATTTGTCTAAACGGGGCAGCAGCACAGTTAGTTAAGCCTGGTGATCATGTAATCATTATGGCCTATGCAGACATGACTCCTGAGGAGGCTAAAAACCACAAGCCAAATGTAGTCTTTGTAAACGAGGACAATAAGATTGTGAGAAAGACTCACTATGAAAAGCATGGAGAATTGTTTGAGGCATAAATATTTTGCCTTTTGTATGATATAATTCATTTGAAAGAAGGCCCTGGGGGGTGGGGCTACATATATATGTATTATGAGGAGGAGAAAAATGAATAGCGATATCCTGATTCTTGGAGGCGGCCCTGGCGGCTATGTTGCAGCAATCTACGCAGCTAAGATGGGCAAAAAGGTAGTTCTTGTTGAGAAGGAGCGCCTTGGAGGTACCTGTCTTAACGTGGGATGTATTCCAACAAAGGCTCTTGTAAGAAGCTCTGAGGTATATCACCTTGTTAAGACCGCTGAGGAGTTCGGTATTGAGCTTAGCGGCGAAGCCAAGCCTAATATGGACAAGATTATTGACAGAAAAGACGAGGTTAAAGACCGTCTTGTATCCGGTATTGAATTCCTTATGAAGCAGAATGGAGTTACAGTGGTAAATGGTACCGCAAGCTTCGTGAATGACCATGAGGTTACAGTTAATGGAGAGTCCTACGAGGCTACAGATATTATTGTGGCTACAGGCTCCAAGATTTCCAGATTACCAATTCCTGGACTTGACTTACCAGTTGTGTTAGATTCCACAACAGCTCTTTCATTAAAGGAACTTCCAGAGTCCATCACCATCATTGGTGGCGGCGTAATCGGTATGGAGTTCGCATTCCTTTACAGCCACTTGGGAGTAAAGGTTACTATTGTTGAGTTTATGGATTCAATCCTTTCCATTATGGATGAGGATGTATCAAAGGAAGTTACCCGCCTTGCAAAGAAGCTTCGCATCACATTAAAGTGCGGCTGCAAGGTACAGAAGGTAGAACTTGATGCTGAGGGTAAGGCTCTTGTTACATATGAAGGCAAAAAGGGCGAAGAGACAGTAACCTCTGACAAGGTTTTAGTTGCCATTGGACGTGAGCCAAATATGGATGACCTTAATGTTGAGGCAGCAGGTCTTATATTAAATGACAGAAATCGTGGTATCAAGGTTGATGACCATATGAGAACCAACAAGGACCACATTTATGCAATCGGTGATATCAACAACCGCATCATGCTTGCTCATGTTGCATCCCACCAGGGAATCACAGCGGTTAAGAATATTTGTGGTGAGGATTGCCTGATGGACGAGACAGCAGTGCCATCTGTTGTATTTACCAGCCCAGAGGCAGCTCAGGTAGGTCTTACAGAGAAGCAGGCTCTTGAAAGAGGCTTTGAGATTAAGACTTCCAAGTTCAACTTCAGAGGCAACGGTAAGGCATTGACCTTAGGCGAGGTTAACGGCTTCTGCAAGTTAATCATGGATGTAAAGACAGGAGAGCTCCTTGGCGGATCAATCGTTGGACCAGATGCATCTGCATTGATTTCAACCATCACAGTTGCTCTTCATGAGAAAATCACTCCAGAACAGTTACGCGAGAATATCTTCGCTCATCCAACAACAGGCGAGGTAATCCACGAGGCAGCAATGGGTCTTGATCTTGGATATTTACATCAGTAAAGAAAATTTAGGCAAAATATAAGCAAGGGCTTTTGGCCCTTGCTTTTTTATTAGGTGAATTGCAGTTATCCCCTGCAGAGCTCTATGAAATCAATCATATCCTCTGTAAGGTATTTGTTCTTCTGATAGCTTAGCACGAAGGTCTGCTTGGCATCATAATCTGGAATAGTTAATTCTGTAAGTCTTCCCTCTTTTAAGTGAGCTTCCACTATATATCTAGGCAAAATTGAAATTCCGGTGCCTCTTAAGGTTGCAGATAACAGAATGTCGAAAGAGATGGATTCCCAGAAGGGAATGATGGCGTGTCCATGTTTTCTCATGTAGCGGTCGAAGGAATCTCGCTCGTCAATACCTGGCTCTCTTAGAAGGAGTCTGGCGCGGGAGAGGTAGTCCGGGTCAGCAATTTTGCCGGAAGGTAGATCAGGGTAATTGCTGCTTGCCACCAGAAGGAAATCATCCTTTCTAATCTCCTCGTTATATAAGTCCTGGGCAAGAGGGAACTCATCGGAAATGGCCAGGTCTAAATCGTTATTTCTAAGCATGTCCTGAAGGGCAGAGCTTCTGTTAATAAAAATCTGAACATGTTCCGCTGGATGGGACTCGTTATACTTCCTGACAATGGCATCTAATATGGAGGAACCCACAGTGTCGTTGGCGCCGATTCTTAACACATGCTTGGAGGAGCCCTGCATCATTAGGTCCTCAAGTTCCGCGTTAGTGTCTAAAATCTTGGTGGCATAGTTAAAAAGCAGGTCTCCGGAGGCGGTAGGCTCTAACTTCTTAGGGAATCGCTCGAAGAGAACTGCGTGGTAATGCTCCTCAAGCTCTTTTATGGCCTGACTCACTGAGGGCTGGGTCATAAAGAGTTTTTTGGCCGCGGCAGTCATGCTTCTTTCCATATATACAGTGGTATAGATTTTTAGATGTCTAAGAGTCATAGAGTATCCTTCCTTAAGTCTTTCCTGCCGTCAGGCAAAATATAAATAATATATAAAGTCTTCAAGTCTTTAGTTTATAAAAAGTTCACTTGTTTTACAAGGGGCAGGGGTGTATTCTATTACAGAACTGACCGGTCGGTCGGAGATAGGGGAGAAGATTTTAGAATGCGAATCCATTGGCCCTAAGGCAATTTAGAGGCGTTTCATAAGATGGATTCAGTTGCAATAGGAAAAGAGAAAAGCAGGAGGAAACAGCATGTTATCAAAGTTAAGTGTAAAGAAGCCCTTCACCGTGTTAGTGGGCATAGCACTTGTACTCATACTTGGATATGTGTCTCTGACTAAGATGTCAACAGACCTTTTGCCAAGCATGAATCTTAATTACGCAATTATTATTACCACCGATATGGGAGCAACCCCTGAGGAGGTGGAGAAGGAGGTTACAGCTCCAATAGAGGCTGCCATGGCAACCATGACGGATATTGAGAATGTTTCCTCTCAGTCCTATGACAATTACTCCATGGTAGTTCTTGAGTTCGCAGAGACTGCAGATATGAATGCTCTTACCGTAGATATGAGAGAGTCCCTTGACTCACTTAAGAGCAGCTGGTCGGATTCTGTGGGTAATCCAACTATTATGAAGATTAACCCGGATATGATGCCAGTGCTTATCTCAGCTGTATCAAAGGAGGATATGACAGCCACAGAGCTCACAGAGTATGTGAAGAATGATATTGTTCCTGAGATTGAGTCCGTGCCTGGCGTTGCCTCAGTGTCAGTTTCCGGAGAGGTTGAGACCACAATTTCCGTAACCCTTGATACAGAGAAGATTGAGACTCTTAACAAGAAGGTTAAGAAGTCATTAGACAAGCAGTTTAAGGAGGCGCTCGATGAAATTGAGAAGGCTAAGAAGGAGCTTTCCTCCCAATCTAGTCAGCTTTCCTCAGGCAAAACTGCCCTTACAGATTCTACATCAATCGCCATTAACCAGCTGACAGACCAGAAGGTTTCCCTTATGCAGACCAAGGCGGACCTTCAGGCTAAGATTGTGGAGCTTCAGGGATCCTTAACCGGTGATCCACAGGTCGATGCCATGATTCAGCCAGGTATCGATTCCTTACAGCAGAATATCGAGGAGATAGATGCGGGAATTGAAACTATAAATGAAAACCTTGCCAAGTTAAACGCAGCACAGATTTCTGGCGCTGTGGACCTTGGTTCTGCCACAGCCCAGATGGCTAACGGACAGACAAGCCTTGATGAGGCTGAGCAGTCTATCAAGGATGCCAAGGAATCAGCCTACGCTTCAGCTGACTTAACCAAAATCCTCACAGAGGATACAGTGGGCTCCATGCTTATGGCCCAGAACTTTGATATGCCAGCAGGCTATGTCACAGAGGATGGCGAGCAGTATTTAGTACGTGTAGGTGACGATATTAATGATATTGATACCTTAAGCAATCTTATCCTTTTAGACCTTTCCATGGATGGAATTGATCCAATTTACCTCTCTGACATTGCAACAGTTGAATATGTAGACAACTCAGACGAGGTTTACACATCGGTTAACGGTCAGGCAGGTATTCTTCTTTCCATAGAGAAGCAGACCGGCTACTCCACCGGTGATGTGTCAAATAATGCCAAGGAAAAGATGGAATCACTCATGAAGACTGAGGAGGGCTTAAGTATTTCCACCATTATGGACCAGGGTGTTTACATTGACTTCGTAGTTGACTCAGTTGTAAACAACATGTTGGTTGGTGGTATTCTTGCCATCATTATCCTCCTCTTATTCTTAAGGGATATTAAGCCAACACTGGTAGTTGCAGTGTCAATTCCAGTATCCCTTGTGGCAGCTATTGTACTTATGTACTTTAGCGGTGTTAACTTAAATATTATTTCATTATCGGGACTGGCTCTTGGTGTAGGTATGCTGGTAGATAACTCCATTGTAGTTATCGAGAATATATACCGACTAAGGGCTGATGGAATGGAAATCAGGGAAGCGGCAGTTAAGGGTGCCAAGCAGGTTACCGGTGCGATTATTGCATCTACATTAACCACAGCCTGCGTATTCCTTCCAATCGTATTTACAGAGGGAATCACCCGTCAGCTTTTCGTTGATATGGGACTCACAGTAGCATATTCCCTCCTTGCATCCCTTGTGATTGCCATTACCTTCGTCCCAATGATGGGCTCTGTTGCCTTAGGCAAAATCAGGGAGAAGAAGGAAGGCTCATTATTTGAGAAGCTTCAGGGTGCATACAGAAAGGCTCTTGAAGGTGCCCTTAGATATAAGGTGCTGGTATTACTTTTTGCCATAGCACTTCTTGCGGGTTCAATCTATGGAGCTCTTCAGAATGGTACAGCCTTCATGAATTCCATGGAGTCAACCCAGATGACAGCAACCTTAACAATGCCTAAGGATGCGAGTCTTGCAGAGACAGCTAAGGCATCAGATGAGATTATAGAGAAAATGCTTGAGATTGAGGATGTGGAGACCGTAGGTGCCATGACAGGCTCGGGTTCCATGTTATCATCAATGTCTGGCGGCTCATCCTCAACAAACCAGGTTACAATGTACCTGATTGTAAGTGAGGACAAGTCTTTATCCAACCAAGAAATCGCAGATCTCATTATGGACAAGTGTAAGGACATTGAGGGAGAGTTAAGCGTTGAAACGTCTGCTATGGATCTTACCTCCTATATGAGTTCAGGCTTACAGATTAATGTAAAGGGACGAGACCTTGACAAGCTTCAGGAGATATCCAGCCAGGTATTAGACATTGTTGAGTCAACTGAGGGCTGTATCGATATAGAGTCAGGCTTAGACTCACTTACCAAGGGTGTAAAGATCTCCGTAGACAAGGAGAAGGCAGCAGAGTACTCCCTCACAGTAGCTCAGGTATACCAGACTGTTGCTGCTGAGATGGCAGGAAATTCATCAGCCACATCCATTGCAACAGACACAGCGGATTACGAGGTGTATGTTGCATCTGATGACCAGTCATCCCTGTCTTTATCAGATATTGAAAACATTACTTTCACCTTCACTAACTCTGATGGTGAGGAGGAAGAGCACACTATCTCAGAGATTGCAGAGATTACGGAGACTACAAGCCTAAGTTCAATAAACAGATCTGCACAGACAAGATACGTGTCTGTAACAGCAGCAATAGATGCAGATCACAACATTGGTCTTGTGTCCGATGAGATCTCAAACAGATTAAAGGAAATAGACCTGCCAGAGGGAATCGAGATTGAGATGGCAGGTGAGGACGAGACTATAAATGACGCCATGAGCCAGTTAATGCTTATGTTAATTGTTGCGGTAGCCTTCATCTACTTAATTATGGTGGCCCAGTTCCAGTCCCTGGTTGCTCCATTTATCATTATGTTTACAATTCCTCTAGCTTTCACTGGTGGCTTCCTTGCCCTTATGATTACAGGCTCAGAGGTATCAGTAATTGCGGTGCTTGGCTTCGTAATGCTGTCAGGTATTATAGTAAACAACGGTATTGTTTTAGTTGACTTCATTAATCAGTTAAGACGAGAGGGAATGACCAAGCATGAGGCAATTTTAACTTCAGGTGTAACCCGTGTACGTCCAATTATGATGACCGCCCTTACCACAATTCTTGCTATGTCCACCATGGCCCTTGGAATGGGAATGGGTGCAGATATGGTTCAGCCAATGGCCATTGTAATTGTTGGCGGTATGATTTACGGAACACTTATGACATTATTTGTAGTGCCATGTATCTACGACCTCTTACACAGGGAGAAGAGCATGGTTGTGGAGGAAATCGACGATGATATCTCCGATTTACGATAAGGGTAACCTTCCTGAGAAGGTTAAAAAGATGTATGAGGCCTTCGAGGAATTAATGAACGAGGGTGCAGATATAAACGAGCTCAAGGTTTCGGATATTACTAAGAAAGCAGGCATAGGAAAGGGTACAGCCTACGAGTACTTCGAAAGTAAGGAGGAAATGTTTGTGGGGGCCCAGGCCTACTTCTTCGGCCTTAAGTTCGAGAGAATGAAGGAGGCAGCAGTCTCTGCTGAATCCTTCGACCAGGCTATTATGACAATTCTAAAGGCCTGCGATGGCTTTATGGAGAAAAGGGCAGGCCTTGAGGTATTTCTTAAGAACGCCCACGAGAATTTCTCCCAGGGCATAGAGCACCATATTAATCCTGAATGCCCACCTCCAGGCCAGGCGGACATGGTTATGTTCTTCGGAAAGCTGGCAAAAAGAGGAATTGATGAAGGGGCTCTCAAAAATGCCGACATGGAGCTCTGCATCCATACCATTGTGGGCTCCCTTGTGACCTATGTAATCTCCTGCAACTCCCATGAAAAGCTTGCGGGGGATAAGGACCTTAAGGAGTTCAGAGACAGAAGAAAAGCATTTTGCCTTGAGAGTATGAAGAAGCTATTAGCATAAAGAGGGGCCCTGCTTAGGCAGGGCCTTGATTTTTTAGGCAAAATAGTATAAACTATGCAGGATATCAAAGGCTATGACGAAGAGGAGTACACGGTAACTCCGCTGTTAGAGAGGACCGCTCACCGGCTGAAAGGTGGTCTCAGGGAACCCGTGGAAGGTAGCTTCCGAGCTGATGCCTGAACATCTGCACTGCAGTCAGTAGGGTACTCCGGGAATCCCCGTCAGGATTAATGAGATGCGCGTTAGCGTAAGTAAGGTGGTACCGCGTTAGACTTAGACGCCCTTACAGAAATTATCAGGATTTCTGTAAGGGTTTTTATTTTGCCTTACAGAAGATTAGGAGGACAAAATGAGCAAGGAATTAGAAAAGAACTATGATCCTAAGCAGATTGAAGACCGCCTCTATGAGAAGTGGGAGAAGAATGGATATTTCCACGCAGAGGTAGACCGCGACAAGAAGCCATTCACCATTGTGATGCCACCACCAAATATCACTGGTCAGCTTCATATGGGTCATGCATTAGACAACACACTTCAGGATACAATTATCCGTTACAAGAGAATGCAGGGATACTCTGCACTCTGGTTACCAGGTACAGACCACGCTTCCATAGCTACCGAGGCTAAGGTAGTTGAGAAGATTAAGGGAGAGGGCTTAACCAAGGATGACCTTGGAAGAGATGCCTTCCTTGACCGTGTATGGGAGTGGAAGGAAGAGTACGGTGGCCGTATCGTTACCCAGCTTAAGAAGATGGGCTCCTCCGCAGACTGGGAGAGAGAGAGATTTACCATGGATGAGGGCTGCAACGATGCAGTTAAGGAGGTATTCGTAAATCTCCATAAGAAGGGCCTTATCTACAGAGGCGAGCGTATCATCAACTGGTGCCCTCACTGCTTAACAACCCTTTCTGACGCTGAGGTTGAGTACGAGGATCAGGCTGGACACTTCTGGCATTTAAGATATCCGCTGGCAGACGGCTCTGGCTATATTGAGATGGCAACAACCCGTCCAGAGACCATGCTTGGAGATACTGCAGTAGCTGTAAACCCTAAGGATGAGAGATATACGGATTTCGTAGGCAAAATGATTGACCTTCCAATCGTTCACAGACAGATTCCAATCGTTGCCGACGATTATGTAGATATGGAGTTTGGTACTGGTGTAGTTAAGATTACTCCAGCCCATGACCCTAACGATTTTGAGGTTGGAAAGAGACATAACCTTCCAATTATCAATGTACTCACAGAGGACGCCCACATTGTTGATGACTATGAGAAGTACGCAGGCATGGACCGCTATGAGGCAAGAGAGGCCATTGTTAAGGACCTTGAGGCAGAGGGAGCACTGGTTAAGATTGAGGACTACGGTCACAATGTAGGAACCTGCTACAGATGCCATACAACTATTGAGCCAAGAGTATCAAAGCAGTGGTTCGTTGCCATGGAAGAGCTTGCAAAGCCAGCTATCGAGGCTGTAAAGAAGGGCGATACCAAGTTCGTTCCAGAGCATTTTGACAAGACATATTATCACTGGCTTGAGAATATCCGCGACTGGTGTATCTCTCGTCAGTTATGGTGGGGACACAGAATCCCAGCCTTCTACTGCGATGACTGTGGCGAGATGATTGTAACTAAGGATGACCACGTAAAGTGTCCTAAGTGCGGCAAGGAAATGAGACAGGATGAGGATACCCTTGATACATGGTTCTCCTCAGCTCTCTGGCCATTCTCCACTTTAGGCTGGCCTAACAAGACAGAGGAGTTAGACTACTTCTACCCAACCAATGTCTTAGTTACCGGATATGACATTATCTTCTTCTGGGTTATCAGAATGGTATTCTCAGCCCTTGAGCATACTGGGGAGGTTCCATTTGACACAGTTCTTATCCACGGTCTGGTTCGTGATGACCAGGGCCGCAAGATGAGTAAGTCCCTTGGAAACGGTATTGACCCACTTGAGATTATTGATAAGTACGGAGCTGATGCTTTAAGAATGACTCTTGTTACAGGTAATGCACCTGGAAACGATATGAGATTCTACATGGAGAGAGTTGAGGCATCAAGAAACTTCGCCAACAAGGTATGGAACGCATCCCGCTTCCTCATGATGAACCTTGAGGGTGTAGACATTAAGACTCCGGATGTTAAGAATTTAAGCAAGCTGGACAAGGCTTTCTTAAGCAAGGCTAACACCCTGGCAAAAGAGGTTACCGAGAACCTTGACAAGTATGAGTTAGGAATTGCCCTCTCCAAGATTTATGACTTCATCTACGATGAGTATTGCGACTGGTATATTGAGATGAGTAAGCCAGTTCTCTGGAAGAAGGATGAGAATCCTGAGGCTGCAAATGATACCCTCTGGACACTTAAGCATGTACTTACCATGGGCCTTAAGCTCCTCCATCCATATATGCCATTTATCACAGAGGAAATCTTCTGCACCTTATGGCCTGAGAAGGAAACAATCATGTTAGAGGCTTGGCCGGAATTCACTGAGGACTATCATTTTGCCGAGGAGGAGACAGCTCTTTCCATGGTTAAGGAGTTAGTACGTGGTATCAGAAACACCAGAACTTCCATGGATGTTCCACCATCAAGAAAGGCAAAATTAATCATCGTTACAGATAAGGCCGAAGCTAAGGCTGCCTTCACAGAGTTTAAGTCCACTTATGTTAACCTTGCATCTGCAAGCGAAATCCTTATTCAGGAGGATAAGACAGGAGTGGATGAGGATGCAGTATCTGTAGTTACAGCTGACTGCGTATGCTATATCCCAATGGCTGAGCTTGTTGATTTCGAGAAGGAAAGAGAGAGACTTACTAAGGAGAAGGAGAAGCTCGAGAAGGAGTTACAGCGTTCAAATGCTATGCTTAACAACGAGAAGTTCACCTCCAAGGCTCCACAGGCCAAAATCGATGAGGAGAAGGCTAAGCTTCTTAAGTATCAGCAGATGATGGCACAGGTTGAGGAAAGACTTGCAGCTCTCAAGTAATTAATTATAAAGAATTGGTGAAATAATGCATTCGCCTATATCCTTAAAAAATAAAGAATGGTAGAATTACTGTAATAATTCTGCCATTCTTTAATTTTGTGGCAGAAAAAGGGTGAAAGTTATGAGCATACAGAAGGATACCAAGCCTCAGGTAAGATGTTCAGCGGACAACATGGAAGCCTTTCTTATGTTACCCATACCTGAACCGGATCATGATCACAGCGTAGCTGATGTCATGGCAGCCTTGGAGGCTAAGGGTGTGAAGAGCGGAGTGGACCAGGATGCCATTCTTAAGCTCTTAGAAAACAAAATATACGCTCAGGAACGCAGAGTCGCAGTAGGCAAGGAGCCTGTTGAGGGAACAGAGGGATACTTTGACTTCCTCTTTAACATGGACCACAACAGAAAGCCAAAGGAGCTGCCAGATGGCTCTGTGGATTACTATTGTGTTAACCTGATTTCTACAGTGGCAGAGGGAGACAAGATTGCAGTTTATCACCCTGCAGTTCAGGGCAAGAATGGCTACAATGTAAAGGGAGCGCCAATTATGGCCAAGAGATGCAAGGACTTAGTTCCCCTTAAGGGTAAGGGCTTCCTTCGCTCGCCGGATGGAAATGAGTATTATGCCGAGATTCCAGGCAAAATAGATCTCTCAGCGGGCCGACTGACCGTCAGTCCTACCTACGAGATTTCAGGTGACGCTGATCTTACTACAGGTCACATAGATTTCGTTGGTGATGTTGCCATTCATGGTGCAGTGAGAAATGGTATTTCCATTAAGGCTACAGGAACTATTACCATTGACGGTATTGTGGAGTCGGCATCCCTTGAGGCAGGAAAGGATATTGTACTTAAGTCCGGACTTATGGGTAATTCCCAGGCTGTAATCAGAACCAGGGGCAACCTTTTTGCCAAGTTTATTGAGTATGCATCTGTTGATGTAAGAGGGACAATCAACGCTGAGGTTTTATTAAACTGTGATGTGGTTTGTGGCGAGAGAATAGTTATTGCGGGTAAGAGGGGCAATATCGTAGGCGGCAAGGCCAGCGCCATCGGTGGAGTAATAGCCAACTCAATAGGAAATGAAATGGAAACAAAGACCGTCATTGCTGTTGGAGCAGAGGTGGAGGTATATAGAAGAGTCAAGGTCTTAGAGCATAAGATTGACGCAGCTCAGAAGGCCATGACAGCCATAGATGATCAGATAGCTGAGATAGAGAGGCTTGAGACTAACAAGTCCCTTGTGGATAAGCCTAAGCAGGATCCAAGAAAGGTAACACTCCTCAGAATGAAGATTAAGGAGAATACCAGTCTTCAGCAGGACAAGCTTGAGCTTGATGAAATGATGGAGGTAATAAACAGGGCGGAGAACGCCAGTGTTATTGTTTACGGAAAGATTTATCCAGGTGCAATAATCCATATTGACGATATTCTCCATACTGTGAAGGATTGGCAGGAGGCTGTCGAATATGTAAAGAGTATGGACTCAATCGTAATGAGAAGGGTAGAGGACAGCATTTAGACTCTTCCACACTGGAAATTAGGACCGTGTTGTGCTACTGTTTTAGGTAGGACACGCGGTCTTATTTTTATGCCGGGAGAAAGAAAATGACATATTTAGAAATAGAAGAATATATAAATGGAATTCCTAAGTTTTCAACCAAGAACGGGCCTGAACACACCTTCAGGTTTATGGAGCTCTTAGGTCATCCTGAGGACTCTTTTGACACTATTCATGTGGCGGGGTCTAACGGAAAGGGCTCGGTTTGCGCCATGCTAAGCTCCTGCCTTATTGAAGGGGGAAACAGAACCGGACTCTTTACCTCACCTCATCTAATCAGAATGTCTGAGAGGGTAATGGTGGATGGAGAGCCTATAAGTGATGAGGACTTCGTCGATGCTTTTAATGAAACCATGGAAACTGTGGAAGTAATGAAGAAGGAGGGCTTAGACCACCCAAGCTTCTTCGAGTTTCTCTTTGGACTTGCAATGGTGGCTTTTAGAAGGGCTGGAGTTAAGATTGCGGTTATAGAGACGGGACTGGGTGGAAGACTGGATGCCACCAATGTAATCAGAAGGCCTATACTTACCATAATCACTTCCATAAGTCTTGAACACACTGATATTCTTGGAAATACTCTTACAGCTATTGCCGGCGAGAAGGCAGGTATTATTAAAGAAGGAGTTCCCGTAGTTTTTGATGGAAAGCATAGGGAGGTCTACGATGTAATCTTTAAGAAGGTTATGGAGAAGAAGGCCCTAAGCTACCCGGTATACCCTGGAGATATTGAGAATTTAGGCAGGGATGAAAATGGAAATGTAAGATTCAAGTTCGACTATTTTGGCTTTAAAGAGATTATCACCCTTCCCTTTGGAGCTGATTATCAGAGGGAGAATGGCGCTCTGGTATGTCAGGCCTCAGAGATTCTGGCCGAGAAGGGCTATTACTGCTATGATGACATGGTGGAAGGCCTTAGAAAGACTAAATGGAAGGGCAGAATGCAGCTGGTAGGAGAGGGAGTATATGTGGATGGAGCCCACAATGTGGACGGAATCAGAGCCTTCCTTCAGAGTCTCCCTGAAATAGGTGGGGGGGAGCCAGTTCTTCTTTTTGCCATGGTCAAGGAGAAAAACTATGAGAAGGCCATTAGTCTGTTGTCAGAAAAGGGCCATTTTAGTAAAATAATAGTTACTGAGATTCCTGGAGACAGGTGCCTGCCTGCAGAGGTCTCGGGACAGTATTTCATTGATAACAATGCAGGGGATGTGCATATAATTAAGGATTACCGTGAGGCCTATAAGGAGGCCTTAAGACTTAAGGGAGACAAAACTCTCTTCTGCACCGGATCTCTTTATTTTGTTGGAAGCATCCTAGAGCTTATGGAGGAATAACTATGATAGATTTTGATGAAGAATTAAAGAAGTTTAAGCCATCCCTTGAGGTGGAGCAGGCTGAGGAGGCAATTTACTCAGAGAATCTGCAGGATATGACAGATATTATGAAGGAACTTATCGGCGAGGCAAGACGTCAGAGCAGATAGAGGGAGACTTATGACTACATTAAACAAGTTAAAGGGACTCTCAAACTACTACTACAATGAAGGCCTAAACCGTGCCAGGGTTCACAATATTACTGGTGCTATTGAGAGCCTTCAAAAGAGTCTCGACTATTACAAGGGCAATATAGAAGCCAGAAATCTCTTAGGGCTTTGCTACTACCAGGTAGGAGAGTCTGTTCATGCCATGAAGGAATGGGTGATTTCTGTAAACTTTCAGCAGGAGAATAATATAGCAGCTAATTATATTAGTGATCTTAAGCCGGAGATGACAAGAACCGGTCGACTTAATCAGTGTATAAAGAAGTATAACCAGGCCCTTATATATGCCAATCAGGGTTCCTTGGACCTTGCTGCGGTTCAGCTAAAGAAGGTCTGTTCCATGAACCCACAGTATGTGAGAGCCCATCTTCTCTTAGCCCTTATCTACCTTCATCAGGAAGAGTTTAGAAAGGCCAAGGAAGTGCTTAGAAAGGCAGGCAAGGTGGATGCCAATAACACCATGCTTTTAACCTATCTTCGTGAGGCAAACGAGGGAATAAAGGGCAAGGGAGGCAGCGTGGGCAAGGAGCCCAGCGATTCCCTTGAGTATAACAGCGGCGGTCAGACTATCATAAGACCGGCATATTTTAAGGACAATGCAACTATTTCCACAGTTATCAATATCATCTTCGGACTGATAGTGGGTTTCGCAGTGGCATTTTTCCTTATGGTGCCAGGAGTGAAGAGGGCTGCGGAGTCAGAATCAGCCAGCAAATTAGTTGAGTTAAATGATACTGTAAGCTCCAAGAACGTAACCATTCAGTCTCTTCAGCAGGAGATTGAGGGCCTAAACGAGGAGCTTAAGGCTGTGAAGGGCGACTCTGAGAATTCAGAGGCGAGCGCTAATTTCTACAAGGAAATGCTGGCTGCCTATGCAGAACTTGGATCTGAAGACTATGAGGCTGCGGCAAATGCAATTCTCTCAATTGACAAGTCAGTGATAGATGAGGATTTTAAGTCAGCCTACAAGAAGCTTAAAAAAGAGGTAATTAGCAAGTACCTAAAGCAGCTCTACACAGATGCCAGTGCTAAGTATAATTACGGAAAAAACGAAGAGGCTGCAGAGCTCTATCAGAAGATTTTAGATCTTGATGAGAACTATTCTGAAGGAAATGCCATGTACTACTGTGCCCAGGCTTACAGAAAGGCTGGAGAGAAGCAGAAGGCTATAGTTTTATATCAGAAGTTTATTGAACTCTACCCCGACACAGACAGGGCAAATAACGCCGCAGGCTATATTAAGCAGTTAGGTGGTTGATATGGAAACAGTTAAGCTCTATGACAATATGCCCTACGGCGAGGATTTCACAGCCAGGGTTTTAGAAATCGAAGAGGGGGATAAGGAGGGCAGAATCGCCGTTATCCTAGACCAGACCCTCTTCTTTCCCTTAGAGGGAGGACAGAATCCGGATACAGGCCTGATTAATGATTACAGGGTGAACTACGTCACCATTAAGGACAATGTCATTAGGCATTTTATTGAGTTAAAGGAGGGTGAGGAAATCTCACTACGTCCAGGGGAAGAGGTGAAGGCAAGCATTGATTTTGCCCACAGATTCGACCTTATGCAGCAGCATTCAGGTGAGCATATTCTGTCGGGTATCCTCTACCGTGATTACGGCTACACCAATGTGGGATTTCATTTGACAGAGGATATTGTGACATTAGATACCAGCGGTCCCCTAAGCGAGGAAGAAGTTCTTAAGCTTGAGATGGAGGCCAATGAGGTCCTCTTTATGAATGTGCCAATAGTTGCCAGATATCCTTCCGAGGAGGAGCTTTCCAATATGACCTACAGGTCCAAGATAGAGCTCAAGGGACCTGTCAGAATAGTGACAGTGGAAGGCTTTGACCAGTGTGCCTGCTGTGCTCCTCATGTGAGGCATACAGGCGAGGTAGGTGCCATCAGAATCGTGTCCGCAATTAACTATAAGGGCGGCATGAGGCTTGAGATTAAATGTGGAAAGAGAGCATATCTTTTCGACAGGGACAACAGAAGGAGACTTGATACCCTTGCAAGAGGCTTCTCCACCAAACCGGAGAATGTTCCAACAGCAGTGTATAAAATAAAGTGTGACCTGGCTGCAAGTAATGAGGAGAGCAGAAAGAGGCTTGAAAAATACTTTGAATTCCTAAAAGAGACCATTAAATATAGTAATGACAGCATAATTCATATAGAGAATGACCTTACCCTTCAGGGAAAAGAGTTAGAAGACTATGTAAAGAGCCTGTCAATGTGTACAGATTCTTATGCATTAGTCCTGATACCTTCGCAGAACGGTAATTTCAGGTATTGTGCTGGAAGTGCGCACAAGGACTTAAAGCCTTTGCAGGAGGCTCTAAAGAAGAATTTTGCCGCAAAGGGAGGCGGAAGAGATTTTATCCAGGGTAGCCTTGCAGGTAACTTTGATGAAATAAAGAAAGTAGTAAAAGGAGTGTAGCTATGGAAGAGATTCTACGTGTTGAGGGTCTTAGAAAGACCTTCAAAATCTCTAAAAAACAGCAGAAGATTGACAAGACTGACAAGAAGATTAAGGTGGCAGTCGACAATCTTTCATTTACTTCCTACAAGGGAGAAATTTTCGGATTGCTTGGACCAAATGGTGCGGGCAAGACAACTACCTTAAGAATGGTAGCAACATTGATTCATCCGGATCAGGGAGACTTTTATGTCAACGGTATCGATGGCAAAAAGGATCCAATGGGTGTAAGAGAGAATATCGGATTCCTCACATCAGAGCTTAAGCTTGAGGAGTTTTTCACCCCTAATTATTTAATCAGCTTTTTCGGAGAGCTTCATGGCATGAAGGAAAGCGAGATTAAGGAGAGAAGAGATTACTTATTTGAGAGATTTGGCATCAATGATTTTGCCGAGGTTAAGGTGGCAGATATGTCCACTGGTATGAAGCAGAAGGTGTCACTGGTAGTCTCCATTGTTCATGACCCAGAGTTTATCATTTTCGATGAGCCAACCAACGGTCTTGATGTTATCACAGCCAAGGTGGTTACAGACTTCCTTGTAGACCTTAAGAATGAGGGCAAGTCCATTATCCTTTCCACTCATATCTTCAGTCTTGTAGAGAAGCTTTGTGACAGAGTCGGAATCATTATTGACGGCAAAATGACCACGGTAGGTACCCTCGAAGAGGTATGCCAGGGCAAGTCCCTTGAGGATCGTTTCTTCGAAATCTATGAAGAGGAGGAGCGAGCTCATGAGTAATCAGGCATTAACAATTATTAAGAAGGAATTTAAGAGATTTTTTGGAGATAAAAGACTGGTATTCTCTACCATTATTATGCCAGGACTTCTTATTTACATTATCTATACCCTTATGGGTTCTGTGATGGGTGACCTTTTCACCGCTGATGAGAACCATGAGGCAGTTGTATACTCTGTAAACACACCTGCTTCAGGAGAGGCAATCTTTTCCTCTCTTGGATATGAGTACATTGAAAGTGAACTGGAAAATGTTGACAGCATAAAGGACAGCATTGGAAACAAGGAGGCAGATGTCCTCATTGTATTCCCAGATGACTTCGATGATGAGGTTGCAGTTTACGATTCCATGTCAGGAGACATTGCTCCGATGGTTGAGATTTACTTTAACTCAGCTAACAACGATTCTTCTGAGGTCTACAGTTATATTGTAGCTGGTCTTGACGCATACGAGTCTGCCCTTTCCAACAGATTCGATATAAATGGAGACCAGGATGTGAACTATGATCTTGCTACAGCTGAAGACACATCAGCCATGGTATTCGGAATGTTAATTCCAATGCTCTTACTTATGATGATTGTATCAGGCTGTATTTCCGTGGCACCAGATGCCATTGCAGGAGAGAAGGAGAGAGGAACCATGGCAACCATGTTAGTGGCTCCTGTAAGCAGAAGCTCCATAGCCATAGGCAAAATTGTTGCCCTTGGATTTTTTGCCCTTCTGTCAGGTCTGTCAAGTTCTGTCGGAATTATTCTGTCAATTCCTAACATGTATGCGGAGTTGGGAGACGGATTCAACCTTGACTTCCTTGGAGTAAAGCAGTATGCCATGATGTTAATTGTTGTGTTAGCCACAGTACTTATGGTTATTTCTCTTGTATCAGTTATCTCCTGTATTGCCAAGACAGTTAAGGAGGCCACCGGCTACATTACCCCTATTTCAATTGTGGGAATGCTGACGGGAATTACCTGCGGACTTGTTAAGGACCCAAGTCTCGCAATGTTCACAATTCCGTTGTATAATAGTGGTGCGCTTGTTTACAAGATTATTTTTGGAAGTGCGAGCACAGCAGAATTATTAATCACAATTGCAGTGAATCTAGTAATTGCAGGAGTTTGTGTCTTCATACTTACCAAGTTATTTGACAATGAGAAAATAATGTTTGCAAAATAAAAGGAGAAGATTATGCTACATACATTTCAGGATATGACTGTAGATCAGGTTGAAATTGATCCATTTACAAAAATTGGTTCTGAGTGGGCCCTGCTCTTTGCAGAGGACGGAGAACGCTCCAACGGAATGACTATTTCCTGGGGTGCTATGGGAGTGTTATGGAATAAGAATGTGGCCATGGTATTTGTTCGTGATTCAAGATACACTAAGGAAATCATGGACGCATCAGACTACTTCTCGCTTAACTTCTTCGGAGGAAAAGAAAAGTCAGCCTTAAAGTACTTTGGTATGGTTTCAGGACGTGATGAGGACAAGATGAAGGCCTGTGGCTTCAACATTAATCATCATAAGGACATTGGCTTCGTGGATGAGGCCAACTTCGTGCTGGTATGTAAGAAGATGTCAGCCACCAAGATAGATCCTGAAGATATATTTGATACCAATGTAGTAGGTAACTTTTATGCTGACGGTGGATACCACACAATGTATGTTGGTGAAATCGTTGAATTCCTTGTAAGATAGTAAAGATAAGGCCTCCCAGAAATGGGAGGCTTTTTTATTGCGTCAGAGCCTTTATGAAGAGGGTGGCTTTATGGTATAATTTGGGGAAGTATGGAGGTTTAAGATGAAGAGACGTCTTTTAATTATATTTGTGCTTTGCAGCCTTTTATTTACAGCCTGCAATATGCCCAACCCAACGGAAGATAAGGAGCTTTCCTTTAGAAAGCGTGGAATAGAGGAGCTTAAGACCGGAGACTATGAAACCGCAGCCAAGGCCTTCCAGAAGGCACTGGATTACTCTAACGGACGAATCACCGATGTGGAGATTGATATATGCTTCTACAAGGCATTTTGCCTGGCTAAGTGTGGTCAGATTACAGAGGCCAAAGAGGTTTATGATGCCATTATTAACTATGATAAGGACAATGCAGAGGCCTATCTGTTAAGGGGCCATCTCTATGCAGCCTTAGGGGATGTAAACGAGGCAGTAAAGGATTATGATCAGGCCATTGATTTAAATAATGTCCTCGAATACTATGTGGCGGCCTATGAGAATCTAAACTATTCAGGCTACACACCACAGGCTGAGTCCTACCTTCTCTATGCGGTGGACAAGGGGGGCAAAACTGCAGACGAGAAATGTATAGTGGGAAGATGTCTTCTCTTACTTAAAAGGTATGATGAGGCCAAGGAGATTTTAAGTCAGGCAGAAACCGAGGGCTCTACGGAGGCAAGACTCTATATGGCCAAGGTTCTTGAGGAGACAGGGGATACAGAAGGTGCCCTTATTATCTACGAAAACTATGCCAAGGCCCATGCTGACAATGTGGATTCCATATGCCAGATGATAGATATATTAGTTGAACAGGGTGCCTATGACTCAGTGCTTAACTATGTGGATACTGCCCTTTCCCTCTGCTCAGGAGTTGAGAGACAGGGGCTTCTTAAGGACAAAATAATAGCCCTTGAGTACACCGGGGACTATGAGGGGGCCTATGAGGTTGCCTTAATATACACAGAGGAATTTCCTGAGGATCAGGAGGGAGCTAAGGAGCTCTTGTTTTTGCAGACAAGAGTGACCGATGAGGAGGAAAATTAATGCCTTTATATGAGAATAAAGAAGTGGAAGAAAAAGTAATCCTTGTGGCGGTATGCCGCGAGGAGGGTGACGATACATATGACTCTGTGGAGGAGTTAAAGGAGCTCTGCAAGACTGCAGGTGCTGAGACTGTTGGAGTCGTTATTCAGAACAGGGACTCCTTCCATCCAGGCTACTACGTTGGAACAGGCAAAATCGCAGAAATCAGGGAAATGATTCATGATACCGGAGCCACAGGCGTGGTGTGTGATGATGAGTTATCCCCTGCCCAGCTTAGAAATCTTTCAGACGAACTTGACGTAAAGGTTATGGACAGAACCCTTATTATACTTGATATTTTTGCCACCAGAGCATCTACCTCTGAGGGTAAGATTCAGGTGGAGTTAGCCCAGCTTAGATACAGGGCTACCAGACTTACGGGTTTTGGCCGTGCCATGTCAAGACAGGGCGGTCAGATTGGTAACAGGGGTCCTGGTGAGAAGAAGTTAGAGATAGACAGACGATTGATTAAGGATAGAATCTCACAGCTTAGAGCAGAGCTGTCTGAGGTTCAGAAGCACAGAGAGGTTACAAGAAAAGAGAGGGAGAAGAAGGGAAGCCCTGTTTTTGCCATTGTGGGCTACACCAACGCAGGCAAAAGCACCCTTTTAAACCACCTGACAGATGCCTCAGTCTACGAGATGGACCAGCTTTTTGCCACCCTTGACCCTACCACAAGAAAGCTTAAGCTTCCAAGTGGTCAGGAAATACTATTAACTGATACCGTAGGATTTATAAGAAAGCTGCCACATCATCTTGTGGAGGCTTTTAAGTCAACCCTCGAGGAGGCTAAGTACGCAGACTACATCATACATGTTGTGGATGCATCCAACCCTCAGCATGAGAAGCAGATGCATATAGTGTATGAAACCCTTGCCTCTCTTGGTATAGAAGATAAGAAGATACTTACTTTATTTAATAAGCAGGATCTTGTTACTGAGAAGGAAATACTTAAGGATTTAAAGGCAGAAAAGACAGCCCTCATTGAGGCACGAAATAATGTGGGTCTCGATATTGTGACACAATATCTTGAGGAAATGTTAAGAGATGACAAGATATTGATTGAAAAAGTATTTCACTACGAAGATGGTGGTAAGATACAGACAATCCGCAAATTTGGGGAATTATTGACTGAAGAATACAGAGAAGACGGTATCTATGTCAAGGCTTACGTACCCAAAGAGCTATCCTACATTTAGTGGATTTTGTCACAAAAGCTTAACAATTATCCCAATATATAGTGTTTTGCTATTGACTTGCCACAAGCCTTTTGCTAGAATTAACTTACATTGTTGATGAGGTCAGCGCGAGGCCTCATTTGACGGGTGAAAGGAAGAGTGAAACTCATGTTTGAAGTTGTTAAGAGAGACGGTAGTGTTGTAGAGTTCACTATCAGCAAGATTAAGGATGCTATTGCCAAGGCATTCGCAGCAACAGGAAAGGAATATAATGATGATATTTTAGACCTGTTGGTATTAAGAGTTACCGCGCATTTCCAAGCTAAGGTAGAGAATGGACAGGTTCATGTAGAGGATGTACAGGATTCTGTTGAGGCTGTATTAGAGCAGAGCGGTTACACAGATGTAGCAAAGGCTTATATTCTCTATCGTAAGCAGAGAGAAAAGATGCGTAATATGACATCTACAATCCTTGACTACAAGGATGTAGTAAACAGTTACGTAAAAGTAGAGGACTGGAGAGTCAAGGAGAATTCCACCGTTACCTATTCTGTTGGTGGTTTAATCTTATCCAACTCCGGTGCTATCACAGCAAACTACTGGTTATCTGAGATTTATGATCAGGAAATCGCAGATGCACATAGAAACGCTGATATTCATATCCACGATTTATCCATGTTAACAGGATACTGTGCTGGATGGTCTTTAAAGCAGTTAATTCAGGAGGGCTTAGGTGGAATTCCTGGCAAGATTACTTCCTCCCCTGCAAGACATTTATCAGTGCTTTGCAACCAGATGGTTAATTTCCTTGGAATTATGCAGAATGAGTGGGCAGGAGCTCAGGCATTCTCATCATTCGATACATATTTAGCTCCATTTATTAAAGTAGATAATCTTTCTTACTATGATGTAAAGAAGTGCATCGAGGCCTTCGTCTATGGCGTTAACACACCATCAAGATGGGGTACTCAGGCTCCATTCTCCAACATCACTTTAGACTGGACTGTACCTGCTGATTTAGCAGAGTTACCAGCCATCGTTGGCGGCAAGGAAATGGACTTCAAGTACAAGGATTGTAAGGCAGAGATGGATATGGTTAACAAGGCTTTCCTTGAGACCATGATTGAGGGAGATGCCAACGGAAGAGGCTTCCAGTATCCAATCCCAACATATTCCATCACCAGAGATTTTGACTGGTCCGAGACAGAGAACAACAAGCTTCTCTTCGAGATGACAGCTAAGTATGGTACACCATATTTCAGCAACTATATCAATTCAGACATGGAGCCATCTGATGTTCGTTCCATGTGCTGCAGATTAAGATTAGATTTACGTGAGCTTCGTAAGAAGTCTGGTGGATTCTTCGGTTCTGGTGAGTCAACTGGTTCCGTAGGTGTTGTTACTATCAACCTTCCAAGAATCGCTTATCTTGCAACTGATAAGAACGACTTCTACAAGAGACTTGACTACATGATGGACCTTTCCGCCAGATCCTTAAAGATTAAGCGTGGGGTTATCAGCAAGCTCTTAGACGAGGGACTCTATCCATATACCAAGAGATATCTTGGAACCTTTAACAACCACTTCTCAACTATCGGTCTTATCGGTATGAACGAGGTTGGTTTAAATGCCAAGTGGTTAGGCACAGACCTTACTCATGAGGAGACACAGGAGTTCGCAAAGGAAGTCTTAAATCACATGAGAGAGCGTCTTTCCGACTACCAGGAGCGTAACGGTGATCTCTACAACCTTGAGGCAACCCCAGCAGAGTCCACCACCTTCCGTCTTGCTAAGCATGACAAGAAGCACTTCCCTAACATCATTACAGCAGGTCATGAGGGCGATGCACCATACTACACAAACTCCTCTCATTTACCAGTTGATTATACTGATGATATCTTCTCAGCACTTGAGATTCAGGATGAGCTTCAGACATTATATACATCCGGTACAGTATTCCATGGCTTCTTAGGTGAGAAGTTACCAGACTGGCAGTCAGCGGCTTCTTTAGTACGCAAGATTGCCGAGAATCACAAGCTGCCATACTATACCTTATCTCCAACTTACTCCGTATGTAAGGAGCACGGATACCTTGCAGGTGAGCAGTTTACATGCCCACACTGCGGTGAGAAGGCAGAGGTATACAGCCGTATTACCGGATACTACCGTCCAGTACAGAACTGGAATGATGGTAAGGTTCAGGAGTACAAGAATCGTAAGCTCTATGATGTTATTGGCATCAAGCAGAAGAATGTAGCTCCTAAGATGGTGACAGTTACAGAAAATCAGATTCTTCCTTCTGAGGATGGAGCTGTTAAGTATCTCTTCACCACCAAGACCTGCCCTAACTGTGCATTAGCTAAGGAAACCTTAAAGAACGAAGATTATGTATTAATCGACGCTGAGGAGAATGTTGATTTAGCTAGAAAGTACGGCGTTATGCAGGCACCTACCTTAGTTGTGGTTGAGGATAATCACGCAGCTAAGTATGTAAATGCAAGCAACATTATGAAGTACGTTGAGGACAAGATGGTCCTTCAGTAAATATTATTGAAAAGAGCCACACCCCAGGGGAGGTGTGGCTCTTTATTTTTTTCTAAACAAATAGGGCGTTTTGTTGTATAATATAGAAGAGTGTGTAGATTTGCCGGGAGCTCCTTTGGGACAGGAGTGAAGGTTTGCTATCACTTGAACATAAATGCACGGATTAATTTAAAAATATCTAAATAGAGAGGAATAATTTCATGATTAACAAGCTGAATGACAAGATTAAGAAGACTGGCGCTCCTATCGTAGTGGGACTTGATCCAATGATGAACTTCCTTCCTGACCACATCAAGGAAGCTGCATTTAAGGAATATGGCGAGACCTTGGAGGGAGCAGGTGAAGCAATCTGGCAGTTCAACAAGGCCATTGTTGATGCTACTTACGACCTCATTCCTGCAGTTAAACCACAGATTGCCATGTATGAGCAGTTCGGAATCCCTGGACTTATTGCATACAAGAAGACTGTAGACTACTGTAAGGAGAAGGATTTAGTTGTTATCGCAGATGTTAAGCGTGGAGATATTGGTTCAACATCAGCTGCCTATGCAACAGGTCATCTTGGACATGTGACAGTGGGAAGCAAGACCTATGCAGGCTTCGATGCTGATTTTGCCACAGTTAATCCATATCTTGGTTCAGACGGAATCAAGCCTTTCATAGATGTATGTAAGGAGGAGAAGAAGGGAATCTTTATCCTTGTTAAGACCTCCAATCCAAGCTCCGGTGAATTCCAGGATCAGTTAATTGACGGAAAGCCACTCTACGAGCATGTGGCTGAGAAGGTTAACGAGTGGGGCTTAGATGCCATGGGAGAGGATTACTCCTATGTTGGCGCTGTAGTTGGAGCTACATATCCAGAGATGGGTGCAGCTTTAAGAAAGGTTATGCCTAAGTCATATATCCTTGTACCAGGATACGGTGCACAGGGTGGAAAGGGTGCTGACCTTGTTAATTTCTTCAACGAAGACGGCCTTGGAGCAATTGTAAACTCTTCAAGAGGAATTATTGCAGCCTACAAGAAGGACGAGTATGCGAAGTTTGGCGCAGAGAATTTTGCCGAGGCAAGCAGACAGGCGGTTCTCGATATGAAGGCTGATATCGATGGCGCATTAAAGAACAGATAGGATTCGAGAGATTATGGCAGACAAGAAAGTTTATGAGGCTAAGGTCCTTAAGAGTGAGAACCTTGCCAGTGGAATATACAGCCTTATATTAGAGGCGAAAGAAATAGCTTCGGAGGCAAAAGCAGGTCAGTTCGTTGGAGTGTATTCAAAGGACAATGCCCACCTGTTGCCAAGACCAATCTCCCTTTGCGAGATTGATAAGGAAGCGGGAACAATCCGTCTTGTGTTCAGAGCAGTTGGCTTTGGTACAGAGGAGTTCTCCAAGGCTTCAGCTGGTGACAGCCTAAGAGTGATTGGACCTCTTGGAAACGGATATCCAGAGCTTTCAGGCGAGATTATGGTTATGGGTGGAGGTATTGGAATTCCTCCAATGCTGGAACTTGCAAAAGCTAATAAGGGTCATGTTAAGGCAGTGATCGGATACCGTGACGAGCAGTATCTTAGAAAAGACTTTGATGATATCTGTCCTACCTTTGTGGCTACAGAGGATGGCTCAGATGGAACAAAGGGCAATGTTATAGATGCCATTAAGGCAAATGATTTAAAGGCTGATGTCATCTGTGCCTGCGGACCTGGACCAATGCTTAGGGCCATTAAGGCCTATGCTTTAGAAAATGGCATTACCTGCTATGTTTCCTTAGAGGAGAAAATGGGATGCGGAATCGGAGCCTGCCTTGCATGCGTATGTAAGAGTGTGGAAGTCGATGAACACTCCCTGGTACATAACAAGAGAATCTGTAAGGAAGGACCAGTCTTTTTGGCTTCGGAGGTGGAGTTCTAATGAATACTAAGGTTAATTTGTGCGGAGTGGAACTTAAGAATCCAGTGATGGTTGCGTCAGGAACCTTCGGATCTGGCATTGAGTTTTCAGATTACGTTGACTTAAACCGCCTTG
>JAZQNS010000095.1:0-28875 GCA_045627425.1 Lachnospiraceae bacterium | reverse complement strand
GTTTACTTTTTCTGAAAGAATGACATACTTTGTTTTGCTTCTATTGAGCTGTTCCTTGTATTTCTCATACTCTTTCTGAATCATCTTCTTGGCATACTCTGTTGTTTCTCCATCATGATTTGAGAATACCAATGTCTGTGTAATACATGCTGCTTTAACACGCTTCATACCTTTACCTCTTTCCTTTAATTTAAGTACGATACATAAACAAGAAGAGACCTTTCACTCAGTAAATTTGAATGAAAAGGCCTCTTGGCTTCATGTAAATTGTACTTGGATTTACATTCCTATTATACAATTTTTAATTCTTTTTCATAAGTAAAATTTTTGCAGTGGTCAACAGGGAAATCAGAATTTAACAGAACTATATTACCACAACTACAGTACAACTGCTTATAAAATAGAACATCAACATCCGAATGTTCATGTTCTATTACAAATTCAAATGCCCACATTCCCTTTTTTACAATGATAAGTTAACATCCATATGCGTAAATCTTTTCGAATGTTATCATATTTTTTATACTGTTTAGTAGTTTTCATTATTGGCCAAATCTATTCTATTTTAGCTATCTTCTACCCATCGAATACACTGGGAAGCCCATAAATCCACTATTCACGCCACTTTCAGAAATAAAAAAAGAGCTCCGCATTTCTGCGAAGCTCTGTAAACGCGTCGTAACGCGAATTATCTCTTTGAGAACTGTGGAGCACGACGAGCTGCCTTTAAGCCGTACTTCTTTCTCTCCTTCATTCTTGGGTCTCTTGTTAAGAAACCTGCCTTCTTAAGGATTGGTCTGAACTCATCAGAATCAACCTGAAGAAGTGCTCTAGCGATACCGTGACGGATAGCACCAGCCTGACCAGTGTAACCGCCGCCCTTAACGTTTACTAATACGTCGAACTTGTCAACGTTGTTAGTAGCAACGAGTGGCTGACGAACGATAACCTTTAAAGTCTCTAATCCTAAATACTCATCAATGTCTCTATTGTTGATAGTAACCTTACCTGTACCTGGTACTAAGTAAACTCTTGCAACGGAGCTCTTTCTTCTACCAGTTCCATAATACTTGGTTGTTGCCTTCTTTGTAGCCATTATCTTTCCCTCCTATTAGAATGTTAAAGTCTCAGGCTTCTGAGCCTCATGCTTGTGTTCTGGACCAGCGTATACGAATAACTTCTTATACATCTGTCTTCCTAAAGGTCCCTTTGGAAGCATGCCCTTTACAGCGAACTCGATAACGCGCTCTGGGTGCTTTGCTAATAACTCACGTAAGGTAGTTTCTCTCATACCACCTACGTAGTCGGAGTGATGATAATACATCTTCTGATCTAACTTCTTACCAGTAACCTTAATCTTCTCAGCGTTTACAACGATTACATAATCACCTGTATCAACGGATGGTGTGAAGATTGGCTTGTTCTTTCCTCTTAAAACCTTAGCAATTTCAGATGCTAAACGTCCTAATGTCATGTCTGTTGCGTCAACAACATACCACTTTCTCTCAATATCAGCTGTCTTAGCGTAATATGTGTTCATTAGTGAATCCTCCTATTAGAATCAATACATAAGTTCGCCATACCAATGGAAATGTCCGAAACCAAGGGCTTTATGGCTTTCCTTATCTTCTATGTCAACGTATTCCCGGGGCTAATGGGCATACGTCTACTCCATGTCAGACTAAAATAGTATACTATCGTAATCAAGTACTGTCAAGATAAAATCACAATTCTCTTTAATAATATTCAATCTCCATAAGGGTCAGTCCCTCAGGTGGAGCTGTCGGTCCAGAAACCTCACGATCTCTTGCTGCAAGCATAGCCGGAATGGCATCCTCAGGTATTTTGCCACTACCTATCTGAATCAGGGTTCCCGCAATAATTCTAACCATATTGTAAAGGAATCCGTTGCCACATATTCTGATTGTAATCACATCTCCATCCTCGAGTACACTGCAGGAATAAATGGTTCGAACCGTTGACTTTACCTGAGCCTTCACAGCACAGAAGGATTTAAAGTCATGCTGACCAACTAAATCTCCTGCCGCCCTTCTCATTTTGTCTACATCGAGGGGCTTATAATAGAAATAGGTATCCCTCATCTTTAATGGATTTCGGTGATTTCTATGATAAATCTTGTACTCGTAGGTTTTCTCACATTCCGCGTAGCGGGGATGGAATTCCGGATCCACCTCCAAAGACTCCTGGACGATTATGTCCTCAGGCAGCCTCTGGTTTAAGGCGTAAGCAATCTTCCAGTCATCCATCATAGTCTCCACGTCGAAGACCGCCACCTGACCCATGGCATGCACGCCGGCATCAGTTCTGGAGGCACCGATAACTGCAATCTCGCATCCGAAGAGGTCCGATACCGCCTCGTTAACCTTCTGCTCCACTGTCACAGCGTTAGGCTGAATCTGCCAGCCGGAGTAGTTGGTTCCATCATATGCAATTACCAGCATTATTCTTCTCATGGAATCTCCTCTATGTTAAAAAATAATCTTCAGTAGAATCATAGCGGCAAAATAGGTCAGGAGCACTGCGTAGGCTATTTTGTCTCTATTTGCGTATTTCAGTGGCTTCATACGGGTTCTGCCGTCACCGCCATTGTAGCAGCGGGCCTCCATAGCCATTGCAAGATCTCCTGCACGTCTCCATGCAGATATAAATAATGGAACCAGAAGTGGCACCATGTTTTTAGCCTTCTTAATAATGTTTCCACCTTCGAAGTCAGCACCTCTGGCCATCTGGGCCTTCATGATTTTGTCCGTCTCCTCAATAAGGATTGGAATAAATCTAAGAGCAATACTCATCATGAGTGAAATCTCGTGAACTGGTACCTTGAAGAAGGTCATCCAGTGAAGACCCGTCTCCATTCCGTCAGTAAGACGGGTTGGTGTGGTAGTGAGTGTCATAATTGATGTTCCCACCACGAGATAGGTAAGTCGCACTATCATATATAGGGTGTTGTAAAGTCCCTTGTCAGTAATCCTGATGCCCTTATACTCAAAGAGAGCCGTTCCCGGTGTCAGGAAGAGGTTGAATACTCCCGTGAATATAAGGATGAATAGAATAGCCTTCAGTCCCTTAACCATGTAGCCAAAAGGAACCTTACTAATCTTAATCATTGCGAACAGAAATACTGTCATCAGGGCAAAACCCCACAGATTGTCGAAAATAAAAACGGAAATAATAAAAACCAGGGCTCCTGTGAGCTTAACTCTTGGATCCATTCTGTGGATTACAGAGTCCGCTGGATAGTATTGTCCGATTGTAATGTCTCTTAACATTCTTTACCTCTTTTAGGCAAAATATAAAGCTTTATTTTGCCGGATTATCCCTTTAGAGCCCTAAGAATTGTTTCCTTAGCCTCTGCGACAGTAGTTGCATCTAAGCTTACATCCATACCTGCATCCTTTAAGTCCTGCATAAGGTATGTGACCTGTGGCGCTGAAAGGCCCATGTCCTCAAGCTCCTTATAATGCTTAAAGACCTCCTTTGGACTGCCCTGATATGCAACCCTTCCATCGTCCATCACTATAAGTCTGTCCACGTAATTAGCCACATCCTCCATGGAATGTGAAACTAAGACAACTGTCATATTATTCTCACGGTGAAGTCTTGCGATCTCACCTAAAATCTCGTCCCTGCCCTGTGGATCTAATCCCGCAGTTGGCTCATCTAAGATAAGTACCTCAGGCTTCATGGCAAGCACTCCTGCAATTGCCACTCTTCTCTTCTGACCGCCTGACAGCTCAAAGGGTGATACATAGAAATCACTCTCAGGAATCTTTACTGCCCTTAAAGCCTCAAAGGCACGAAGACCAGCCTCGTTGTCAGCCAGTCCCTGATTCTTAGGTCCGAAGCAGACGTCGTCGAAGACTGTTGTCTCAAAGAGCTGGTACTCAGGATACTGGAAGACAAGTCCCACCTTGTATCTGAGTTCTTTTCTTGAGAAGTCAGAATCATTAATATCCTGACCATTATAGTAAATGCCTCCCTCACTTGGCTTAAGCAGGCCATTTAACATCTGAATCAGAGTAGATTTACCAGAGCCAGTGTGACCGATGATTCCAAGGAACTCGCCGTCCTTAATCTCTATATTTACATCAGACAGAGCCTTTCTTTCCATAGCTGTGTCTTTTTCATAATAAAAGTTAACTTCATTGACCAGAATTGACATGCTTTATCGCCTCCACAAATTCTTCTCTAGTCAAAATGCCCGCCGGAATATCAAGACCACTCTCTTTTAGCTCGTGAGCCAGAGCTGTAACCTGCGGAACATCCAAATGGTATTCCTTAAGTTCAGAAACCCTGCTAAATATCTCTCTCGGGCTGCCCTCCATTACCACCTTACCGGAATCCATGACGAATACCTTATCGGCATTCACCACCTCCTCCATATAGTGGGTAATGAGGATAATAGTAATATGCTTCTTTTTATTTAATTCAAGCACTGTGGAAATAACATCTTTTCTTCCCACAGGGTCAAGCATTGCCGTTGGCTCATCAAGCACGATACACTTTGGCTCCATGGCAATAACTCCCGCAATTGCAACCCTCTGCTTCTGTCCTCCAGACAGCTTGTTAGGGGACATTTCGCGGTACTTCTCCATATGAACCTCGGACAGTGCCTTGTCCACGCGCTCAATAATATGTTCCGTTGGAATACCTATATTCTCAGGTCCGAAGGCCACATCCTCCTCCACAATGCCAGCTACAATCTGGTTATCAGGATTGTGGAATACCATGCCTGCCGCCTGTCTTATCTGCCATAGATTCTCCTCAAGAGAGGTGTCCTTGCCATTCACCCACATGGTTCCCTCACTTGGTGTGAGAATAACATTCATGTGTTTTGCCAGGGTGGACTTGCCTGAGCCATTGTGGCCAAGGATAGCAATAAACTGTCCCGCCTCAATATCAAGGCTCACATTGTCCAGGGCAGTCTCTATATGATCCACATTTCCCTCTTCGTCCCTGTGGATGTATTCATGGGTAAGCTCTAATGCTTTAATAATTCCCATACTTGTCTCCTACTCAATATAGTCTAGCCTGTGAAGATGTCCTTCTGTCTCCATACCGGCAAAATTCCCCTGCCTAAGACCTTCATAAAGCACAACCGCAACGGAATTAGACAGGTTTAATGACCTCTCCTCCCCCATCATTGGAATGCGTATGCACATGTCGTGATGGTGGGCTAATATCTCCTCAGGAATTCCTGCAGATTCCTTGCCGAACATTATGTAATCGCCGTCCTTAAAGCTTGCGTCTGAGTATATCTTCTGACCCTTTGTGGTGGCAAAATGAATCCTTGCGCCTTCATTTCTATCAAGAAAGTCCTGATAATCCTTGTAGGTTGTGACGTCAAGTCTTGGCCAGTAGTCAAGTCCTGCCCTCTTAACCTCCTTCTCTGAAATAGAGAAGCCCATGGGCTCAATCAAATGTAATCTGCTGCCTGTGGCAACACAGGTCCTGCCTATGGCTCCAGTGTTAAATGGAATCTCAGGCTCAAATAAAACTATGTTTAACATTAAACCACCTTGTATAATTCATCTGTCTTAGGAGGCACTAAAAAGCGTCTCTCCTCGCCGTTTAAAAGAACCCTGTCATTTGAGTCCGTGGTTCTTCCAATAATGGTTGCCGGTATGCCAGCCTTGTTAAGCTCTGCCACCAGTCCATTTCCATCCTCTGTGATAATAAGCATTGACCCGGACGAAATAAGCTCGTAGGGATTGATGCCGAAGACCTCACATATCTCAATGGTCTCCTGCTTAACCGGTATCTTAAGGAGCTCAATTTCAAGCCCCACCTTTGATGCCTCAGCCACCTCCCAGAGAGCGCCGAAAATGCCTCCCTCTGTCACATCGTGCATGGCAGCCACAGAGTAGTCTGCTGCAATTTTGCCTTCAGCTACTACTGACAGCATATCCGAGAAGGCTGCTGCCCCATCAATATATGTTTCAGAGAACTTCTTTCTAAGCTCTTCTCTCTTTTCCTTGGCAATTATGGCACTGCCCTCAAGACCTATGTACTTGGTAACCACCACATCCATATCAGGCTTTGCGCCGGAGGTCTTAATTAGATGTCCCTCCTTAACCTTACCAACTCCTGTAATAGAAACAAGAATCTGGTTAACAGCAGAGGTAACCTCTGTGTGACCACCCATAATCTCGATATTATGTTCATTGCATGCAGAAGCTAGATCCTGCATTACAGTCTTAAGTTCCTCCTCCTCGGTTCCATCTGGAAGAAGAAGGGTAACCATAACGCCCACAGGCTCTGCACCTGAGCTTGCCAAATCATTGGCTGTTATCTGAATTGCCAGTTTCCCAATATCTTTGGTAGTGCCTGTAATAGGGTCTGTAGATAGCACAAAGAGTTCATCCTTTTCAAGATGAACTGCAGTGCAATCCTCGCCAACGCCGGCAGATAATACCACCTCGTCTCTGCGAGTCTTTATGGACTTTAATACGGAGCGCTTTAATACTGACTCCGGTACCTTTCCTATATTCATAGTATGTTTCCCGTACAGGATGACTGATTAATCCTCGTCATCCTCCTCCACATCATCAGTATCCTCATCCTCTGGAACATCGTTCTGATGCTTAGCCCAGTAGCTGGCTGTATCCTGAATTGTCTTCAGATCTCCAGTCTTGATTGCAGCCTTGATGGCAGCAACCGCCTCCTTGTTATCAGACTTGGTTCCAATCTCATAAATAGCTGCGGATGGATTGTATGTTGAGTGGTTAAATGCCTCACGGCTCTGAACCTCTCCGTTAACCTTTACAATCTTGTAAAGAGTTGCCTTATAGCCTGTGTGAGATCCCTGAATCTTAACCACAGAACCGATGGCAGCATCTGTTGCCTTAAACTCTGGATCTGGCTCTGTTGTGGATTCAATATCTGTCTCGAAGGAAACAGTTCTGTTAGAATCTCTGTACTCAACGCCGTAAACGTTGAAGTAGCACTTTTTGCCGTAGGTGTAACCCTCAATATAGATAGGATGCTCAAGGTTGTTGGTGAACTTGAAGTCCTTATAGTCACCAGCGATAGCCGCATCCTGAGATGGCTGTACATAAGTTACAACCATTGAGTGAGGGAATCTCTCGTTAACCTCAAGCTCTGCTCTGATTACTGCATTGTATAAAGTTGAAGAAACCTGGCACACTCCACCACCGATGGACTCAACAACGGTACCGTTCTCATATGCGCCGGCCACATCGTATCCATTTTCAATGGTGATTGGTGAAATAGTATCGTGTACAGAGAAGGAGTCTCCTGGATAAAGGATGGTTCCATTGATAAATCCGGTTGCATTCTGTACATTGGTACATCTTCCTGGAGCTGATGTGGAATAGTCTGTGTTGAAGGAACCAAGAAGGTCCTTAACCATCATTAACTCTTCCTCAGAGCCTCTTGGCTCTGTAATCTCAGACACTAATTCAATGCTTCCAAGGCTGTCGATAAGACCTTCCGCAAAATAGTCCTTAATAGCCTTCTTGCTCTCCTCAGTCTTTATTTCAATACCTTCCTGACCCGGAATAAATACGAAGTTTCCGCTCTCTCTCTTTAATCCATTGTCAATAGCCTCTGTGTTAAGACTGCAGAGTTTGTTCTCCATAGCCTCGGCTAAGGTGTCGTTGTCAACGGAGAAGGTAACCTTAAGAACAATGTCCTCATTCTCAAGATCCTTTCTATCCTTATATCTCTTAATGAGATTTCCATTTCTTCCTATATCAAAAGCCTGACCTGCAAGGTCCATGTTAGACCAGCTAAGGCCCAACTCCTCGCCTGTCATAGTAACTGACTTATCACCAACTGTGAAAGTAACTTCCTGGCTGATAAGAGTCTCCACATAGTCCCTGATAAGGACATCCGCATCCTGCTCAGTCATTCCGCCTATGTCAAGGCTTCCTACATATACTCCCTCAAAAATACTGTCTCCACCCTCAGCAAAGGATCTCATCTTAAATCCTCCTGCAAGTAGTGAAGCGACTAAAACAAGGGCTACAGCCCCAAATACAACTAACTTTTTCTTCATTTATACTGCTCCAAATCTATTATATTTACAAAGACATCAAACAATGCATTATAGCATAGTTGCCTTGAAAATTCCAATAAAGACGATTATAGTATTACTTAATTAAGAGTGACAAAACAAGTGGTAGTACCATTGTTATTGCAAGAATTCCAGCTATAACTGCTGCCGCTACCTGGCGACGACGCTGCTGCTTGTTCATTCCCTTTTTGTTACTCATATAAACCTCCATGAAAGGTGACAAAATGCCACTACTTTGTTTATCGTTTTTTTTAATATTTCTCGGTCTTGTGAACTTCTTTGCCAACAGGGCAGCTAAGCACGACCGCAAGCAAAGAGACGACTTTTTCGAGAAGGAAAATGCCGCAAACAGCACATTAAAGCAGGATATTTCCGCCCTGCCCTACATAAGCATTAAAGACAGCATTTTAAATCTTGATTCCCTTGGCAACTCTGATATTGAGTCCTCCCTGGGCAAAATTAAAGCCCTTAGCTCTGAACAGATATTAAACCTAACTGGCCTTAGCAACACTGAGCTAAAGACCCGTTACGGTGCTGGTAATCTCCAGACATTAAGTGACTGCGACAACCGCTTCACCCTTTTAATCACAGAGCTGAATATTCTCGGAAGGCTCTACATAGAGGAGAATAATCCTTCCCTCGCAAAGACTGTCCTTGAATATGCCATAGGCCTTGGTTCTGATATCTCCGAGACCTATATCAATCTGGCAGGACTCTATAAGGAAGATGGTCAGACAGAAAAGATCAATAATCTAATTGCTCTTGCAGCTAACCTTACCTCCCTTTCCAAAGACAGTATTATACAGAAATTGGATAATTTAGTCCATAACTAAACTGTTAACTTCACCCCGGTTTTAACCGGGGTATTTTTTATCCCATAATCAATCTGGTAATTGTAATATTTCTAAGTTCCGGATCTCTTGCAAGATCCATTACCCTTCCTGTTCCAATCTGTTTTACCTTAGGTCTTAACACGAACTCCTCATAGTTCTCCATAACCACAGCCGAGCTTCCATCCGAGAGCTCAACCTGAACACCCACAGGGTAGATTGCAATCTTGTGCATAAAGTGATCTATTACCTCAGGGTCGAACTGACGTCCAGAGGAACCCATAATATACTCAAGAGCCTCAGCATTGCTGTGAGCCTCCCTGTAAGGTCTGTTAGATGTCAAGGCATCATATACATCCACCACAGAAATAATTCTTGCTTCAAGTGGAATATCATCGCTCATTCTTCCTAAAGGATATCCCTCGCCGTCATACCATTCATGATGCTGTAATACTCCCTGAAGAACATAGACAGAAAAGTTCTTATAGTGGTCTCTTAAGAAATCAGCACCCTGCCTTGGGTGAGTCTGTAGGACAGCCCTCTCTTCATCACTGAGATGGTCCTCCTTGTTAAGTATCTCCAGGGGAATAAATCTTTTGCCTACATCATGAAGCATGGCTGCCATAGTTAAATCAGCCAGCTGCTGCACGTTTAAGTCGAAGGTTGATCCCACCATAGCTGCAAGTATTCCCACATTCACTGAATGATAATATGTGTAGTCATCATAGCTCTTAATATCCATCATGTTGCACATTACATAGCCGTTTAAGAGAACTGATTCCACAACCTCCTCAGCCACATGCTTCATCTTAAGATCAAGACCCACCTGAGGGTCATCTATAAACATTGAGTTAATCAGGCTTAGAGCCTCTCTCTTAACTTCAGGTCTTATTACCTCAACAATCTCGATATCCTCTGAGAAGGCATCATCAATATATACACCTGGAAAGCCCAGAGCAGACAGCGAAGCAATATATTCCCGATTCAAAATCAGATGGCTTGCAAGAAGCATTCTTCCTGCACCGTCATATATATCCTGGCCCAGTGCCATGCCCGGCTCCACCTTGGAAATAGGTATGTATCTCATTTATTCCTCCTAGTTATCTTCGGTTATATACTCTTCATAAACATGGTCAAAATGATCAACTATCTCAACAATATCATAGACTCTTGGCTCATCTGTAATCTCGCCACAGTCAGCCTTAAGGGTGATATAATGTCCCACCTCCAGGCAAAGGAGCAGCTCATTATCTTTAATAGCCTGCTTAAAGAGGTTTCCCTCTCCGTCAAAGAGGTATCTGTAGCTGTTGCCATCAATGACAACATCCTCTATCTTGGTTATCTCGAAGGAAAACTCCTTAATAGTATTGCTCTCAGGCTCTTCTGTATCCTCTGGCTCTCCCTCTGTATCCCTGCCTTCATCGCTGATTCCGCAGAGCTTGCAGTAGGAGTCATAGCACTCAGCCAAGGTTTCTCCGGTGGTAACAAGGTTGTACTGAGCCACATTTACCATGGCATACATCTTAACGATGTCGTTGGCATCCTTAAGAAGCATGATATAGGTTGCCTCACCCTTAACGTTTATTAGTGAAGGGAAGGAAGCCTCGTATCTCTTCTCCTGAACCTCGCCCTGGGCAGCCTTCATAGCCGAATTCTCGTCTGCACCTGCTATGGCAAAATAGTGAGCCTCACCGGTTCTCTCATTTACCATAATGAAGCCAATGTTACTTGAGTCACCGTTAATGGAGGTTACTCCAGTGTAAATCCAGATATCTCCATCCTTTGAAATGTAGCCGTAATCAGCCACTGTATCGTACTCATCAGAATCACTATTGTAACCAGTGGTTTCTGTTGACTTTCTGCATCCCTTCTTGGCAAAAATGCTGTTTAAGAAACCGTTGTTATACATACCATACCAGTCGAACTGCTTCACAAGCAGGTCTCCGTCGAAGGCCTTATCAACCCAGTTAGGAATGTCCTTAACATCATAGTATTCGGTGTCGCCTGTAATTGGGTCGCAGATGATTACACCCTTTACGGTCTCACCTGAGAAAAGCCCAATTTTATATGTGTAAACAGGGGCAACATAATAAGGATTGCCCTCCTCGTCCACCTCGAAGTGTGGATAGGCAAAAATAGCTGTCGGATAGGCGAATCTGATATGTCTTGAAACATTCTGCTGGAAGTATGCTGAAGGCACATATTTCATTCCTTCATCAAGCTTTACATACTTGGTGGACTGACCTACCGGGTCAACTGTTACATAGCCAGGTATTCCTGTACTCTTGTTGGCAAGATACTTAAAAAAGCCTGTGTACTGAAGGGCTGACACCTTTAAAGGGCTACCCTGATAGTCTATCTGAATATAGCTTCCAGACACATCGAACTGGGATACCACATCAGTTAAGGATCCTATAACTCGGTCTCCTAACTTTCTTGCAGATTCTGTGTCCATGAGAGCCACCTTGCTTAAAGCCACTGACTCGTCAATGTCATCTGAGAAATCGCACTCCTCAATATTTAAAATGCCGGCATAGGTTCTGGCATGAAGGGCGGGTGCCCCATATATTGGCATAATTATCATTACAGCAACAATAAAAATACCAATAAGAAATACTATGCTTGCAGGGGACTTATGGTTTATCGTAAGGCGGTTAACCTTCACCTTTCCCCCCTCAACATTTATTGGACTCGTATGCTTAAGCACTGTAAGCAGTACAAAGAGTGGCACGATAATGAACCACAAAAGGTAATTCCAGAATCCGTAGGAGTGGATGTTAATTGCTGGAATAAACATGTAATACTGTATTCCCAACACTAACAGCCATGCTACTACAAGGCCTGTAACTATTTTCTTTCTCATACTCAAATATCCTCCGCCAAAAAACTAGTAAATCATATCTATATCAATTTCATCGATGCTGTAGGCACCGCACATTGCCATTGTATCTGAAAGCTCAGCCTCAAGTTTATCAACTAAGACCTTAACTCCCTCATCCTCAGCGCCATATACGGCATTCACAAAAGGTCTTGCAATGATTACTCCATCAGCTCCAAGTGCCAATGCCTTAAATACGTCAACGCCGTTTCTGATTCCACCATCAACAAGGACTGCTGCCCTTCCGTTAACTGCATTTACAATATCCTCCAGAACCTCTGCTGTAGATGGGGTCTGATCTAAAACTCTTCCGCCATGGTTGGATACTAAAATTGCGGAAGCGCCTGCCTCCACTGCCTTCAATGCACCCTTTACTGTCATAATACCCTTAACAATAAATGGCTTGTCTGTCATGGCGATTATCTCCTTAAGCTCCTCCACAGACTTAGAACCTGCTGGAAGTGGTGAATTCTTAAGGAATGGTAAGCCTGCAGCATCTACGTCCATAGCTACTGCGAAGGCATCTGATTCATTTACGAGTTTCATTTTGCCCTGAATTGTTTCCTTATCCCAAGGCTTAACTGTTGGCACACCCATGCCGCCGTTCTTCTTGATGGCATCAGTTGCTGCCACCATAACTCCTGCGTCCATACCATCTCCAGTGAAGGCTGCTATGCCGTTCTCTGCGCAGGCTCTAACTAAAATCTCGTTGTACTGCTGATCGTTGTATTTGTCACCATAATGCATGGCAACAGCGCCAACAGGTCCGGCAAAAACAGGGATCTTAAAGCACTGTCCAAAGAGCTCAATGGATGTATCCACAGGCTTCTTCTCAGTCAGCGTATCCATCTGAATTCTGATTTCCTGCCATGCCTCATAATTTCTAATTGCAACATCACCGCTGCCCTTCGCTCCAGGACCTGGTACTGTGTTGCCACAGGCCTTTCCGTTACACACTGGACATGAGTGACATAATGTTCCCATATTGCCTCTTGCTGCTTCTAAAACTTCCTTATAGTTCATATTTCGCACCTCGCATGTTGATAACAAAACTAATCATTTTATTTTACCACATTTCATATTAAAAAGTGTGAAATATAAGCCTTTACCCCTGCCTAAACAAACAAAAATACCCCGGCAGGGTGTAGGCTGCCGGGGAAATGAGGAATATATTATTAGCTATGGAATACTCTGCCCTTAAGGATAGGGGATAAAGGCTTGTAAATTAACATAGCAATAACAGCGTCGATAAGACCCTTACCAATGGTAAATGGAAGGTTGAATACCAGTAAGCACTGCATGATGGACTTCATGGATGGAAGGATTACCTGATATGCCTGTAATACAACTTCCTCTGGCATGAAGGTGTAATAAACCGGGTACACTACGAAGTAGTTACTTACGATAGATAAAAGACCCATGAACACTGCGCCTGCAAGGCATGCACTCAGGGCATTCTTCTTATTCTTGTTTCTGCCGTAGATAATACCTGCTGGCACTACGAAGGCAGCACCGAGGATGAAGTTGCTAAGCTCGCCGATAAACATGCTCTGACTTACGAATAAGTGTAAGAGATTCTTAATAAGCTCAATAACAACTCCCGCAATTGGTCCCATGGCAAAAGCGCCAAGAAGGGCTGGAAGATCTGAGAAATCAAACTTGATAAAGAATGGCATGAATGGAACTGTAACCTCAATGTACATAAGCACGAAGGCTATAGCTGATAACATTGCTGTTGCTGCCAGTGACTGAGTTGAGAATTTTACATACTTTCTTTTGTTTTCTGTTGTGTTTACGTCCATAGTGGACCTCCTTTCTCTTATTACATAACTAAAGAAGGTCTTTTAAGCTTTCTTGCAATAAAAAAACCTTAAGACAATACATCTTAAGGTCTAATCCCGCAAATAATTATTTGGAATACTTAAAACGCACCATCTTTTCCCATCCGGACTATACCGTCGGTCTCGGAATCTCACCGAGTCAGCTTGAACTAGGCATTCAAGGTCGTGGACTATAACCACCGGTCAGGAATCTCACCTGCCCCAAAGAATTGGTCGTTATGTAATTTACATTGAGAGTATAGCATTAGAAAGGCAAAATGAAAACCCCTAATTTTCATTTTGCCTTTATTGTAACTAAATCTTATTTTAAAACTGCCTTACCCCTGATTATCGTTATTAAGATAGAACATAAACTGCTCCTCAGGCAGTGGCTTTGAATAGAAGAAACCCTGGTGAAGGGAGCAGCCAAGATTATTTAAAATCTCTGCCATATTCTCATCCTCAATACCCTCAGTGATAATCTCTAAGCCCATATCATTTAACATGCTGATGGTGTGCTTTAAGGCAATCATAGCCTGATTATTCTTAACCGCAGTCCACAGCATGGACTTATCTATCTTAACCACTGTAAATGGATAGTCAATTATGTTGGTCATATTGGAGTAGCCAGTACCATAGTCGTCCACCGAGAAGTTTACACCCTTCTCCATGAGCTTCTCCATATTGATTCTTAAGCTGTCCTCAGACTGAACTGCCGCGGTCTCGGTTACCTCAAGGTTTACGGCTTTGTATGGAACATTATAGACATCCATAATGTCAATCAAATGATCTGCCAGATTCTCCTCCATACACTGGACAGCCGACAGATTGATATCGATTCTCTCGATGCCCCTCTCCCAGGTTTTTTCTCTGGACATAAACTGGCAGGCCTTCTCAAATACCTGGGCTCCCACCTCAATGATGAGACCATTCTGCTCAGCGAGGGTAATAAACTCATCTGGTGGAATAAAGCCAAGTTCATCGTCTATCAGTCTGATAAGAGCCTCAGCCCTCGTAACCCTTTTAGCCTCAGAATCATATATTGGCTGATAATATACCTTGAAGGACTTATCCTGAATTGCCTTCTTAATTGCATGAATTACATAGGATTCACGGTGACCCTTTTCAAGTAGGCCAGCATCTGCTTTAAGTACTGTCTCGCTACCAAGTTCTGCCGCTCTGGCTGTACCGTAGCGAATCATATCAAGAACATCATCAAGCTTGGTCACATCCTCAGGATAGTGAAGCATAACCATTGATGATGAAAGTGTAACCTGTGTGTCATTGGCTTGGAATGGTTTTCTAAATCTGGTGTGGATGGTGTTAATAACCTTCTCCCATTCCTCTTCCTTCTTGTCATCCATGATCACAAAGGTCCTGGCTTTCAGTCTGAAGACCTTCTTTTTACAGTCCCTGTTAAGATAGTCTGTTATCTCCTTTAGAATCTCGGTAGTAACATCCATACCCATAAGCTCTGTAAGAGCCTCCAGGCCATCAACATGAATAGCTAAGACCTGAAACTCTCTGCCGCGAATAACCGCAAATTTGAATTGCTCATAGAATCCTTCTGCACTGTATACATCCAGATTCTTCTCCTTGTAGTCCGCCGGGTTCTCCACGGAGAAAAGGAGAATCTGACATGCAACCGTCTCGGCAAAAGGCACCAGCAGCACATCCGGCATCTTAAGCTGTATTAACATAACCAGAATTATGGCTGTGGGGTAGATAAACATGGCAATACGCTGCCACATTGTAAGCTTGGCAAATATTTTAAGTGCAATTCCCAGGGATCCAAGGATATAAAGACCCGCTATCACATATAGAAATGAGTGGAGAGGCCCCCTCTGGTAAGCCCCGCTGGCATCAAAATAGTATATCCAGCCATTGAGGGGGTTAATCAGCATAAGAATAAGACTCACATCCAGAGGAAGACTCACCAAAACCTGAGACTGTCTGGAAACGGCCTCACCATCCTTGGCTATTAAATAAACATATGTAAAGTAAAGGGCTGCAACCGCACCACTCGACAATAGATAAACTGCATTGATTATATAGTTTAAGGCAAGAGGCACTGTCACATTGTTGTTACCAATCCATACAGTAACGATGTCCGAAAAAACCGTTACCATTATGATGTGGATTAACAGTCCGAACACAACATTCTTCTGATTCCTGATTGTTCTTGTAACTATAAAATGTAATACCAGTACTATAATAAGCGCCGCTGCCGCATAATCAAAATAAGGTATAAATCTCATAAGAACCTCTCTTACTTCCCTGCACAAACAAATCTTTACATTACAATAAATGTAACAGATGTTTACGAAAAAACAGTGTATTTTACCCCATTAATCTTCATTTTACTCTTTTATCTTTTCAAAAGACTGCTTCCATTTTTCTTAAGCCATCCATGCCATTTATCGTACTCCGGATAGCAGTCGTATACCAGCTTGTAAAAGTTCCTGCTATGGTTCATTTCCTTCCTGTGGCACAGCTCGTGTACCACCACAGAATCTATAACCGGCAGAGGTGCCCTCATCAGGTTCACATTGAAATTAAGATTACCCTTGGAAGAACAGGAGCCCCATCTTGTCTTCTGATTTCTAATTGTGATTTTGCCATAGGTGACATTCAGCTTCCTGGCATAGTATTCAACTCTCTGAGGAATCAGGGTTTTAGCCTGGTGTGTTAACAGCTCCATCTCATCAATTCCATAAACTCTGGTGTGGGTTCCCACAAGGTCATCTCCTCTGTAAGTGAGCTTCATGGAGAAGAAGGGAGTGTCAGACAAAAGAAGCTTTAAAAACTCCCTGTCACCCTCCCAGAGATTAAGATTCATAAGCTGTCCCTTTTCAATGAATCTAAGCTCTCCCTCGTCACACTGCTTAAGATGGCCAGTGAAGGATTTTGCCGTAAAGAGATGCATATACTCTGTGCCCCATTCGTCCGAGACAAAAGTGATGATTCCCCGGTATTCATAATCCGTAAGGCTAAGGCCTGTTTCCTCCTTAACCTCTCTTAGCATGCAGTCCTCAGGACTCTCACCCTCCTCAAACTTGCCGCCCACGCCAATCCACTTGCCCTTGTTGGCATCAGCTTCCTTTTTGTTGCGGTATAGCATTAGATAACGATCATCTTTTTCTATATAACAGAGTGTGCTCTGAAAGAATAACCCATTAGCCATTTTGTGTCTCCTTCATGTCTATAGTAATACTATACCATTTTTACCCCTAATTTTTATTGATATTTAAATGTCAAATTCATTGATAGATTTTTGACGAAATGTTAGAATAGATTCGGTGGTTATTTTTTTAACACACTCGGGCGTATTTATTAATTATTGGAGGAAAAAAAATGGCAAGATTTACTTTACCTCGTGATATTTATCACGGCAAGGGCGCAATTGACGAGTTAAAGAATTTCAAGGGCAAAAAAGCCATGGTCTGCGTAGGTGGCGGTTCCATGAAGAAGTTCGGCTTCTTAGACAGAATCGTTAACAACCTTAAAGAGGCAGGCATGGAAGTTGAATTATTTGAAGGCATCGAGCCAGACCCATCTGTCGAGACAGTTATGAAGGGTGCTGACGCTATGCTTAAGTTTGGTCCAGACTGGATTATCGCTGTTGGTGGCGGTTCCCCAATCGACGCTGCTAAGGCTATGTGGATTAAGTACGAGTATCCAGAGTGCACATTCGAGGATATGTGCAAGGTATTCGGTATTCCTGAGTTACGTAGAAAAGCTCATTTCTGTGCTATTTCTTCTACTTCCGGAACAGCTACAGAAGTTACAGCCTTCTCCATTATTACAGATTATTCCAAGGGCATTAAGTATCCAATCGCTGACTTCGAGATCACACCAGATGTAGCTATCGTTGATCCTGAATTAGCAGAGACAATGCCTAAGAAGTTAGTTGCACATACAGGTATGGATGCTATGACTCATGCAGTTGAGGCTTACGTATCTACAGCTAACTGTGACTATACAGATCCTTTAGCAATTCACGCTATTGAGATGATCATGAAGGACCTTATCCCATCCTACAATGAGGATATGGCTGCACGTGATCGCATGCACAATGCTCAGTGCTTAGCTGGTATGGCATTCTCCAATGCTTTACTTGGTATCGTTCACTCCATGGCACACAAGACTGGTGCTGCTTTCGCAGATCACGGCGCACACATCATCCATGGTGCTGCTAATGCTATGTACTTACCAAAGGTTATCGCATTCAACGCTAAGGATGAGACAGCTAAGAAGCGTTACGGTGTTATCGCTGATTACATGGGACTTGGCGGTTCTAACGATGACGAGAAGGTTAAGCTCTTAATCGACTACTTAAGAAAGATGAACGATGATCTTAACATTCCTCACTGCATCAAGAACTACGGTGCTGATTCCTATCCAACAGAGCAGGGCTTCGTTCCCGAGGAAGTATTCCTCGAGAGATTACCAGATATCGCAGCAAATGCTATCTTAGATGCTTGTACAGGTTCCAACCCAAGACAGCCATCCCAGGAAGAGATGGAGAAGCTTCTTAAGTGCTGCTACTACGATACAGAGGTTGATTTCTAATTATTAAATAGCAATATACTACTGTTTTTCCTATCAATATAGAAAGACCCCAGGATTGCCCCCGGGGTCTTTCGCTATGTATTTTTATCTTATTTGGATCTTTGGTTATATCTCGTTGAAGTCGGAATCCATGTTTCCAAATACCTGGTAATCTGGATACTCCTTCTTTATGTCTTCTTCAACATGTTTAAACAATTCTTTTCTGTCAGGAGCATCAAAGGAAACCACCATATCAAATCGGATAATCTTCTTCTCTTCGTCAAGGAAAAAGCCGTGCATTCCATGCACATACTCATGATCAAGCACAATCTTTCTCACATTATCCCTAAAATCGATTACCTTCCGATCACTGGTATTTATTGCGTATAATCCAACAGCGGAAAGATATACATTATTCTCTCTGTAGACATCCTCCACGAGCTGTCTTGTGAGAGTATCGAACTGGCTGGCAGTAACATAATCATCAACCTCCACATGGACAGATGCAATGTGGTTGCCTGGTCCATAGTTATGGAAGACAAGATCATAGGCACCCTTAACTCCCTCATGGGCGCAGATGGTTTTCTTAACTCCCTTTACTAATTCAACGTCTCCGCCTTCGCCAAGAAGCTTGGAGATAGCCTCCCTCAGTACCTCATAGCCTGCCTTTAGGATCATTATGGAAATGAATACACCAAGGTATGCCTCCACCGAAAATCCGGTGAATATAAATACTAAAGCCGCAATCAGAGTTGACACTGAAATTGCCACATCAGAGAGGGCATCCTTACCAGAAGCCTTCAGCGAATCAGAGTCAGCTTTCTCTCCAACCTTAAGATTATATAATCCCAGGAATATCTTTACGAATATAGCGCCAATTACAACTAGCAGAGTTATTTTGGAATAATCTGGTGTTACCGGATCAAAAATCTTCCTTACAGATTCGACAAATGCTGTAATTCCGGCATATAGAATTAATCCTGCAATAATTGTTGTTGCCAAATACTCTGTTCTTCCATGCCCGAAGGGATGCTTCTTGGTTGGATCCTTTGTTGCTATCTTAGTACCAATCATGGTAATAAGTGAGCTCATGGCATCTGTCAGATTGTTCACCGCATCTAACACAATGGCGATGGAGCCTGATAAAACTCCCACCAGAGCCTTAAAAGCTGCCAGGATTAAATTTAACACTATGCCTATTATGCTTGCCTTAAGTATTGCCTTAAAACGACTGTCTCCCATTTTGCCTCCTAAATATTCTCTTCTTTCTTAGCGAGACTAATAACACGCCTGTAACTTAGCAGAGCCAGGATAAGGGCAATGCAAGTTAGTAATATTGAAATCAGGTTGGAGTTTACGACGAGGCTTAGCGCAACTACGCCAACTACCAGCCCCATGACTACAAACATATTTGGTAAAAGATAGAGCGCCACTGCTGTACCCTGTTTAACTACCTCTATTTCATTCTCCCAGTCAAGTCGTCTGTGCTTTATTCCGCATACGCATCCCCAGGAGGATGAGAATGCCGAGAGAGCCAACACCTCGATGAGATAGATAATTGCATTTAAAACCGGCACTCTGGCTGAAATCGAAAGGCAGAGTGTGGTGAAGATTGCTACCGGCACAGTCAGATACACGTTAAAGAGCATTTTGCCCTGATAAAGGGTTTTCTTCTCTATTGGAAGGCTCTGTACTATCCAGTAATTCTTTCCTTCCAGGGATGGTGTGCAGGCGCATGTGGACATCATTCCCGTCAGGTAGTATACGATAAGTGGTATTGCCGGATACACAATAGCTGCATCAAAAGGTGCATCCTTGGTGATTATCTGGATAATCCTGTCGAAGCTGAATACCGCCGATGCAAGACCAAGGATTATTGCTAATACCAGACCCATTGTAGCATTTACAAGATATGTTGTGTTTCCGCCAAGGCGTTTAAACTCCTTAAATGCAATGGTATTTAGGAGGTTCTGTTTCTTAAAGGAAAGGTCACTTTTCTTTTTTGCCTTTCCATGGGTCTTAAGTCTTGAGTTAATCTCCCTGTAGTTCTTTCCAACAAGTATGAATAAAAGCTCGAAAAGTCCAAGGGACAGGGCTATCAGTAAAGCTGCATCCAAAAGATTCACCTTAAGAACAGCCTCGCTAAACCATGCGATTGGCAGGTATCCATTGCCAAGGCCGGATATTTTGTCTGAAATGCCAGAGAGGATCTCCTTAGTGTCATCACTCTTAACCACCGCCTCAACTATATACTGAAATGAGAAGCAGAAAAGAACGAAAACAAAGGTGAGCACTGTCTGGATAATGTTCTTGTGTCTGAAGCCTGCACTAATCTTAGCAATTATAAAGCCCAAGAAGGCTGCAAAAAGCATTGGAACTACAGGCAAAATAAGACCTAGCACTATCCACAGAATATATACTATTATGCCTGGCTTTGCGTACACTCCATAGGCCACCATCATGGACAGGAGTATGGATAAATACCATGGCAGACTGGACATATACATGTATAGGAATTTGTCTGCCGCAATGGTTTTAGGGCTAAAAGGCAGTGACATAAGCATGTCATATTCCTTGAATGCAAAAAGATATCCGTTAGTCTTAAAAAAAGTGAAGACAAAGGCTAATGCCGATATTGTAGCTGCGCAAATTACCGGAATCGAATCATATAATCCAAGGTAACCGTATCCGACACCAGCAGCTATACAGTAGAAGACAATCATTAGGTAGATTATAGCAACCCCCACCAGTCCTCCAATTGCCTTGTTTTTTGTTTTTTTGTCCCTGCTATATTTTGCCTTATTAACCCTGCTTGTGGACAAAAGCAGAGTTTTAAGCAATATAAATCTTTTATTATTCATTTACAACCTCCATGAATACACTCTCAAGAGATTGTCCATTTGTTAACTCTTCCATTGTTCCAGATGCAATGAGCTGGCCCTTCTTAATGATAGCAACCTTGTTACAGAGCTTCTCAGCCACGTCGAGTACATGAGTGGAGAAAAACACTGCTGCCCCCTCTTTGCATCTTTCATGCATGATTTCCTTTAATACGAAAGTAGCCTTAGGATCCAGTCCCACGAAAGGCTCATCCATCACCATAAGCTTAGGCTCGTGAATTAAGGCTCCGATAATTGCAACCTTCTGCTTCATGCCGTGTGAATATGAGGAAATCAAATCCTGAAGGGCATCTGTGATTTCAAACATATCCGCATACTTTCTAATTCTCTCCTCTCTCACTTCCTCGGAGAGGTCAAATACATCTGCCACGAAATTCAAATACTGAAGACCTGTAAGATTCTCATAAAGGTCTGGGTTGTCTGGTATGTATGCTGTGACTTTCTTACACTCTAGGGAATCCTCCTTAACGGACTTTCCGTCAATGTAAATCTCTCCCTCAGTGAAATCAAGAACACCAACCACAGCACGGATTGTGGTGGACTTGCCCGCTCCATTGTGGCCTATAAATCCGTATATATCTCCAGCCTCTACTGTGATGGAAACATTATCTGCTGCCTTCTTCCCATCTCCATAACTCTTAGAATAATTCTTAATCTCTAATACTCCCATAGCTAACTCCTTTTTAAATACTTATTTAATTGTCTCTGATTTCTTATCACAAGAACTTTTTCCGGATATTGCTTTTGGATTCTTTTATAACGCTCTCTTGCAGTTTTTGAGCGGCCTTCCCACAGAATCCATTTTATGAATTCCCAGTCTATCTTTTCTTCGCATCCCTCTGTCATGTCCGGGCGGCTTTTTCCCTTGTAGGTGTTGAATCTCTTTATACATCTAATCAGGCAGTTTATTCTGAAAAATAGTAATTGAATTACAAGGTCAGCCTCCTCGACTCTTCTGTCATAGCTGAGGCTGGTGTAGTTTCCATCTATAACCCAGCCATCCTGGTGCTCGTCAAGGAATGTACGTACAATCTCCTGCTTCTCTTCGTCAGTCCTCTCTTGCCAGCCCGGCAAAAAATGAACTTTATCCAAATGAAGTGCAGGCACATTATACACATCCGCGAGCTTCCGACACAAAGTTGATTTTCCAGAACCACTATATCCCATTATTTCAATTCTCATATTCCCCCCTTTCATTTATGTATCAGGAACCCTGTCCCCCTGGTCCTCAAAGCAGTAGCAACCATTCCCCTTTTTAGTGATGTTATTATTTTCTTAGTTTTTCAGTATATTAAGCAAATGAATTTCCGCGTTTTTATTTCATTGTCTGCAATTCGTCCGCAAATGTGTGATTTTTAATCAAATCAAGCTCCTTGTGTGCCTCTAAATTCGCCTATGTATATGATACAATTAAATTGGTATCTGAATCAAGCCTAGAAGGAACCAACGACTTAATTGCACATATAAAACGCAACGAGAAGGATTTATAAGCATGAAAAAGATAAGTACTAGAATTGTAGCGGAAAAAATACAGCTTAAAAAGATGAAAAAGCAGTTAGCCATTAGTATCCCTATAATTTCTTTGATATGTGTTGCTCTACTTATGTTGATGATTGGATGTTGGATAGATTCGGATATTGGGAATTTGTTTTTAGTAAAGGATACGGTAATAGAGAAGCGCCAGTTTGCAGAAAACCTTTTGTATTTTAAAAATTCGATTGCTACAAAAGCACAACTAAGATTTATGCAGGAGCTTATTGTTGAACATATCGAGGATGTGGTTCATGATGTGCTTCTGTATGACAACGAAAAGGAATTATGGTTTATGGGACAAAAAATTATTATAGATATCAGATAAATGATGGTATTTATATCGTTCGTTCTACGAACAAGGATAAGCATACTATCACTGCTTTCCCTGCAGCGGATTATACATTAGCGTAAACGAGATACCCAACCATTTGGGAGCATCATATTGGGATAATATCTGATAGTAGAAATGCAAAGGGAATTCCATTTGTTTTACATCATTCGTCCAAATATCAAGCAAGTTATGAAGAAGATATATTATCTATTTGGGGAAAAATTATAGGACACTACAGGATGACTTAGTGTGAATTTCGTCGACGTTGTCGAGGGACAAAACATCTTTTTTTATTTCTCTGCTATTCTCCACATTTAAGTCGACATCATTGATATATATTCGTTTCCCCGTTCATGGAAACTCCACCATCAATACGATAACAGTATATCGTATTAAAACGGAGGATGCTCGTACAGAACATCCTCCTCAGGTTTATATGCTATATTTCCAACAAACTGTTGCATATCCATCTACATTCTATAACTCAACCAATGTCCCCAGATTTTTTTCTTCTGCAAGATCCAGTGCTGACTTTGCGGCTGCAATATCCAAAATAGCCATACCCGCAGGATCGTATATGGTAATTTCATCCTCTGATGTTCTACCTGGTACCTCACCTGCAATCAGTTTACCAATTTCAGTAATCTCGTTTTCTGCGATAATCCCTTTCTTGACTGGAATCTCAACCTCACCAGCCTCAATGCAATGCTTCATATCATCAACAAATACTTTGGCACCTCGAAAGATTTCCGGATCAATTTCCTCCTTGCCCTCCATATCTGAGCCAATTGTTGAGAAATGCATTCCAGGACGGACCCATTCTCTCTTGATAACAGGTTCTCTAGATGGGGTAACTGTTATCACAATATCACTGTTCGGAATAGTCTCAGCCAAGTTTTCTGTAGCCTCGAAAACGACACCTGATGCATCAATACCAAATTCTTCTTTTAATCTTGGGCGTATGTTCTTAACAAAACGTCTTGCATTTTCTGGATTTGGCAAATCCGCAACATAGACTTTTTCTAATGCTGGAAACACAAGAAGTGTTGCTGCAATCTGATATGCAGCCTGATTACCAGCACCAAGCAGAAAAAGAGTTTTTGAATCCCTTCGAGCCAGGAACTTTGCTCCAATAGCTCCCGCTGCTCCTGTTCTAACCCCTGTAATATAAGACCCTTCTAACACGCCCATCAATTCACCTGTATATTCATTAAAGACGTTAATCGTTGCTACCAGTGTTGGCAGGTTTCTAGATGCGTTGTTCCCAAAGAATCCAATCGTTTTATGACCAAAAATGTGCTCACCCGGCAGATATCCTGAACGAATATCCATATCTCTCACTCCTTCTTCGAAGATGTGAAACACTGTCGGCCATGCTACTGCTTCTCCTGCGCTTTTCATTTTATATACATTTTCCACAGCCTGTATCGTTGAGGCCATATTAACAGCTTTCATGATATCTGATTTATTCAATACTCGTACTGTCATAATTATCCTCCTTATTAGATTTCCTTCAGATATGCCTTAAAGAGTTCCAGACCTTCTTCAAGTTGTTCTGAATCAAAAGCATATCCAATTCTTACTGCCCCTTCCATTTCAAAGCACTCTCCTGGCGTAAACATTACTCCTTTTGACTCAAGTAAGCCTATGCAAAGTTCTCTAGAAGGAATATCCTTTTTGTAATATACAAGCGCTGTTGTTCCTGCAGCCGGTTTCTGATAATACACTTCCTCAGTGGAATTTACCCAGTCATCCAGAATGCGTCTGTTCTTTAATAGAATTTCTCTATTCCTCGAGTAAATGGCTTCCTTGTGTGACAGAGCCAGGGCAGCCAGCTTATCATCAATTACACCACAGCTAATGGTGTCATAATCTCTTCTCTCCTTAGCCAGTCGTACCAGCTCTTTATCGTGAGAGACGAACCATCCAAGACGCAACCCAGCCAGTGAAAATGTTTTTGACATGCTGCCTACACTGATACCCTTCTCATAGAAATCAACAATGCTAGGCATGTAGCTGCCATCTTCAGAAATACCTCGATAAACCTCATCGCAGAGCACATAAGCATCCACACTTCTTGCTATCTCAACGATTGCCTTCATTGTATCTTCGGGGATTACTGATCCGCTTGGATTATTTGGACTGTTTATGGTAATCATTTTCGTATTAGCGTCTACCAGAGACTTCAGCTCATTCAAGTCCGGCAAAAACTTATTTCCCAGATTTAGATTCAGAATTCTCACTTCTGCTCCAATGGACTCTGGAATAGAGTAATGCTGCTGATATGTCGGCATTACTGATACCATGTTATCTGAAGGCTCAATTAATGTCATAATGACCTGATTATTGGCCCCAACCGCACCATGCAAAGGCACGATTTCTTCCGGTTTCACGTCTTCATAAAGAGAAGCGATGCCCTGCAGAAGCTCCGGTGAGCCTTCGATATGGCTGTATGACATCCTGGTATTTGCAAGTGCCATCATATATGATTCCACGTCTTTCCCGCAAAGCTCCAACAATTCTCCAATGGAAAGTGAATCGATACATGTTTCTGCGAGATTATACTTGCACTTGGTTTCCCAATCATTCATCCACTGTTCTACCTTAAAAGTTTCTATTTTCACAATTATCTCCTCCTTTTTATGATCTGCCTATATTATAGAGGAAGCAGCTCTGTTGTTTTTTTGTGTATTTCAAAATATTGTGATATGATATTTGTGAATTGCACAAAAGGAGGCTTTTGATATGGCTTTAACTGTTCAAGATATTTTGCGACTGCCATGTGCTTCAACGTTTCAGCTTCTAACGGGCACCTCTGGTCTGTCTAAACCGATTCATTCTGCAGAAATCCTGGACTATGAATTCTCTGTCGGTGTTGAATGCGATTCATCCGATTCCTTCACACATGGCAGCATTGTTATTTCAAGTCTGCTGTTCGCTAAGGACGATACAGAGTTGTTACTTCAGGCAATCGAGGAATTAGTGAACCGTGATGCTTCCGCGCTGATTTATAAAAAGGTGATTTACGACACTCTTCCAGAAGAGGTTGTAGCTTTTGCACAGAGCAGACAATTCCCAATATTCTCATATACGGATGGGACATGGTTTGAGAATATTATCTTTGAAATTACCGAAGCAATACGCAATGATGACTCATCTTTTCTAACAGAAGAATATGTGGACAAAATGGTTCGTGGTGATTTAGGTAAAGAGTCCATGTATCAGGTCAGTCATGGCATTTCACTCCGTCTTAAAGATTATAGTGCAGCGGTTTATCTTCAATCCGATGCACTGATTCCGGAAAGAATCGAGAATCTCTATTACCACAGCAAAGGCCTAAAAGTGAAATGCTTACCCGTTCCACATAAAGACGGTTTATTTATGCTCTTCACTGCTAATACATCAAGCAAATCAGCATTTGATGCCATTTTTCGAGAGGCTGCCGATATACTTGGAATGTCGCACAATACAGCAACTGTTTGGAGTGGCATACACTTATCCCACGAGAAATTTGGAGAAATATTTCAAGAGGCGTATTATGGATGGCTTGCTGCTACAACCACCGGAATTAACTTCAGTTCCTATTCGGACATTGGTATTTACCAACTGCTGATTCCACTTGCAGACTCACCGGCAATGATTTCTTTCTCATCACAATATGAGGAGGTTATTCTCGAATATAAGGATACCTGTGCTGCCTGGATCAAGTATGGTGGCGATGCCACTGCAACTTCTATCGCGCTTCACTGTCATGCCAATACAATTCATTACCGCCTCAATCGCATTAAAGAACGCATTGGATATCCTGAATACTCAGACAGCCAGTTATTTCGCGATCTTTCCATTGCATTTGGAGTTCTATCCCTTCGCCATTGAAATCGGACCATATGACAGAATAATAAATAGCTTCAGTACATTGATGAACATTTCATCAAAATACTGAAGCTACATTTTTAAGCCATAATAAACAGCTGCCTACACTATTATAATATCCGGCATTTTAAAATCTCCTTAATCTATCCTAAAACAACATCTAATAACATCATTCCGGCAAAGCCAATCATGAAAGCAAATGTTGTCTTATTTGTATGGATTCCTTCTGCCATTTCAGGAATAAGTTCTTCTACTACTACATAAATCATTGCTCCAGCCGCAAAGCTTAATAGCCCTGGCATAAGTGGAACCAGAAGTGAAGCTAGCATAATCGTAACAAACCCGGCAATCGGTTCTACCGCACCTGACAGTATTCCCTTGAAGCATGCTTTTGTCTTGCTTACACCATTCGCATGAAGCGGCATAGAAATGATTGCTCCCTCAGGAAAGTTCTGAATAGCTATTCCAACTGCCAGTGACACTGCAGCCGACAAAGAAACTATATTATTTCCCTGGTTCCATCCGGCAAAAAGAACTCCAACAGCCATTCCTTCGGGAATGTTGTGGATTACAACCGCAAGAACCAACATTGTAGTCTTTTTTAATTTTGCCTTGGGGCCCTCCACAGTGTTATCAAGATGCATGTGAGGTGTTAGGCTGTCAATCATTAAGAGGAAAAGCATACCGGCGCAAAAAACCAATATTGAAGATATTACTGACCATTTATCGGCGCTTTCTTTCGCCTGTTCAATCGCTGGAAGAAGTAAACTCCAGAAAGAAGCCGATACCATAACTCCAGCAGCAAACCCTGTTAATATTTTTTGTAAAGTCTTATTAATCTCATTTTTCATAAACAGGACCATCATTGATCCTAATGCGGTTCCTGCAAAAGGAATCAAAAGTCCGATTATTATTTTAATATTCATAGTCCACCCGCTTATTCCTCTCGTTATGTTATCATCCTTCACCTTTCTAAATCCCTTTGCAACATCTTTCAAATCATCGAAACAATCTGCGCAAACACAAATTTAGCACCTGTCTTCTGTATTGATTCTTCCGTTTTCTTCAGCAGCCAGTTGCACACGCAATACTCTCATAATCATTTTTGTTCGCCGCTCCCGTTTTGGGTTAGTTAATTCTAACCAATAGTCAAACAAATAGGTCTGTATTCCAGACCTTTTAGAGTTAGCCAACACTAACTATATTGATATTATCACATCATCTCAAAAGAAGTAAAGCGGTTTATTAATCAATGTTAATCACCTGTTCTTTGCCAAATCTTTCACACGCATGATCAACAACGGTATAAGCATCGAGCAAATCGTTGACTCAAGAGTAACTCACATAGCTTTCAGGACTTAATTGTCCACCTAGTTCAACATAAATTCCTTTTAATATTTTGAAAACCAGTTTCTTTTTGGCGGATTCAGTTTTTTATAATGCGCCTTATGAATTCCAATGTGTCCTATTCCTAAAATTACACTGGACACTATCAGAAAAATATTGGTTCCATATATACCCAAAACAAAAAATGCAATTACCGGAAGAGTTGCACCAGGCACTTGGATCCCCAACATTGGTTTATAAAAATCTTCCAGTGTCTTTTCCGATTTGAAATAACGAATCCAATATATCTCGTATAAAAGCATCAAAAAGAACGAGATACCCAGCCAAATGATCCATTTTGTTATATGAATATTAAAATCTGAGAAAACAAGAATACAACAGGAGCATAACACTTCCCCACATCTTTCTAAAATCACAAGAAGCTTTTTTTCACCAGATGCATCGTATCCGCTCGGCTGATTCTTCGCCCATATTATATTTGGAATAAAGAGCATCAATAAATACAATACTCCTACATATGAAAACCCAAATGTAAACATAGATTACACTCCTTCAAAATCTTTTTCTCAAATCATGGTTTCTTCGACAGTAACACAACCGTTTCAACGTCGTTTTTCATGCACAATAAAATAGATTTTAGCTACAATCAATTAAACGCTTCTTTTCCCCTCGATAATCATAGAAAGAGGAAAACCTTGCTTACTTATATTCCCAAACCCTCCGCTGATATCATAGTCAAACTCATGTAACCCA
>JAZQNS010000094.1:0-4873 GCA_045627425.1 Lachnospiraceae bacterium | reverse complement strand
TCCTTGACATCAATGGCAAAACGCGAAGCTTCGCCTGTGTCGGCACCCTGGATCTTGTACAGAGGGGATTCCTTATTAACTTTAATCATGCTGTTGTAAACAGAGCGCAGCTCACTCTTCTTATGGGTATCATAGCGATTCTGGGTAGAATTGCCGTAGGTACTGAGATAGTAGTTATATACTGTATCGATAGCTGCCATATAGATTCCCCTCCTTTCTTCCATGAAATAACGCAGATGCGCGCGGGGACATACTAAGTCCATTTATACATAATCATTATACCACGGAATTTGTGATTGGAAAGCCACTAAATCTTTAAAATTCCGCGAAAAACCCACAATATCTTGGGTTCTTCCTCAATAAATATATCGAACAATTAAAACAATTCTTAACAGTAAAATCATAATTATATTAGGAACTGAAATTTTGCCGGGATTATACCCTTAGGCAAAATGAAATATCCTTGACGACAGACTATCTTCTATATATAATAAGCGAGTTAGTGCTTTGTTTAGAAAAAAGTGCTTGACGGACTTTACTGACCGTGCTAGTATATTCTAGCGATGAAAGTGGGTCTTTTTTTTATGCCCAAAATCGGAACGACCATCCCACAAGGTCTACCCAGCCGGTTTTGCCGTAAAAATCCCATTATCATACAGAAATAAAAATGGAGGTGGAAGTTGTGCGAACAAGAATAACATTGGCATGTACAGAGTGCAAGCAGCGTAACTACAACATGACCAAGGACAAGAAGACTCATCCAGACAGAATGGAAACAAAGAAGTACTGCAGATTCTGCAAGACTCATACCTTACATAAGGAAACAAAATAGTCAGGATAAGTAAAGGAGTAAGATTATGAGCGAAGAAACAAAAGTTGCAAAGAAGACAGGCTTTTTCGATGGCCTTAAGTCTGAGTTTCGCAAGATAATCTGGCCCAGCAAAAATTCCCTGATCCGTCAGACCGTAGCAGTAGTTGTTGCTACTGTAATACTTGCATTAGTTATCGCAGGTATTGATTGGTTAGTACAGTTGTTCCTTGATGTTATTGTGAACTTATAAAAAGGATTGGTGAATTTTAATGGCAGAGGCTAACTGGTATGTAGTTCATACCTACTCAGGATATGAGAACAAGGTTAAGGCGAACATTGACAAGACAATCGAGAATCGTCACTTAGAGGACGAAATTCTTGAGGTACGTGTTCCAATGGAAGACGTAGTCGAGATAAAAAATGGAGTTCGTAAGCAGACTTCTAAGAAGATGTTTCCGGGCTATGTTTTGATCAACATGGTAATGAATGATGACACTTGGTATGTGGTCAGAAATACCAGAGGCGTTACCGGATTTGTCGGTCCGGGAAGTAAGCCGGTACCATTAAGTGATTACGAGATGGGCAATCTCGGAATCAGACAGGACAACGTTGAGATTGACCTGGCAGTGGGAGATATGATCACTGTAATCGGCGGCGCGTGGGAGAATACCGCAGGCGCTGTACTCAGTATCAACGAACACAAGCAGACAGTTACCATCAATGTTGAAATGTTCGGTCGCGAAACACCGGTAGAAATCAGTTTCGCAGATATTAGAAAGATGTAAGATGTTTTTTAATTAAGGAGGCTATTCCAAATGGCAAAAAAAGTAGAAGGATATATCAAATTGCAGATTCCTGCTGGTAAGGCAACACCTGCTCCTCCAGTTGGACCTGCTCTTGGACAGCATGGTGTAAACATCGTTGAGTTTACTAAGCAGTTCAATGCACAGACAGCAGACAAGGGTGACACAATCATCCCTGTAGTTATTACAGTATACGCAGATAGAAGCTTCAGCTTCATCACAAAGACTCCTCCAGCAGCTGTATTAATCAAGCAGGCTTGCAAGATTCAGAAGGCTTCTGGTGTTCCTAACAAGACTAAGGTTGCAACCATTACTCAGGATCAGATTAGAGAAATCGCTGAGACTAAGATGAAGGACTTAAATGCTGCATCTCTTGAGGCAGCTATGAGCATGATCGCTGGAACAGCTCGTTCCATGGGTGTTACCGTAGCAGAGTAATTAACATTAGATAAACAGTGGGAGGGACCTCTCCCGATATAACCACAGGAGGTATAACATGAAAAGAGGTAAGAGATATTTAGAGGCTGCTAAGCAGATCGACAGAGCTCAGCAGTACGATACAGCAGAGGCAATTACATTAGTAAAGAACGCTTCTGTAGCAAAGTTCGATGAGACAATCGAAGCTCACATCAGAACCGGATGTGATGGACGTCATGCAGATCAGCAGATCCGTGGAGCAGTAGTTTTGCCACATGGTACAGGTAAGAAGACTCGCGTTTTAGTATTCGCTAAGAACGAGAAGCTTGATGAGGCTACCAAGGCAGGCGCTGACTTCGTAGGTGGCGAGGAGTTAATTCCAAAGATCCAGAACGAGGGATGGTTCGAGTTCGACGTTGTAGTAGCAACTCCAGATATGATGGGTGTTGTTGGACGTTTAGGACGTGTATTAGGACCAAAGGGCTTAATGCCAAACCCAAAGGCTGGAACAGTTACCATGGATGTAGCTAAGGCTGTAGAGGAAATCAAAGCTGGTAAGATTGAGTACAGACTGGACAAGGCGAACATTATCCACGTGCCAGTTGGAAAAGCATCTTTTACAGAAGAACAGTTAAGCGACAACTTCCAGGCTTTAATGGATGCCATCATTAAGGCTAGACCATCAGCTTTAAAGGGTCAGTATTTAAAGAGCGTTACACTCGCTTCTACAATGGGACCTGGCGTTAAGTTAAACGTTAACAAGCTTGGTTAGTCATTAGATCAATCACTTTCGCACGGTGATAGATTTTAGTTGACATCAATATATGGTGATGTTATAATCACCAAGTGTGTTTAACACACGACCGAAGACAGCAGGCGGATTTATCCGTAACCGTAGGGCCTGCCGAGGATTTTATGAAACGAATAATTTCGTAATTATTACCTCGTCTGTCTTTGGGCAGACGAGGTTTTTTCATAAGACCTCACAAAATAAAATAAGGAGGTGCACGATTCGTGGCAAAGGTAGAACTTAAACAGCCAATCGTACAGGAGATTTCCGAAGCAATCAAGGACGCTCAGTCTGTAGTATTAGTAGACCACCGCGGACTTACTGTTGAGGAAGACACAAAGTTACGTAAGGAATTAAGAGAAGCTGGTGTTACTTATAAGGTTTATAAGAACACAATGATGAGATTTGCATTCAAGGGAACAGACTTCGAGAGCTTAGATCCACATCTTGAGGGACCATCTGCTATGGCAGTATCCACAGAGGATGCAACAGCTCCAGCTCGTATTCTTGCTAAGTTTGCAAAGAAGGCTCCAGCGCTTGAGTTAAAGGCTGGTGTCGTTGAGGGAACATACTACGACGCTAAGGGTATCAATGCAGTAGCAAGCGTACCAAGCAGAGAAGAGTTACTTGGCAAGTTACTTGGAAGCATTCAGTCTCCAATCACCAACTTCGCTCGCGTATTACAGCAGATCGCAGACAATGGCGGTGCTGTTGCAGGCGACGCTAAGGTTGAGGAGGCAGCTCCAGCAGCAGAGGAAGCTCCAGTTGAGGAGGCTCCAGTAGCTGAGGAAGCTCCAGCAGCAGAAGAGGCTCCAGCAGAGGCTCCAGCTGAGGAAGCTTAATTACCGAAACAACAGATTTTGGAACACTAAACATTAAAATTACATTTTGTAAAATACTAAACGGAGGTATTTAATCATGGCAAAGATGACAACAGCAGAGTTTATTGATGCTATCAAAGAGTTAAGCGTATTAGAGTTAAACGAGTTAGTAAAAGCTTGTGAAGAAGAGTTCGGTGTATCTGCAGCAGCAGGTGTTGTAGTTGCAGCAGCAGCAGGAGATGCTCCAGCAGCAGAAGAGAAGACAGAGTTCGACGTAGAGTTAACAGAAGTTGGACCAAACAAGGTTAAGGTTATCAAGGTTGTTCGTGAGGCAACTGGTCTTGGCTTAAAGGAAGCTAAGGACGTTGTAGACGGCGCTCCAAAGGTAATCAAGGAAGGTGCTAACAAGGCTGAGGCAGAGTCCATCAAGGCTTCCTTAGAGGCTGAGGGTGCTAAGGTTACATTAAAGTAATTTAGCTTAAGCTTAAATCTTAGAGCTCACGCGTAAGCGTGGGCTCTTTTTTTATCGGCAAAATGTGACGATGGTTGGCTACGAGAACCGAAGGCTTTCGCGTGTTACGGGGAATTTCACATATGAAAATCCCTTGACACACTTGACTGCTTTGTGTTATTCTATACGTTGCACTATTGTGGTGTCATAGGCCAATTTTCTTATAGAGTAATTTATGGGCAGCCGACCCTTTATCCTGGCGTGTAAGGAAAGAAGCGTTTAAATAAAACGAAAGGTGAAACGTCAATGGAGAAGAACAGAATTCATCCGGTGAAAGCCGGCAAAAGCCTTCGTATGAGCTATGCTCGTCGTAATGACGTGCTGGAGATGCCTAACCTCATTGAGGTTCAGAAGAACTCTTACCAGTGGTTCATCGAGGAAGGTTTGAAGGAAGTGTTTGACGATATCTCTCCGATATCTGATTACAACGGACACTTAAGTCTGGAATTTGTTGACTTCAAGCTCTGCGAGGAGGACAAGAAGTATACCATTCCAGAGTGTAAGGAAAGAGATGCAACCTATGCAGCGCCTTTAAAGGTAAAGGTTCGCCTTTACAACAAAGAGGCAGATGAAATCAGTGAGCACGAGATCTTTATGGGAGATCTTCCACTCATGACAGAGACAGGTACCTTCGTTATTAACGGAGCAGAGCGAGTAATCGTATCTCAGTTAGTACGTTCTCCAGGCATCTACTATGATATTACCCATGACAAAATCGGT
>JAZQNS010000093.1:0-23381 GCA_045627425.1 Lachnospiraceae bacterium | reverse complement strand
TAAGAAAAAGCAAAACAGGGATTCTAAGGATGTTGTAATTGCATCACAAAGAGCCATTATTTCAAAGCTTGAAAAAACAATTAAAGCTTATGAATTGAATGAAAATTATAAAGAAAAATATGAACAGGAAAAAGCAAAATGCGAAGAATTGGAAAAGCAAATAAATGATATTATTTCTTCAAAAATTGACTTGAATTTTTAACTACTGTTCACCTCTGCACTAACCAATTATTTCTGGATTTTGAGATAATTGGTTTTTGTTCTTTATTTATAGGGATTGAACAATAGTTTATATAAACAAAAAAATAAACCCTTATAAATATTGGGTTCAATAGGTAAGGTATTCGTATATTAACACGACCCTGTCTGGCCTCATTCTAAGGCTTGCTTTTATTAGATCTCTAATATTAACTTCGCCTGAACCATCTTCATTTCTGTCTCGACACTCCATTCTTACCAGGTTAGGACAGTCCTGAAGTGTCAGCTCTGCGGAATCCTCCACAGTTATAATTCGCTCATCCCTTGGTATTTCCAGAGAGAGAGCATTTAGGAGGGTAGTTTTGCCAGAACCGGTACCGCCAGAGATTAACAAAGTCCTCTTACTTCTTACCAGTTCACTTAAAAAGTCGGCGGCTTCCCTTGTCAGGCTCCCCTTAGCCATAAGGAATTCCATGTCCATCGCCTCCTTTAGGAAGCGTCTGATTGTGACAATTGGACCGTCGAGGGATATGGGCCTTAGCACTACGTGAACTCTTGATCCGTCGGCAAGTCTTGTATCCACAATTGGATTTCTGATATTTACCCTCCTGTTATGCTCACCAACTATCTGCTCAATAACATTTAAAAGGGTCTCCTCCGAATCAAAGCAGAGGTCTGATTTATATACCCTGCCCGCCTTTTCATAGAAAATGTTATTGGGGCCGTTTATCATAATTTCAGTAATTAGGGGATCTGCCATTAGTTCCTCTATACAGTCAAGTCGTTTAAGGGAATTGAAGATCAGGTTCTCGACCTTATCCATCTCATAGAAGTCCATGGCGGTATCCTCTGCTATACCCCAGATTCTTTTGGAAATAATCTCCTTTAAAGCCTCCTCTGTAACCGTCTCGCGACCCTCAAGATCCTCTAATACCCTGTCTTTAATGGCGGTCACATCAAGCTTCACTGTACTCACGCTCCTTTATCATCCTATTACTGCTTTCCTTAAGACCCTCTAAAAAGCGCCTGAATTCTGCTAATTTTCCCTCTGTCCTCTCCTTTTGGAAGCTTTCAGAGGGCCTTACAATTATAATCTCATCCGCCTTTTCCAGAAGTTCCTTTATTCCGCCCGGAAGTTCCTCTAAACATATTACCAGCCTCTCATACATCCCGCTGTTGAGAAGCCATTTTACCAGGCAGCTAAACTCACCCCTAAGCTCTGTTATGTGTACAGGGTTTAAAAATGCTGAGATCTCATCGTAACTTTCCCTTGTGAGAACACTCCCTTTTATTCTCTCAGGACTCAGGCAGTCTACCCCCCTCTTATAGACATCATACAGAATCCCTGACATCCCCCTGTCACCACTCTCTGACTTACCATCCCCAAAGGGGGCAAAATCCAAGTAAAGCACCTTCTCACGCCCACCATATTCTGCAGCCACAAGTTTGGAAACAGTAGACAGTTCCGCGGCACCTCCAGGTGCAATCAACAGGCTCAGCCTGGTCTTTCTCTCAGGACTCACTGGAACAAGGCTTACAGAGCACTTTCTCAGAAACTCTCCTACCAGGTCCTTAACAGACTGATAGATGTAGAGCTTGTTAGGCTCGTCGCTTTTCTCCTCACACAGAATGAAGGTGTGCTGGCAGCTAAAAGCCTCCATTCCCTCCTGGCAAAATAAAATCTCGCAGTCTTTCTTGCCAGAGGGGACGAAATAATCCCCGTAATTGTACTTAAGGCAATCCCTAAGTCTCCTTACGTAGTCGGAATCCCGGGAGATGACATAAAATCTCTTTTTCATCTCCATCCTCCAGAGTATTTAGTTAATAAATGGTAACTTGGCCTGAATGCGGCCATCCACAGGAACTGCGGATTTGATGAGTCCGATTATAACGAGTATATTTTAATTTGCATATTGGGAATAAGTTACAAATAATATTTCAGCTATTTTACCACAATTATAAATACACCCGAGAAATATGCCTTTCCCGGGTGTCAAATGCTATATAAAATCCTCTTCTGTGAGGGTGCTTAATACTTCCTTACTTCTATCTTCCTTCTTTAACTTAACTACTCTGCCTGCATGGTGACCAATGGCATGCTCCATCATGTTTCTCACTTCTCTTGCATTGGCAAAATTTCTGTCCTTATGCTCTACCTTGTAGTTGAAGATTTCCTTAACCTTGGTTTCTCCCTCGTCTGATAAGCAGTAGTCCTGCTTCTTAAGCATGGACTTCAAAATGGCCAATAATTCGTCTTCTGTGTAGTCTTCAAAGTAGATATAATTATTAAATCTCGATTTTAATCCCGGGTTAGAGTCAATAAACTTCTTCATTTCCTCGGTGTAGCCTGCCACGATAACCACAAGCTCATCCCTGTGGTCCTCCATGGCTTTAAGAAGTGTGTCCACAGCCTCCTGACCAAAGTCTCCCTCGCCCTTTCCTACATTTAATGCGTAGGCCTCGTCTATAAAGAGCACTCCACCAAGGGCCTGCTCTATTACCTCCTGGGTTCTGCTTGCTGTCTGACCGATGTAGCCCTTAACCAGGCCTGATCTATCTACCTCAACTAACTGACCAGTTTTAAGGATTCCCATGTATTTGTAAATTTCAGCCAGCATTCTTGCCACTGTGGTTTTGCCTGTTCCCGGATTACCGGAGAAGACCATGTGCTTACTGATATCTGAGACCTTAAGCCCCATCTCCTCCCTCATTTTCTGCACCTTCACCAGATTTATAAGGGTATCAACCTGGTTTTTCACAGCCTCTAAGCCTGTGAGGGAGTGGAATTCCTCTAAGAGCTCGTTAAGCTTTTCCTGTCTCTCCTCTTCGTCCATAGGCTTCTCTGTGACCACCTCCACAGGACCATACTTCTTCTGGCTGCCGGTATACCACACGCTATATTCCTTTATAAAGGCCTCCATGCGGTTTATATAAGTGGTATAGCTCTCCATCATCTTCTGGTCTGGACACTCAATGTTAATGGCTAACATCATCTGACCAAAGAGCTTGAAGGTATCGTAGATAACCATGGCCTTTTGCCCGTTAAAGGGGTCTGGCTTCACTTTATTACCCGCATCTCCTAACACTGCATACTTTAAAACAGATGGAATTGCCGCTCCAAAACCATCTCCCGTGGTGTTTTTAATCTTATTAAAGGACTCATTCTCTATGGTCACCTGCAGATTATCCAGGATAAAGGCCTGCTCGGTCTCGTCCATCTTTCCGTCTGCACGCGCTAAAAAGACCCCAAAGCAAAGAAGCTCGTAATGAAGCCTCTCTTTCAGGGTCATTTTTTCGTTATTGGCATTGCCCACGTTGACTCTTGTAAGCTCAATACACAGAGCATCTGCCTTCTCTATAAATTGTTTAAGGTTTAATAATTCCATATTACTACGCCAGGAAACCCCTGTTTTCTCCAGTCTCGCAGGCTTCATTTAAGCTGTACTTGCCGTAAGTCATACCTGCGTATATCTGCTGGGAGTGCTGCATGAGAGGCTTTGATTCATCTACCTTTTCCATCTCCTCCATGCCTACATATAGCTTCCTCATGATATCAAGGGTTGCCCTGATTTCATCCTGAGACTTCCTAACCTTGGCTAAGGCCAGCTCCTTTCTGCAGAACTGATATAGCCTGTGAAGCTCTCCGGAAATCTGGTAGTCATGATTCAAATCGTCCTGGAGACGCTTTAACACTGCGTCGGCACTGTCGATTTCCTCTTTTGCCTGCTCCCATCTTCCATCATTATAACAGATTAGGGCATCCTTTATATAGGCAAAATACATATCGTACAGTATAACGATTAGCTGGCTTCTGTTGGCCCTCACGATTCTGGCCTTGAACTCGCTAATTAATTCTCTATCCATAGCTTACTCCTATTACTGTAAGAGCTGTAATACCTGCTCTGGCAGATCGTTAGCCTGAGCTAATACAGAGGTTGCTGCCTGAACTAATACATTGTTCTGTGTATATGTTGTCATTTCCTCGGCCATATCCACATCCTCGATTCTTGATAATGCGGATGTCATATCTACCTGTGTCTCGGAAAGGGTATCTACTGTGTAATTAAGTCTGTTCTCTGTTGCACCCAGACTGGATCTTACAGAAGAAACTCTTGATAATGCATCGTCGATTGCCTGTAATCCCTTGTCAGTGCCAAATACTGTTGTTACGTCAAGGGTCTCAAGTCTTAAGGACTTAACAGACATATCCGGAATATCAACGGAGATTGTCTGGTACTGGTTAGCTCCCACCTGGAAGGTCATGTCGCCAATCCTGGTTACCTCTAAGTCGAAGTTAGTAAGGCCGCCGGCAAAAGATCCCTCTGTGATATCAAAGGACATCTTAAAGCCGTTTAAATCGGTGATGGATACCATGTTGCCATCTGTGATAACTGTAGCCTGGGATGTGAAGCCGTCCACAAGGGCGACACCTACATCCTGACCGTTAGCATTCATTGAAATGGATGCTACGCCACCAACATTAAGGCCAAAGTAGTTGCCCATCTCGCTGTTTTCAGCTTCAATATCAATAACTTCATCCTGACCTGTGTAGAGGGACTTAAGCTTTAATTCCTCACCGTAGGTGTAAACGCCGTCGTTGTTGGCATCCTCGAAAGCTATGGATACCTCAGCCTTCTCACCCGCATCACGAAGTCTTGTGTAGAATTCCACTGAGGACTCTGTTCCATCGAACTTAACGGATACATTATTAATTGAAATCTCACCCTTAGGTGGAGCTGCCGCTGTCATGTTGTTAAGATTAATCTCTGCATGAGCTGCATCGGATGTGAGCTCTAACTGGTAGATTCCGCAGGCAACATTCTCAACCTGTACTCTGTCGACACTCTTGGTATCGGAATAAATTCTACTGCAAAGAGAACCGTCTAAAAGGTTCTTCTTGTTAAACTCTGTGTCGGTTGAAATTCTGTCAATCTCTTCTTTTAAAGCCTCTATCTCATCCTGCATTGCCTCTCTGTCGTCGTCACCGTAGGTGTCATTTCCAGCCTGAACTGCAAGCTCTCTCATTCTCTGAAGGATTGTTGTAACCTCCTGCAAAGCACCCTCTGCAGTCTCTATAATAGAAATACCGTCTGAAGAATTTCTCTCAGCCTGGTCTAAACCCTTAATCTGGGCCTTCATTTTTGCGGAGATAGCCATACCAGCTGGATCGTCAGAAGCATGGTTAATACGATAGCCTGATGAAAGTCGCTCGAGGGACTGGGTCAGTGAGGACTCATTTCTCTGGAGCTGTGAATTAGCTACGTATGCGGACATATTATAATTAATCTTCATGTAAACATCTCCTTTATAGCCTGCATCCCTGCACTATGTTTACACTTCCCTGTGATTCAAATAAAAAGTCTTATTTCCTTTATCGGCAAAAATCCTGCTTTTCTTAACTACACTACTGAATAGCCATTAAGAATCCACGTGCCAGGTCGTACAGCATGGAGGTTTTTACAGTCTTGCTGCCATTTTCGTTGTATGGATCCTCGTCAGGATTTATCTCTATACCCTTCTCTGCATTGCTTCTAAAGACTTCCAAATCAAGGCTTCTGTTCTCAAGATAATCCATGGACTTAAACATTTCCTTCTCAGAGAGCTTTCCTTTAAGGAAATCTAAGGTTTCCTGGTTCTCGGCCACCGCGTATCCCTTGATTCCCGAATCTGATACGGTGAACTCGGCTGCCATTTTGCCGTATTTAGGAAGGTCGGAAGTCAGGGTAACCTTACCCTTATCCTTCTTTCCTCTCACAATCTTAAGAGACACTGTTCCCATCTCGTCAGTGACTAATACTGGGAGGGCAAAATCCTCCTTCTTAGCTTGCTCTCCCACAATTGAAAGCTCCTGGCAGGCCAGGCGCATCTCCCTTAAGTCAAGACTGGTCACATCCTCATCTATCATGGACTCCATTACATGAGTAGCTTCCTCCTGAAGGTTTTCAAGGGCCTCCGCAAGCTCAGCTGGAGCCTTCACATTCTCTGCAAACTTCTCCAGAATATCCTCTTTAATGCTGTGAATTTCAGCCATTGTGTCTGCATGACTTCTACCCTGACCCTGGGACTGAAGTCTTCTGTATAGATTCTTATATAGGTTATTAGGCGCATCCATGAGCTCGAAAGCAGCCTCAATATTTTCTGTGGAAAGAGGTAAATCCAGGCTCTCAAGGAAGGTCTCCACCTCCCTGTGGGAGTTAAGCACCTGCTGACCCTCTTTAAATCTCTCTATCTCGGCCTGATACTCATTTCCTTCCTGCTCAGTAAGTCTAAGTCCCTCAAGTAACTCCTCAGGTGAAAGGTCAAGAAGACTTTCCGAAAGCTGGCCCTCATTCTCTGGGCTTAGTTCCACGCTCACCTGCTTTAAGCCCTCTACGCTTACATACTCCAAAGCCTGCTTAATTACGGAGGTGTTGTAGGATGCCTCAATCTGCTCAGTGATGGAGAGGTCCGCAACATAGTCCTCTGACATCATTCCTGTATTGTCATCCACCTTTCTATCTACACCGTGGCTTCTGAAGGTTCTAACCTCTCTCATTAGATTTCTTAGGGTCATGTCCTCTCCTGAGAGCACCACAGCTCCCACAGCGGCACCGTCTGACTTCTCCACCTGAGTTAAAAGTCTGTAAATACCTAAGTATCCCTCTCTCTCCTCAGGGGTTATTTCCTTATGATTGTCTAGCTGAACAAGGAACTTGGCGAATCTGTCGGTACCTGCAGGGTCTAACTCTTCCCTTCTGCTGGCAGCCTCTTTAGTCAGCTCATCAAGGCTTACATCCAAAGGATTGTACCCTTCTCTTATCATGGAAAGGGCAACCTTTGGGGTTAGATTCTGGAACAGGGTCTGCACCTTGGCATCGCTTTCCTTCATCATATTTATATTCTCAATGGTAATCTCGGTCTGGTTGTAAGCAAGAATCCTCACGGCTCTCTCATTTACCACATTTGGCTCAAGATTCATTTCTTCTAATATGTCATCCACATTTCTGAAGGCCTTCTGGATTGAGTCGCCATATTCTCCCATAACCTGGGTTCTCATGGTGTCATATATCTCATTCGCCTTCTTGAAATCTGCCATCTCTTTGCTATCAAGGACATTTTCCTTAACAGCAGTCAGTGACTCGGCAAAATCAACTCTTGGAAGGAATACTAAAGGCGCTGTCTTAAAGGCCTCTAGAGCCTCCATTGTGTCAGTAAACTGCTCGTCCATCTCCGGAAGAGCGGCAATATCATCTGTTTTGTAGAGATTTTGCTGAATCTTTGTTTCTTCTTCCTTCAGTTTCTCTACAAGAACCTCCAAATCCTCGGTCTCTATATGGATACCCTGCTTAAGTAGGTTTAAATTAGCCTGAACAGTCATGGTCAGTCTGCTTTCCTCCATAACCCTCTCATTGTGAATGAGTTTTAGAGACATTTTCATGGCTCTGTTTTCATAGCTATATTCAGGATCCACTGCTGCCTCCACCGGGGATAAGCCAATGGCCATGGCAGAATTTACTGCCTCAGTTACCTGGTCCTCGCTAAGCGGAAGCGAAAGCTCCATCAAGTCTCTGGTGAGATTAAAGTTATACTCCACAAGAGCCACATCATTCTTGACCATCATGGCGGCAATATCTATATCTTCCTCAGTATATTCAGGCTGGAAGGAAGCTAGCATCTCCTGCACCTGGGCCATAAGACTCTCATCTAATTCCACTGTTTTGTTAAAGCTCTCTGCGATACCAAGACTATCGCCTGTACCAACCAGGTTTTCAGCCTGATAGAGATTTCCAATGGTAGGATCCAACTCATTTCTTACAATGTAAGTTGCTTCTTCTGCTGTGACAGGCTTTAGGTTAGCCGCCATTTCATAGGCAGTCGCCACCTTGCCGGATACCTGCTCTAACTGTTCCTTGGACAGGTTGGCTGTCATGGCAACAGCCTCTGAGCCGCCCTTAATCATCTCCATCTGGATCTTGTCCACAACGGTTTCTACCGTCTTAACATCTTCCTTGTTAATATCAATTCCGGCATTCTCCGCCCCGGAAATCAGGGATGGCGACATGATACCAGCCACAAACTCAGCATGGTTATCTGTCTTGCCAGAGGTTAGGGAATTAGCCTTCTCCCTAACGTCAGACAGGGTGTTGGCTCTCTCTATTTTGCCTTCCTGCTCCTCTATCTTTCCGGCAAAAATACTAAGGGAGGACTCATTTCTTACCTCTCCCTTTCCCTTTGCTGTATTCACACTGTTTATCTGATTTTCCGCGATTGTAAGCTTATTAACGTCCATACCTACCATCCTTTTCAAAATACGTCTACCTATTCTTTCGGCAGATTTAGGGCAAAAATTAACAGAGGTGCGACCTGCCCTGCGTGTCGCACCTCTGAATGCTTTTAATTATCTTAATGATTTTCTTTTACCACATAGGCAAGGAATATATTTCCCGCTGAACTAAACATTTCATCGGCTGCCTCAAGAGTAACCGTCTTGGTCTCATTTACCGATGGGTCGTAATAGGTTAAATAAGTCTGGGTATAACCGCAGATAAGAACCGGTTTATTCTTACTTGCCATGGCGTATACAGGTCTGCCCTGACTCACATAATAAAGCATCTGCATTACGTTACAGCCCGAGAGATCAAAGACCAGGGAATCAGAAATTGTCTGTTCCATTATTTCCTTAACTGTGGATCCGTTTTCTAAAAGACTATCCACCGCAACAGTTACGTTCTCACGTCTTAGCAATACCGTCAGACTCCGTATTACGTAATCCTTTGATACTGAGGACTCTGCCCTCATACCGGACAAGGTGTTTACATTCATAGCCTTGGCCTGCTGCCAGATATACTGACCATTCTCGTCAATTACGACACCTGTTTCCAGCGCCGCTGACAATACGGCAGTTTTAGCCTCAGCGGATATTGCTACGACGCGACCCTTAGCGTAGGAGTAATAGTACTTAACGTCAGCACCGTCCTTTAAACAAATGTCTCTGTTATCTACATAGGCTACTTCCTTAGAGTTTAAGACATTAGGATCATTCGATGGGAGATTTCCGTTTAGCACAATACTTACAATCTTCTGTTTGTCACCATCACTGCTAAGGCTGATACTGATTAAGTCATCCTTGTCACCGGCCATGTTAACAATTGTATCGTCGCTTATTTTCTTAAAACTTCCATTCTTGTATTTTGCCCTGCTTAAATGGATGGTGTAACCCTCGGTATATAAACTGGTCACATAGGTGTTCTTCTTCTCGTAGGTTTTCTTAATATTACCCTGGAAATCCTCGATATTAACCTGATACATAGGGAAGGTTATATTTCCAGTCTCATCAACAGATACCTGCTCTGATTTGGCAATTCCATAAATAAGATCGTTGTCAAGGAATCCTAAAGGTTTTATAAATTCATCCTCGGAAACTGACACCTCTCTTGTAACTCCGGTCTTCATGTTAACGAAGTATAAGGTCCTTGCCTGATTGCCATCCCCATTCTCTGCATAAGCCATGGCTGAACCATCCTCGGATACGGCATAGAAGCTGTCTCCCTGGCCAGATACAATAATCTCCTGGGTCTTGTTTATAAGGTCAATACAGTAAATGGATCCCTCCATCATCATGTAGAATTTGTTGTCGTCGTTAACATAGGCCATTTTGCCTACGATGTTCTCCATCATCTCGTAGGATCGGTCAGAACTAATCCACACCATCTCCTCTGAAGCGTTGGTAATTGAGTCAAAATGTCTGACAGAAATTCCAACCTGTCCCTCATGGATTCCCCTGTTCATATAGCCATAAACAACATAATCCATGGAGCCTGTCTCGTCCACTCGAATGGCTCTTATATTGTGCTGGCTGTTATTCTCTCTCTCGTCATTTCCCTCAAGAGATCTGAAGCTGAACACCCTTGTGAGACTGTCCCTGGTCTTATTGTACTGCCAGAGCTCGCCCTCCTGAATAAAGCAGGCAATGGAGCCTGTCTCACTGCTAACACAGTCCACCTGTTCACTTCTTACTCCCAGGGAGAGACTGTTAGCCTGGTAATTGTCTCCATCCTCCTTGAATATCTCATTCATGGTACGCTCGTAATCTAAGAGATACATTCTCTCAGTTCCGTAACGCACACGGTAGTATTCCTCAAGGTTATAGTATTCTGTGGCCTCTCCCTCAACCTTTCTGGCCATCATGTAGGAGAGAATTATTGAACAGTACTCCTGTTTTACCTCCTTGACAGAAACCGACACATCAGAGATTATCTCAGCATCGAAATCTGCAAAAAACAGCTGACTCATGGAGGAATGAATGGTAACAAAGTTTAAATTGTCATTCTTAACTGAAGAGTCTGGCTCCATATATTTAGCCAGCTCTTTTTCATTATCTAAATCCAGAGTTTTCTCATGAAAATCAAGGCAAAATGAAACACAGTCCGAACTGTGGATTTCCTTGTCCACCATTATTCTGGTGAAGTAGTATACCTCTCTTCCATCTGTCGTAAGACTAAGAATTAGCTGGTACTCAATACCCGCATCCAGAAGGCTGGAGAGATTAAGAGTCGCCTTAATCTGATTCTTCTCCTGAGTAAGCTCCTCCGCCTGGCCATTCTCAATTAATCTGCTACCATCTAAGGTTCTTACCTCATAGCTTAGCTCAGTAACATTGGCCCCGTAGGTCTTAATATATACTGGAAGCATAAGACCGTCATGAAGTGGTGTGATGGTATCTCTGGTGTATATTGCCTCCATCTCGTTGGTATAACCATAGAGAGGATTAATGAGATTTCCATCTGCCTCCATATAGCAGACAGGAAGGCTGGCCTCCTTCATGTTGGCTGTCAAATCCTCTCCTGAGGAGTTTAAGGTGAGCTCCATTATCACTACAGACAATATGAAGACCCCTATAAAAACAGCAAATTTAACTAGTTCCTTCTTCATTCTATTCCTCGTTTAATAAAGAATCCAAGGTCTGCTTCACAGAAAAATACTCCATGGTTTCATGGTAATCTCTGCTTTTGCCTACCCTGATTCTCGCTTTATCTAATTTAACCCCTCGAATCAGGAGATTCTTAGGTGTATGTTCCATATCAATAAATTCCAGTATCTCCACCGAATATCCGGCATCCTTAAGTGCCTCTGCCCTGATACCATCGGTTATAAGGGCTGCCATTCTCTCACGTAACAGGCCATATCCCATTATTGGGGCAAGCTCATTATCTGGCTTAACCTTCTTCATTTGGAGATTTAGTTCATGCTGACAGCAGGGCACAGAAAGAATCACCTTAGCCCCCCACATTACAGCTTTCTTCAGGGCATAATCCGTGGCAGTATCACAGGCATGGAGGGTAACCACCATATCCACATGGTCCACTCCATCGTAATCCGCAATATCCCCTGTTAGAAACTTAAGCTTGTGGTATCCATACCTCTTTGCAAGCTCGTTCATGTTCTCAATCACATCCTCCTTAAGGTCAAGGCCAACCATGTTGACGTTTAACTTAAGAAGCTCGTGAAGGTAATAATACATGGCAAAAGTGAGATAGGCCTTGCCACATCCGAAATCAATAATTGTAATCTCCCGGTCATTAGGGAGGTCATCCACAATATCCCTTACGAATTCAAGGAATCTGTTAATCTGGCGGAACTTGTCGTATCTCTTCTGCACAATCTTGCCATTCTTGTCCTGAACTCCAAGGTCCTGAAGGAAAGGAACTGGAGTCTCCGGGTCAAGAATATAGGCCTTTTTTCTGTTATGTGCAAGCTTCTCAGAAGGCAAAATATCCCCTTTTTCTTCCTGGCAATTCTTTCCCTTTACCTTAAGAGTCATCTTACCCTTCTTGGAGAAGAGGGCTGTTGCGGACAGCTTTTTAGCGGATAGTTCTAACTGCTTAAAGTCTGTAACCAGCTCTAGCACCCTTTCCACTGCTTCCTCATCACTGTAGTTCTCGTGGTGAACCTGCTTGTCATCGTATTTGGCAAACTGGTAGCTCACTTCCCCTTTTAGAAGAATTGGGCGGACGTGAATTTTCTTCACTCCGCCCTTATTTCTTGGGTTACTGATGATGATACTATTTAGTTCTGCATTCAGGTTATCCTGAAGTAGCTTCCTTAATTCATCCATAGTAATTATTAGTAAATCTTTGCTTCTTCTTCCTTGTTAAGTACTCTTAAACCACCCTGAGCAAGAGCTAAAAGCTCGTCCTCTCCTGGGTATGCAGTTAAGTCTGCGATAAAGCCTGTTCTTCTCTTAATCATCTCAACAATGCCCTTGTCGTAAGCAACACCGCCAGTTACAAGAATCTGATCAACCTTACCCTCTAATACTGCTGCCATTGCACCAATATCCTTGCAGATCTGATAAGCAAATGCCTCTCTTACATCTGCTGCAAGCTTGTCACCAGACTTAGCTCTCTCCTCAACTTCCAGCATGTTGTTGGTTCCAAGATAAGCAACTACGCCGCCTGCTCCAACAACCATTCTATATAACTCCTTAGGATCCTTAGTTCCTGAGGTACATAACTTAACTAAGGCTCCTGATGGAAGACCGCCAGCTCTCTCTGGGGCAAAAGCGCCATCTCCGTCAAGTCCGTTGAAAAGATCAATGGCCTTTCCATGATTGTGAGCTGCAACAGATACACCGCCACCTAAGTGAGCAACGATTAAGTTAAGCTCCTCATACTTCTTTCCAATATCCTTAGCATATCTCTTAGCGATAGCCTTATGGTTTAAAGCGTGGAAAATAGATACTCTTGGAAGCTCTGGATGTCCAGAGAATCTTGCAATGTCCTCTAACTCATCAACTACTACAGGGTCAACAATGTAGCTTGGCACTCCACCAAAATCTGCAGCTAAATCATTAGCTAACAGACCACCTAAGTTAGATGCATGCTTGCCCATAACACCTGCTCTTAAATCCTTTAAGAGGGCATCAGTTGTTACATAGGTACCGGAAACAATTGGATTAACCAGACCGCCACGACCTACAACTGCGTCGAACTTTCTCTCTACGCCAGCCTCATCTAAGGTCTTAAGGATAACTTCCTTTCTGAATCCTAACTGATCTGTAATATCATCAAAGCCCTTTAATTCCTCAGTCTCATGATGGATATTTTTTACAAATACCTGATTCTCATCCTCATATACACCAATCTTGGTGGAGGTGGAACCTGGGTTAACTACTAATAGTCTGTACATTTCTCTATCCCCCTACTTTTTAAGCTTCTCAGCAACCATAGCTGCCAATACAATTGAGTTCATCTTGGTCTCGTAAGAATCAGAACGGGATGTTAAAACAACAGGTGCTGCTGTACCTACTAATAATCCACCATTCTCGGAATCTGCAAGATGTCCAAGTGCCTTGTATAATGCATTTCCTGTTTCGATGTTAGGAACTAAGATAACGTCTGCATCTCCAGCAATCTTTCTGTCTGTTGTTCCCTTGTGCTCTGCTGCCTCATGAGAAATAGCAAGGTCGAATGCTAAAGGTCCATCAACGATACAGCCTGTAATCTCACCATTCTCGTTCATCTTGGTAAGCTCTGCAGCATCTACAGTAGCTGGCATCTTTGGATTAAATACCTCAACAGCTGCGATTGGTGCTACCTTTGGTGTGTCAACACCACAAGCCTGAGCTACAAGAACTGCGTTCTCTAAAATCTGCTTTTTGTCCTCTAACTCAGGATACATATTGAAGGCTGCATCTGTTACGAAGAGCATTCTTCCTAACTTCTCAACTTCGAATACACCTACGTGGGATAAAAGCTTGCCTGTTCTTAAACCGATTTCCTTATCAAGAACAGCGCGAAGCACTGTCTTGGTATCAATGATACCCTTCATATACATGTCAGCGTGTCCGTCATGAACAAATTTAACTGCTTCTCTTGCGGCCTCTGCCTTATCTGCCACATGTACAATCTTGAAATTGCTGACATCCACATTTGCTTCCTTTGCTGCTGCCTTAATCTCCTCCTCGTCACCGAAGAGAACTGCCTCTGCAACGCCTGCTTTTCTTGCTCCCTCAACAGCCTCTAAAACTGCAGAATCCTGTGCTGCTGCCACTGAAATCACCTTGGTTTCAAGAGCTGCTGCCTCATCCCAAATTCTTTTGAACTCTTTCTTCATTTTAATTCCCTTTCCTTTTGACCCCTGTCAAAGTTTAATATTTGAAGATAACAGCCTCATATCCCTTTAACGGATACGCAAAGGAATACTTCTGGTTATCACATTCACTTTTTTCTGCCTTGTAGCTCTTCTCAGAGCTTAATAACTCATTCCCAAATCTCTCTTCTGCTGAGGAAATTAAGCGCTCGTACTTCTTCCCCTTAGGAACGCCAACCCTGTAGTCTGGACGGTCAACCGGTGTGAAGTTTAATACCACAAGAAGGTTGTTTTTGCCGTCTGGACTCTTTCTTACATAGCTGAAGATAGATCTGTCTGCGTCCACACAGTTCATCCACTCAAATCCCATCCAGTCATGGTCGTGATTGTAGGCTGCAGGATACTTTCTGTATATTTTCATAAGCTCCTTAAAGAACTCATTTAGGCATCTGTGCTCTGGCTTCTCTAAAAGGAACCAGTCTAACTCTCTCTCCTCAGACCACTCTCTTTCCTGGGCAATATCCTGTCCCATGAAAAGGAGCTTTTTGCCTGGATGAGTGATAAAGAAGGTGTATGCCAGCATAAGGTTTCTGAACTTATCGATTCCTAAACCTGGCATCTTGTTAAGCATGGAGCACTTTAAGTGAACCACTTCATCATGGCTTAATACCAGAATGAACTTCTCGCTCTCATTGTAACTCATGCCGAAAGTCATTAGATGATGGTTATTCTTTCTAAAGAGAGGATCTAACTTCATATACTCAAGGAAGTCATGCATCCAGCCCATATTCCACTTGTAGGTAAAGCCTAATCCGCCATCCTCCGGACTTGCGGTAACCTTAGGCCAGGCTGTGGATTCCTCCGCAATCATCATAACTGATGGATGCATCTTCTTCATAATGGAGTTTAAGTGCTTAAAAAACTCAATTACCTCAAGATTCTCGTTACCACCATTCTCGTTAGGTATCCACTGTCCTGCTTCCTTACCGTAATCAAGGTACAGCATGGATGCCACAGCATCAACTCTTAAACCATCTATATGGAACTCCTTAACCCAGTACAAAGCTGAAGCCATAAGGAAGTTCTTTACTTCGTTTTTGCCATAATCAAAGATCTTGGTACCCCAGTCAGGATGCTCTCCCTTTCTTGGATCTGAGTACTCGTAGCATGGCTCTCCGTCGAAATCCGCAAGGCCATGTGCATCCTTAGGGAAATGAGCTGGCACCCAGTCAAGAATTACCCCGATACCGTGCTGGTGAAGGGTGTCCACCATATTGGCGAAGTCCTCTGGGCTTCCGTATCTGCTTGTAGGGGCAAAATATCCTGTAACCTGATATCCCCAGGATCCATCGTATGGATACTCACATATTCCCATAAACTCCACGTGGGTGTAGCCGTTAGCCTCCACATGGTCAATAAGTACCCTTGTTAACTCCTCATAGGTGTAGAGGGACTGATCTTCCTCCCTGCCTGGATGCTTCATAAAGGAGCCAGGATGACACTCAAAGATTGCCATTGGCTGGTCTGTTCCCGCCTTCTTGTCTCTTTCCTTAAGGAATTCAGCATCCTTCCACTTATGGGATAATTTCTTTACAACTCTTGACGCGGTATTTGGTCTTACCTCAGCGAATCTGGCATATGGATCCGCCTTGTACTTCTTTTCCCCTGTCTTAGTGGTAATACAGAACTTGTATATTGCACCTTCCTTGATTCCAGGAATGAAGCACTGGTATATACCACCCTCTGAAGCCTTACCCATGTCGTTAGCATTTTCGTCCCAGTTGTTAAAGTCTCCAACAACTGAAACCGCCTTGGCATGTGGTGCCCACAGGGCAAAATAGCAGCCCATTTTGCCATCGCACTTTCCAAGATGTGCTCCAAGCTTGTTGTAAATCTCGTAGTGGGTTCCCTGTCCAAACAGGTAACGATCCATATCTGTTACATATTCCATAAACCGACCTCTCAATACTTATTTGTCAAAGTCTTTCTCGTGAATAATTATTCTGCCATCCTCGTCCTTGTGCTTCTTAAAGGCTCTTGTAATTCCACCTCGTCTTGCACGGTCCATGGCGGAATCAAGTATTTCCTTAACCTCATTTATGTATGTAGCTCTGTCCACCTTCTGAATATTGCTGATTCTGTTATATAAAGCAAGCACTGCAATCTCATCGATGGAGAAGCCATTTTCCTCTGTATAGCTTCTTGCGAAGGCAACTAACTCGTCATTGGTAAAGACAGGAATTGCAATTCTCTCTGTGAATCTGGCAGCTAAGGATGCGGACTTCTTAAGAACTTCATTTAAGCCTGCCTTGCTGTCCTCCATGATTACTGTGAGTCCGCCGGTATCACCCTCAAGAGCTAAAGACAGGCTCTCTGCTGTCTCCTGTGTCATATCGCCGGCCTTCTCAATCATAAGATAGCCTCCGTGAACCTTTCTCACAAGGTTTACAGGACTCTTGCTATTTAAGGCTGCTCCAGTAATTTTGCCCACCTTCTGACCCGGCTTAGGATTCTCTAACTGCAGGGCCTTGATAATATTGGTTGCCAGAGCTGTCTTTCCTGAGCCCTTGCCACCTTCGATCAGAAGGTTTCCTGTGGCTGTACTGCCAGGATCTGCCTTGTGAAGCATTCCATCCATTACCTGGCATATCTGCTTCTCCAAACCAGTAACCTTGTTGAAGTAGGTGAATATCTCCTTCTGCTCAGGAGTAAGGAAGGTGATTCGGCGCTTTTCTTCCGCCTCCTCTTCCTCTGCTTCCACTTCTTCAGGCTGGTCAGCCTCTGCCTTAATCTCCTCATATCTTTCCAGAATTCCTGGAATTGGAGCTGTCGCAGTGAGATCTATATCCTCTGGGATTTCATCTGTCTCCTCGGAAACCTCTTCCTCGTCTTCTATGCTTTCTTCCACTGAGGAAACTTCATCATCGAATTCCTCATGCATAATAATATCCTCTGCGGATTCGATAGCTTCCGCATTGTCAGAGACTTCCCCGTCAAGCTCTCCTGACTCCATGGCTGATGCCAGTTCTGCAGCAAGTGCTGCTGTGAGCTCCTCTGGAATTTCATCAAGCTCTTCCTCAGATTCATTCTCCACCAGCTCTTCCTCTGCTTCCGGAGCAATATAATCATCTATACTTGGGAGGCTGTCAGTATCTGGTTCAAGGTCCACTTCGATACCATTAACCAGATCCTCCTCCATCTTCCTGTCGTACTCCTCAGCCATAATCTCTGCGTTGGTCATTCCTGCATCCAACTTAGGAATTACGGCATTTAGGCGGGCCATAATATTCTCCGCCTCTATTAGAGCCTTCTTTCTGACGGATTCAAGCTTTCTCTGCTCAGCGATTTCAAGGCTCTTCTTGGCAGCTTCCTTGGTTTTCTCCCACTCAGCCAGAACCTCCTCAATAGACATCTGACCGGTAATCTGACGCTCAACCATTGGATCCTCTCCTGGCACTCCGAAGCTCATCTGGCCCTCTTCGTCCTCGGCTAGCATCTCCTGGAAGTTGATCATGAGAGATCCATCAATCTCCTCATCTGTCTCTATGTGACCATACTTTTCATCTGCCTTTTGGGAATCCTCCTCCTCTGGCATCTTAAGGTATGGAATAGTGTCAACTAATTCTCTGATTTTTTCCATGTGGTCACTTACAGATTCCTTTTCAGTGGCCTCCATGATCTTCTTCATGTTTTCAGCTAACTCCTGCTGGAGATTAACTGTGTTAAATGGTGCGTTTGAAGTTGTAACCTCTGGAATCACGCGGCTCTCAGAAAGAATCTCCCCAGAGTGAAGGAACTCATCTGGCTCAACCAGAACGCCGCCTGATTTTGCCTGCTTAATCTTCCTGTATGTCTTCTCCTGTTCTGTGGTAAGTGGCTGGTAGATAATCTTTAACTCAAGGGCCTTCTCAACGTACTTTCCATCTCCGTACCAGAGAATAATCTCATCGCAAAGATCAATACACTTGGCTGTCATTCCAGCCTTGTGGTAGAGACTTGCAAGCTCGAAGCTCCATCTCTCGGAACCCTCGCGCTCTTTATACTCCTCAAGGACAGCTATCATCTCTCCCACAGAGGAACCCTTGGCTCTCAATATCTGATATTTCAGGATATAACGCATATTGTCTGTTGGAGCTACCTCCACAAACTCGCGATAGTAATCCTCCGCTTCATCTATGTTGCCAGACTTAACAGCAACAAGAGCTAATCTATAAATTATGGTACGACCAATAGGGGAGCGCTCATAAGCCTCTAAAAGAAGCTCCTTGCTCTCCTCAAATCTTTCAGCCTTCTCATACACTTCACCGGCAAGGCAGAGTGCAGCTACACCCTTAACCTTCTTCCAATTGACAGAATCAGCAATTGCCACCGCGTCATCCACCTTGTTTTCATTGAGAAGTCTGCGCATTTCGTCTAATTTTAACTTGCTTTCATAACGATCCATAATCTCACCTATCCACTTAAAACAGGGCAAAATTGCACCTTCTTATACATAGTCAATGATACCACATTTTAGTCTAGTCCGTCAAAGAAAGTAGATAGAAAAAACCCCCGATTTTTCGGGGGTTTATAGTCAATTATTCCTTGTTCTTTTCTTTAGTTTTCTTCTTCTTTTCTTTGACAGAGCTTCTATCAACGATAACCCTCTCCCGGGCTTCATGAGTATCCGGGTCGAAGCCCTCCACCATCACAAAGTCATCTGAGTTTACCGGCAGATGCTTTCTGTCGAGAAGATTCTTAAGAATCTCGTTTACTATGTAGTAAATTGTTGCGAAGGTTGGCACTCCGAAAAGCATTCCAGCAAAACCAAAGAGTCCGCCTCCAAGAAGAATGGCGAACATTACCCAGAAGGAGGATAAACCTGTGGACTCGCCTAAAATCTTAGGTCCAATAATATTTCCATCAAGCTGCTGAATAACCAGAATGATGATTAGGAAATATAAGCTCTTCTTTGGATCCTCCAAAAGTACTAAGAGGAAGCTTGGAATAGCTCCAATATATGGTCCAAATACAGGCACCACATTGGTTACTCCAACTATAACTGAAATCAGCACCGAATATGGCATTCTGAATATAATAAGGACAATGTAAGTCAGGATTCCGATAATGATGGAATCAATGATTTTGCCTGCAATGAAGCCTGAGAAATACAGGTCAGCCTGTCTTGCTGTCTTAAGGATTGCATTTCCTGCCTTTACAGGGAAGATTCCGTATACAAGCTTCTTTAACATGCCGTTGAAATGCTGCTTGTCCATTAGTACATAAACACAGACAATAATTCCGATAATTAGATTAACAACTCCCTTAACGGCACCAATCACGCCGCTTGTAAGGGAAGACAGCAACCCCTGTGACTGAGGCAAAAGATCAGATTTCACCCAATTGGTTGCCCACTCTGATATGCTCTCCATATATTCCTGGCCATACTGTGAAATCAGGTTGTTGTTAGCCAGGAAGTATTCTGTCTTGTCCTCCGCAGCCTTAATCTGATTTGGCAGTGTTTTAATCAGACCCTCAATTGTGGATGCAAGGGATGGCACAATAAGGCTGATAAATAATGCTATTACCAGGACCAGCACCAACATGGCAAAAACTACCGCAAGTGGTCTTGGAAGCTTTTTCACGAAGTTCTTTTCTGGCCATTTTGCCTTAAACCACTTTTTTAAATTGGTCTCTGCAAAATTAACCAGGGGATTTAAAAGATATGCAAGCACAACCCCGTAAACAATAGGTGCCAGTATCTTCATAATTGTGGTAAAGGTTGCTGATGCGGCATTGTAGCGCTCCACGAAGAAATAGAAGCTGATGGAAGCCGCAATCACAATGAAAGCTGTGAGTCCAATGGCGAGATAAGGTCTGATATTCCAGGACTCTCTGCTAGTTTTCTTCTTTTCTTCCAGTAATTTCTGTCTTTCCTTCTGATCCATCTGTTCCCTCCTGCTGTCTTTTCCACTTGAAGTAATTAGAATTTAGATCAACCTTGATTTCCGGCTTGTCAGCGGGTTTCGCCTCCTCTGAGATAGCCGGTGTTCCATCTTCATTTAAACCGTTATGTTCATAGTATGCCTTGTTTATCTTTATTTCAGGAGCCGGCTTAAGGCTTAAGCCCGATGACGCAATTGCCATTCTGACTCTTGCATCCTCCTTCTCCTTCTCGATTTTTCTTCGTCTCTCCTGAAGGAGGTTGGTGTAGATGTTGGCATCCTTAAGGTCGAAAAGAAGGTCCTGGAGCTCGCGCTGGTTCTTTCTTACATCGTTAACCTCCTGCCTTAGCTCCCTCTCGAAATTGGCATAGAGCACTTCCACAGATCTCTGAGAATCGTTTATCAGCTTGATGAGACGGGTGATAGCCTCGTCTGTGTAAAGGATTGAAGCTGAATATACATCCTCTGCCTTCTCCTTGGCCTCCTCCACAGTCTGTCTGTATTCCCTCTGCATTTTGCCTTTTTTCTCTGCCTCGGTCTGAGTGTTGAGCTCGTAAGCATCCATCATCTCATACATGAATCTGCTTATCTTCTCCATCTCTCCTAAGAGGACAGTTTTGCTGACGACGATTTTGTCCGGATCTCCCTTTATCTTAGGGCACTCCGCCATCATCAGGTGCACTTCTCTTAATAAATCCTCTAAGCTCTGCTGTCTGCTCATAATAACTTCCTAACTATTTCTCGTTCTTATATGTAACATTACCATCTATGATGGTGTAGAGTATTTCAGTATCTGATAACATTGGATCCGCCTTGGTAATGACAAAATCTCCGTCCTTACCTAGCTCAATAGATCCAACTCTTTTTTCAATTCCAATGTGACGGGCTGGATTGATGGTAATAGCCTTTAATGCCTCAAACTCATCCATTCCATTCTTAACTGCAAGTCCTGCACATAGAGCAAGGCATTCCTGAGGAATTACCCCTGCATCTGTGATAATGGAAACCTGGCAGCCTGCCTTACTTAATACTCCAGGAGTCTCAAAGGACTTGTTAGTTAACTCAACCTTACCCGGGTGTCCTAAAGATGGTCCCACTGCACATGGAAAGCCTTCTTTAGCCAGCTCATCTGCAATAAGGGAACCGTCAGTTACATGCTCCAAAGTAATTCGAATGTTAAACTCCCTGGCAATTCTGATAGCTGTAAAGATATCATCTGCCCTGTGAGCATGAACTTTAAGCGGCATCTCACGTCTTATAACAGGAACAAGAGCATTAAGCTTCATATCAAACTTTGGTGGCTCTTCCTCCTCACCCTTGCTTTTATCCAGGGCTTCGGTGTATTCTTTTGCCTTAAAAAGCTGCTCTCTAAGAAGTGCGGCTGTTGTCATTCTTGAGGATATGGACTTGGAACTGTAGCAGCGCTTTGGGTTCTCACCAAGGGCTGTCTTCATTGCCACTTCCTCTTTTATTACCGCATTCTCCACCCTGTTTCCAACGGTCTTAATGGCAGTGAAGGTACCGCCAAGAACATTAGCAGAACCAGGACCTGTGCATATGGTGGTAACTCCGCCCTTCATAGCACATGAAATGCCTCTGTCCTGTGGATTATAACCATCTATCGCCCTAAGATGAGGAGTAACAGGGTCGTTGGCCTCGTTGTAATCACTCTGATCAAAGCCCGTTGCATAGGCATCAAGTCCAAGATGACTGTGAGCCTCCACGAATCCAGGATAGATTCTAAGTCCCTGACAGTCTATGGTTTCAATACCTGTTGCCTCATCGATGTCATCTGAGATTCTTGCTATTTTGCCATCCACGACCAATATATCTCCAATGGAAGGCTCCCTTCTCACTGCGTCGAATATCAAACCTTTTTTAAGCAAAATGTTACCCATAATTATCCCCCTTCTAATACTCATATACATTAATTTTAAAGGACTTAACCTTATTTTTAAAGGGGGTAATTCATTGACTTTTGTGGATATTTTATGTATTCTTTTCCCCAGTAGGATTGCTACTAAAGGAGGCAAAATGGGAGCTTTTCTATTTTTCGCATTTATTGTGCTAACTAATCTTGACAAAAAGGACCACCGCTTCAGCGACCTGGCCAAAGTCATTATAGGAATAAATATAGTAATGGTTGCCCTAAGCGTCCTCTTCCGGGGACTTTTGGGATCACCTCTCGCAATTCTGGGCCTTGTAGGCATGGTGTCTTACTCATACTACCGCGGCAAGGCTAAGAAGGAAGCAATGGAGAGAGAAAAATCCTACCAGTGGCAAAATGGCGAGCCCAGAACTGACTCTAAGGCATCTTACCAGGAAGCCATGAAGGGCTATAAGGATGCTGGTTCCATGGGCCTTCCCAAATCCATAAAGGGCAGACTTAAGGTCGTTTCAGCCTTCAACAAAAAATACGGTCTCTGCCTTACAGATGAACAGATGGACAGCATAGTGAATTCAAGCTACCGCTCTAACATCTGGAAACATGAGCTTGCATCAATGAACCAGAAATACGAGACTGTATATCAGTGGATAACCGGCCCTACCTCCTGGCTAAGAGCTTATATGTACGCCTTTCATGTACAGGAGATTATTGGAGATTTCGAACAGCAGGAAAGAATCGCACTACATTCCTTTGACCAGATTTTTAACTACTCTGACACCCTTGGTCATTCATCCATCTCCGATAGAATCAAAATGGTTAATGACAGATTTATGTGCTCCTTCGATGACATAACCTTTATGGAAGCCTACAGATTCTTAGAAAAGCACGGAATCAGTCACACCATATCAGTCAGCAACACGGTGGAAAACACTGATGAAGTGGACGAGTTATTAAAGAAATACTCTTCTGCAGAAGCAGAGACAGGTGAATAAACAGTAAAGACCGTCGGCATCAAAACCGACGGTCTTTTTATATGGACTTATCCTTATTTTAACTTATATAACTTAACCTTGTCCTGAAGATCTGTGGACATATCCATTAAGTTATTTGATCCCTGGGAGATCTCATGAACCATGGCCATAACTTCCTCAACAGAAGCGTTTGTTTCCTCTGTTGACGCTGCATTCTGTTCAGACTGTGCAGCAATGTTTACGATTACCTTGTTAACAACCGTACATGAATCTGTCATGGCGCTTGCCATTCCACCTAATTCCTCGATTTCAGCGTTTACCTTGACAATG
>JAZQNS010000092.1:0-13443 GCA_045627425.1 Lachnospiraceae bacterium | reverse complement strand
AATCAGTGCGTGTGACTTAAATTTTGCTTGCGATCTGGTAGGCAGGGGAGATTTTGGAAACACTGATTTTTAAAAACATATTATAAAGGAGGAATGCTTACATGCATAGCATTACTAAAAAAGTTTTAGCTGCTGTTCTTTCTGTAGCAATGGTTTTATCCCTTGTTGCTGTTGCTCCAGTAGCTAACAATGCAAACGCTGCTGGTACTGGTAAGGCTGTTGTTACATTTGATGCTGCATCTGCTGCAGCTACAGCAACCGTTGATGGTGTAGCTTTAACACCTGTTGCCGGCGGACAGACATACTATGATTTAGACGCTGGATACACTCTTGATCCAGACGAGTACATCTATGGCGCTACTAACTTCAAGGTTTCACTTGAGTTTACAGCAGCTACAGCTGCTGAGGCTGCTGCAATCACAACAGCCGAGGTTAGAGTTGCTAACAACAGCACAGCTACTGAGAAGTACGCAGCTACTTTCAAGGTAAAGGATAAGACTGTTATATTTACTTGGACCTTCAAGACAGTTGATGTTCAGGTTAACACAGCAACATACGCAAAGATTTCTGTAGTTGAAGGACCATCTGCAAAGCAGGCTTGGGCTGCAGCTAAGAACGTATATGTTGATGAGAACAACTCTTACAACGTAAGCGATATCACATGGTATGGTAAGGATACAACTTTCACATACCCTGTAACTGGTGTATGCCAGGGTACATCTGCTGATACTTTCTTAGGAGTAACATCTATCTCTGGTACAAGCTTCGGTACAGTAGCTAGTGATGACTACACTCTTGGTACATTTGAAGTATCTCCAAAGACTGGATTTGCTTTACCAGTTTCTAACGTAGCAGCAAACACATATACTGGTACAGCTTATGTTCTTTACAGCGATGGTACATATGGAAGTGCATATTTCTACAACCTTGCTTACACAGCAGGCGATGATACATTAAGATTCGCTCTTGCTGCATCTGTTAAGCCATATACTTCTGGATATCACGTTATCAAGGCTGAGATTCCAACTGCTAAGCAGGTAAAGGCTTCTGGTGCAGGTATTGTTAACGACTTATTCGATTACTTACCAACTCAGTTAAAGTTAACTGGTGCTACTGGAAGAGGTCTTGCTACAACTGATGAGTTCGTAGTTGAGATTCCAAGAACTGCTTGGACTTCTGTAACTGGAACATCTACTGCAGTTGCTACAGGAACTACTTACAACTTCCAGATTAGCTACACAAATTTACAGTCATTATTAGCAAATTATGGTTTAGCTGATACTTATGATGTAATCAAGGATGTAGTTAGCACAAATTATACTGTAGGCGTTAGGGTTGTTGCTGATGCTGATTACTGTGGCGTAGCGGCTACTCCTGCAATCACTACTCAGTCAGGATCTGGTTTCATTGCAACAGGTACAGCAGGTGCAAACGTATCTGGTAAGCTTAACGGTGGCGCTGCAACTACTCAGGTATCCGCAGTAATGGTTACAGCTGGTTCAACACTTACTTGGGGCGTTGACACAATGCAGACATATCAGAATATTACAAACTTTGCACAGTCCAACACATACTCCGAGTTATACCTTGGAGCAGGTGTAGGTGCTACATACCTTCCAATCAGCAACGGTACATTTGATGTTACTGATGTAACAGCTCCATTATTAGGCGGAACTTTAGATGCTTCTATGAATGTTACAGGTACTCTTGAGTGCCAGTACATTGCTTACAATACTTTAACAGTAGGTGGTGGTGACATCGAATGGAGCCCAGAATTACTTTACGGTACTAACAACATGATTATGGTATGCACCGCTAACACAGAGTACACAGCTACTCTTTACATCCCAGCTGATGGAGCACACTACTTCGCTAACAACATCAACGTTAAGATTAACGGTGAGACAGTTGTTGGTACACCATATACTTACTTAAGAACTGGTGACTACTTAAAGGTAGAATACAAGTTCCCAGCAACTAGAAAGTATGATCCAGTTGTTGACTTTGGTAAGACTTTATACGTAGCTACTGCTAGACCAGAAGAGAACGATACAATGGGCAACCTTGTATTATCTGATTCTTCTTCCTCTTATGCTACATGCTTAAGCACTGTTTGGACAGACTCCACAGGTGCTACAGTAACTGGCAAGTTCGTTAAGGGTGAGACATACACTGCTGTTGCAACATTCAAGTATGTTGATGGTTATGCAATCAATACAGCTTCTGTAGCTACAACATATGCCTTACTTGATGGAACTGCTGGTGCAGTATCTAGCGTTGTTGCTTCTAAGGTTAACCAGACATTTACTGTTAAGGTTGTATTCAACCCAGCAATTGCTGATCTTCATTACAACGTATCCTTCAACGCTAACGGCGGTAAGTACACAGGTGCTGAGGTTGTTCGTGTAGAGAAGGGTGAGGCTCTTGAGTTCGCTTGGAACGGAAACTTATTCTCCAGAACAGGCTACTATGTAAAGGGCTGGTATACAAAGGCTACTGGCGGAATCAGAATCTACAACGATGGAAACTACAAGCCAGAGTCTGACGTAACCTTATATGCTCATTGGGGCAAGGTAGCTACTAAGGCATTTGGTCTTAAGGTATCTACAACATCCAAGAAGATTAAGGCTACATGGACAAAGCAGACTAGCGTAACAGGATATCAGGTTAAGTATAAGAAGGGATCCAACGGTTCCTGGAAGTCCTTAACAATCACATCCAACACAGCTAATAAGACTATCTCCAAGTTAACATCTGGTAAGACATACTACGTAAAGGTACGTGCTTACAAGACAGTTGCTGGTAAGAAGTTCTACAGCACATATTCTTCAACAAAGAAGATCAAGGTTAAATAATTGAATTATTTCAATTAAGATACCGAAAGAGGCATCCATTTGGATGCCTCTTTCATGTACATATATACGTATTGAAAAATGGTTAATGCCCAAAAGGGCATTCAAATTATAAAAACGGGTTATTTGAGGTTAAAAATGTCTATATTTGTTTCATATGATCTAAAAAAATATGTTCGTGTCTCAATGCTGGTTATATATGACATTCTTGCCATATGTATGTCTCAGTATCTAGGACTCATAGCCCGATTTGATTTTTCTGTAAGTAAGGTTACTCCAGAATTCATGGAAACATGTGGTAGGCTCTTACCTATAAACATTCTAGTTACCCTGATAGTCTTCCTAGTAATGCACCTATACAGTTCCCTATGGCAGTATGCATCTGTTCAGGAAATGATAAATGTTGCCATGGCTACAGTTTTGTCCAGTGCCTTACAGGTAATGGAAGTGGTGCTCTTAAAGTGGGGAATGCCACGTTCATACTATCTTCTGTACATGTTCTTCTTGACCAGCTTGATAATACTAAGTCGTTTTGCCTATAGGGGTGCCAGGGTAATTAAGAGGAGCATCAGTAGTTCCTTGGCAGAGGGACAGATTCCAACCATGATTATTGGTGCGGGAGATAGTGCCTATGCTTTAATCAAAGATATTGAAAATAGTCCAAGAATTAAAAACAGAGTTGTATGTGTAATTGATAAGAATCCTGCCAAGATTGGAAAGAGCATACTAAATGCACCAATTGTTGGAAATGATGATTACATTAGAGAGGCTGTTTCAAAGTATGGAGTAAAGGAAATCTTTATTGCAATTAGAAAACTGCCAGTTGATAGAAAGAAAGCCCTTGTGGATATCTGCAAGGAAACTGGTTGCAAGATGAGAATAGTGCCAAGCATGTCTCAGATTGTAAATGGGGAGATTAATGTATCTTCCTTAAGAGAGGTTGGTATAGAGGATCTCCTTGGAAGAGAAGCCGTTAAGACCAACCTAAGTGAAGTAATGGGTTACATAGAGGGAAGAAAAGTCCTTGTAACCGGAGGTGGTGGCTCAATTGGATCGGAGCTATGCAGACAGATAGCCAAGTACAATCCAAAGCAGCTAATCATATTTGATATATACGAGAATACAACATATGACCTTCAGCTTGAGTTAAGAAAAGAGCTTCCTAATCTAAATATGGAAGTGCTGATAGGGTCGGTTAGAGATATAGATAAGGTGGAGAAGGTCTTCGAGACATACAGACCGGAGATAGTATTCCACGCGGCCGCTCATAAGCATGTGCCTTTAATGGAAGATAGTCCTGCCGAGGCAGTTAAGAATAATGTTTTCGGAACATTAAATGTGGCAAAGGCGGCTGATAAGTTTTGGGCAGATAAGATGGTACTTATCTCAACGGATAAGGCAGTTAACCCAACGAACATCATGGGTGCAACAAAGAGAATCTGCGAGATGATAATCCAGGCTTATGACAGAATTAGTGAAAATACCAGCTATGTGGCAGTTAGATTCGGAAATGTCCTTGGCAGTAATGGTTCAGTAATACCGATATTTAAGAGACAGATTGAGGAAGGGGGACCTGTTACAGTAACCCATCCTGATATTATCAGGTTCTTCATGACAATACCTGAGGCAGTGAGTCTGGTACTTCAGGCAGGAGCCTATGCCAAGGGTGGAGAAATCTTCATTCTGGATATGGGAGAGCCTGTAAGAATTGATGACATGGCAAGGAATCTCATTAAGCTTTCCGGCTTAGAGCCAGATGTTGATATTGCAATAGAATACACAGGCTTAAGACCTGGTGAAAAGCTCTATGAGGAGTGCCTAAAGGAAGAGGAAGGCTTAAATAAGACGGAGAATGAGCTTATTTATATAGCTAAGCCACTACTTTTCGACGAGGACAATTTCTTCAACGAGTTAGAGGGCTTAAAAGAGAAATCAATGAATAACAGTGACAGCATTAAGAGCGCTGTTAAAAAGATAATTCCATCTTATCAGATGGAAGGAGATAAGGAGTAAGAGTTGGCAGGTCTTAGAGAGACATTCTATGTAAAGGTAATAAAGAGACTTTTGGACATTCTTTTGTCTGGACTGGCTATAGTGCTACTCTCATGGCTAATTCTGATTTCTATGCTGGTAGTCTATCTTGAAGATCCGGGAAGGGTGATTTTTACCCAGCAGAGGGTATGCAAGGGAAAAAAGCTATTTACCATACATAAATTAAGGTCAATGAAGTTAAATACTCCAGATATACCGACACATCTTATGACTAACCCAGAACAGTATCTCTTAAAGAGCGGCAAGGTCTTTAGAAAGCTCAGTATTGATGAACTGCCGCAGCTGTGGGATATCTTCATTGGAAGAATGTCAATTGTAGGACCAAGACCTGCTCTTTGGAATCAGGATGATCTGGTGGCAGAGAGAGATAAGTATGGAGCCAATGATTTTACCCCGGGATTAACTGGTCTTGCCCAGATAAGCGGCAGAGATGAGTTAGAGATAGCTGAGAAGGCAAGACTTGATGGAGAGTATTGTAAGAGTCTTAGGGAGTCATCTATAAAGGGCTTCAAAATGGATATAAGATGCTTCTTTGGCAGCTTTTCCGCTGTATTAAAAGCAAAGGGAGTATCAGAGGGAGGTCCACAGGGTGGATGTTAACAAGACCAAGGGTAGAATAGCCGTAATATCAAGCCATACCCCATCACTATTCTGGTTCAGAATGGACATGATGGAAAGCTTCATAAAGAGAGGATATGAGGTTTTTGCCCTGGGCAATGAGGACGAAAAAGAGTGGATTAGTTCCTTTAAAGAAAGAGGAATTAACTACAGACAGATAGAAGTAAGCCGAAATGGAACCAACCCCATAAAGGATTTGGGAACTATAGCTTCAATAAAGGCAGTGCTTAGGGACATAAAGGCAGACAAGCTGTTTTTGTTTCAGGCTAAAACTATTATTTACGGAAGCATTGCTGCAAGAGAGCTTGGAATAAAAGAAGTCTACAGTCTGGTAGCCGGGGCTGGTTCAATATTCCTAAAGGATGATTTTAAAACCAGGCTGGTTAGAAGGCTATTAGTGTCCGAATATAAGTATTCCATGAGGGATAACAAGGTGGTCTTCTTCCAGAATGAAGATGACAGAAAGCTTTTCACGGATTGTGGAATCGTGAGGAAGCAGAAGGTTACTATGCTTCCTGGATCAGGAGTGAACTGCGAGAGATTTACGGAGAGCCCTATGCCTGAAAATACTGCTTTTCTATGTATCAGCAGACTAATCAGGGACAAGGGAGTATATGAGTTTCTTGAGGCTGCCAGAAGGGTTAAGAAGGATTATAAGGATGTAAGATTTCTGTTAGTTGGTCCCTATGACAGCAATCCATCTGCTTTAAAGAAGGAGGAGCTTGAGGAGTACATAAAGGATGGCTCTGTTGAATACTTCGGAGAGCAGAAGGACGTAAGACCTTATATCGAAGAGGCGAGTGTTTTCATTTTGCCTTCCTATAGGGAGGGTACACCAAAAACCAATCTGGAAGCCATGGCTATGGGAAGAGCTGTAATTACAACAGATGCACCTGGATGCAGGGAAACCGTGGTGGATGGAGAGAATGGATATCTGGTTGCGGTTAAGGATGTGAACGCCCTGGTAGAAAAGTGCAAGGTATTTATTGAGAAGCCTGAGTTAGCCAAGGAAATGGGCATAAGGGGAAGAAAAATGGCAGAAGATACTTTTGATGTGAATATTGTTAACAGCAAAATAGCGGAGGCTATGGAGCTGTAGATAAGAGGATAAATATGTATAGAAATCTATATAATGACATCGTTAATGGTAAGGAATCAATTTCTCTGGTGGGACTTGGCTATGTAGGTATGCCAATTGCAGTTGCTTTTGCCAAAAAGGTGAATGTGATTGGATACGACTTAAACGCTGAGAAGATAGCTCTTTATAAGGGTGGCGTTGATCCAACTAAGGAAGTAGGAGATCAGGTAATTAAGGAGACAAGTGTAAACTTCACCTCCGATGAAAGTGAACTTAGGAATTCAAAGTTCCATATCGTTGCAGTTCCTACCCCGGTTAACGATGATCATACACCAGATTTAAGTCCAGTTGAGGGTGCTTCCCGCATCGTTGGAAGAAATCTTGTAAAGGGTTCAATTGTTGTATATGAGTCTACTGTATATCCGGGAGTGACGGAGGATGTATGCGTGCCAATACTTGAGGCTGAATCAGGTCTTAAGTGCGGTGTGGACTTTAAGGTTGGCTATTCACCAGAGAGAATCAACCCAGGTGACAAGATTCATAGATTAGAGACCATAGTTAAGATTGTATCCGGTATGGATGAGGAGACTCTCGATGTGGTTGCCAAGGTTTACGAGTTAGTAGTGGAAGCTGGTGTCCACAGAGCTGAGTCCATCAAGGTGGCGGAGGCTGCCAAGGTAATTGAAAATTCTCAGAGAGATATCAATATTGCCTTTATGAATGAGCTTTCCATCATTTTCAATAAGATGGGAATAGATACACAGGCGGTATTAAAGGCTGCAGGAACCAAGTGGAATTTCTTAAACTTCTATCCTGGTCTTGTGGGCGGTCACTGTATAGGTGTAGACCCTTATTATCTTACCTATAAGGCTGAGGAGCTTGGATACCACAGTCAGATTATTTTGTCAGGTAGACGTATAAATGACGATATGGGCAAGTATGTGGCTGAGAATCTGGTTAAGAATCTTATATCAGCAGATAAGCCTGTAAAGAATGCCAAGGTTGCAATTCTTGGTTTTACCTTCAAGGAGAACTGCCCGGATACTAGAAATACCAAGATTATAGATATTGTTAAAGAGTTAAGAGAGTACGGAATCATGCCAATGATAGTTGATCCTGAGGCGGATGCTATGGAAGCTGAGAGATTATATGGCGTGACTTTTGCAGATATGGAGATGGTTAAGGATATGGATGCAGTAGTCTTAGCCGTTGCCCATGAAGGCTTTAAGGGTCTTACAAGAGACAGGATTGATGGCTTCTACGGAGCAGGAGAGAAGGTCCTTCTGGACCTTAAGGGATTACTAAACCGCAAGGAATATGAGGATGCGGGATATAGTTATTGGAGATTATAAAAGACAGGATTATAGAGTTTAAGCATGGATGAAAAGAAGGTAATTGCTAACAACATAGGATGGAAGATGGCGGAGAGAGTGGTAGCTCTTATTATCTCTTTTGCCACAACTGCAGTCCTGGCAAGACTCCTGGATGCGGATTCCTATGGATTACTAGCTATTATTAACGTGATTGTTACTATGACCATGGTTTTTGTCACCAATGGTGTAGGTAATTCTCTAATCCAAAAGGAAGAAATAAGCGAGGAGGATTACTCCACAATGTTTTGGAGTAACCTTGCAGTTTCGCTTATATTATATGGGCTGATATTTGTTATTGCTCCTTATGTGGCTTCCTATTATGGCTATCCTGAGCTTAAAAGCATGCTTAGGGTGCTTGCCTTACAGATAATTATCGCGGCTATTAACTCCATACAGATTGCAAAGATATCTCGCAGAATGGAGTTTAAAAACTATTTTTATTCAACCCTGACAGGCAAAATTGTCTCAGGCTTTTTAGGAATTGGCCTTGCCCTATATGGAATGGGCACCTGGGCCCTGGTTATTCAGAGCCTCTCTCTAATGGGTACAGAGACGATTGTCCTGTGGTTTAGAGGCGGATTTAGACCAAGGCTTATATATGATAAGAATCGCGCAAAAGAGTTTTACTCCTTTGCGATTAAGGTTTCTCTTTCAAGCTTCATTGTTCAGTTAAATGACCAGGTCAGGAATCTGGTTATAGGAAAGAAGTTTTCGTCTTCGGACCTTGGATACTATGACAAGGGCTTGCTTTTGCCTAATACCATTGTGACCAATGTGATGGCTGCATTGGCAGCGGTGATGTTCCCCGCCTTGTCCAAGGAACAGAGTCAGGCTGAAAAAGTAAAAGAAATGATGAGCAGGTGGATAGGAATGACAGCCTTCGGTTTACTGCCAGTGGCGGTTGGTATGGCGGCGGTGTCTGAGAACCTTGTAATATTCTTTTTCTCGGCAAAATGGTTGCCAGCAGCTCCGTTCCTGTCAATAGCCTGCGTGGTATACGCAACGAGAATCGTGGAACTGCCAATAAGAGAGAATTTGAAAGCTTTAGGTCATGCGGATGTATTCCTGAGAATGCAGCTGGTAAAGACCAGCCTTTCTATTGGAGGAATATTCATCTTTATGAAATGGGGAATAATGTCGATTGTCCTGGCATATATGGCATGCTCTCTGATAAACATTGTTATCAGTATGTGGTCTGCTAAGAAATACATAGATTTCAGTGTAAGAGATCTGTATCAGGAGCTTAAGGGACCAGCCCTTTATTCCCTGGCTATGTACATTGTTGTTTTTGCCGTAGGGAAAATGTCCCTTAATATATATCTTGAACTGGCAATGCAGGTTGTTTTAGGAATAATTATTTACGTTTCTTTAGCAAGGCTATTTAAGGACAGATATTATAATCTCTTCCTTAATCTGATAAAAGAGAGAATTAAAAAATAGCTAATTAGGCGTATGAGTGTGGAGAAGTTATGGGATATAAGAATTTAGTATTTCCAGAAAATTCATTGTTTTTAGTAACAGGGGCCGCGGGTTTTATTGGCTCTAACCTCTGCGAGGCAATCTTAAATATGGGCTACAGAGTAAGGGCCTTAGATGATCTTTCAACCGGCAAGCAGAAGAACATAGATATGTTCATGTCTAATCCTAATTACGAATTCGTAAAAGGAGATATAAAGGACCTGGACACCTGTATTAAGGCATGCGTGGGTGTGGATTACGTTCTTAACCAGGCTGCCTGGGGTTCAGTGCCAAGAAGTATAGAGATGCCTCTTTTCTACTGCGCAAATAACATTCAGGGTACATTAAATATGTTAGAGGCAGCAAGGCAAAATGGTGTTAAGAAGTTCGTCTATGCATCATCCTCTTCTGTGTACGGAGATGAGCCTAACCTGCCTAAGAAGGAAGGCGTGGAGGGCAACCTTTTGTCACCATACGCTGTGACAAAAATGTGTGATGAGGAGTGGGCTAAGCAGTACACAAAGCACTACGGTTTAGACACCTACGGAATGAGATACTTTAATGTCTTCGGAAGAAGGCAGGATCCAGATGGAGCCTATGCCGCAGTTATCCCTAAGTTCATTAAGTTACTTATGAATGGGGAGAGGCCAACCATTAACGGAGATGGAAAGCAGAGCAGGGATTTTACCTATATTGAGAATGTAATTGAAGCGAATCTGAAAGCTTGTCTTGCAAAAAGCGAGGCGGCAGGGGAAGCTTATAACATTGCATATGGTGGAAGAGAGTTCCTGATAGATATATATTATGGTCTGACCAAGGCTCTTAATGTGGATATTGAGCCACTTTTTGGCCCGGACAGAGCTGGCGATATCAAGCATAGTAACGCGGATATCAGCAAGGCGAAAGAGATGCTTCATTATGATGCTGACTGGAGTTTTGAGGAAGGCATTGCGGAAGCGATTAACTGGTACAAGGAGAATCTTTAATGATTTATGTTCATTTACTGGCAGTGATGCTAATAGTGGCAGCAGGATTGTTTTTCTGCCTTAAGGATAGAAAACTGGAGTTGAATTTTGGCCTGGTTTTTGTAGGCTTTGGTGTTTTGTATATTACTGGGCCGTTAGTTGCGGCAGTACTTGGACAGCTTGATAAGGACTATGTATTGAGCAATGTGGGGCTACTTTATATGGCTGCAATTACCAGCCTTGCATTCATGCTGGGTTACGGTCTTTTTTTTAGAAAAGAAAAAAGCCCTGTAGAGACTAGCGGAGCCTTAGAGGGAATCGACTACAAGAGGGCTAAGATATTTATGACCTTTTTTAGTGGGGTAGTGGTTGCTGTGAAGATGTACACTGTATTCGCTATAGGAATAAACCAGTTTGTAGCCGTGGGAAAAGGTCAAATGAAGATGGTTTTAAGCCAGAATTATGCAGTTGGTAACCTTATCGGTATGGTGGGTTATCCACTAATGATACTTGCTTTAGAGCTTCATTTTGCAAGGAAGAAGACAGAAAAGGATATATTTTTTCTAATACTTGCTTTGATAACGACAGCGGCAACTCTCTTTGAGGCAATAGTGCAGTTAGACCGAAGTACAGTTTTATTAGTGGTTTTGCCATGGATATACGTTCTTGCAAAAAACAAAGTGATTCAAATATGGAAAATAATAGTATTCGGTGTGGTAATGTTTCTAGCCATGTTAGTGTGGAAAGAAGTAGTTGTGGCCGTTTTTAATTCAGATTTGACTATTGCTGATACGATTGCAATTGCATGGCCATCAGAGTTTTTCGTATGGTTTGAAGTATGGACTGATATTATTAGGGAGTTTAAAAAGGGGATTTTGTCTTACAGATATGGAGCAACCTATTTAAGCGCTATAGAGAGTATATTTAACCCACTATTTCAGAATTATCAGTCCCTTTCCTCGTGGTATATGGAGCACTTCTATCCGCTGGAATATGCTAAGGGTAATGGAAGAGCTTTCTCCATGATAGTTGAAGCTTACTATAACTTCGGCTATGTGTTTATGCCTTTTGCTTTCTTCCCAATGGGAATAATTGTAAAGGCAATTGAAAGAAAGAAGTATTCAATATACTGGGGCAGTTTCTGCGCACTCTTTGCAGGCTTTACCTATAAGTTCTACAGATCAGAGTTATATTCAGTGGTTAAGCTCAGCTTTTGGACATGGGCGGTTCCACTGTTTGGAATGTGGATTTTAATTTCCCTTAAGAGGGAAGATTTAGAAGCTTTTATAGAAAAAATCAAGAACAGGGAAAGAAACTAATGAAGGTTTTGAGAGTCGCTATGACTTATCCCAGGGACATAGAACAGGGTGTAGGACAACATGCATTTTATCATGCACTTCATTCTGATAACGAAGAAATGATTATCACCTCCAAGCGACCAGGCAAAATGCTTGAAAATCGTGAGGGGGTAAGGTTAGTCGAAATAGACTTCGAAAATGTGGCCCTCGGAAAATATAGTGAGAGCAAATTAAAAAGAGCTGGCAAGTTTATAAAAAAGGCTAAGAGTCAGAAATACTTTTTAGATAAAGCCAAGGCCTATATAGATGAATTTAAGCCTGAAATAGTGCATCTTTATTCGCCAATTCCAATTCTTTGTGGAATGTACGCAAAAAGGAAGTATGGAAGCAGGATGGTAATCAGCTTACATGGCTCGGATGCACTTAGAATTAGCAGGAATCCTATCTTTAAGTCCCTTTTAAACAAGGCAGACGCTGTGGTTTCTGTTAGCGAGAGTATGGAAGAGCAGCTTAAAGAAGCAGGATTTAAGGGCGAAGTTAAGTGCATAGGAAATGGAGTAGATTTAAATACTTTTGCCTGTAAGGATATGGATAGAAAGAAGCAGTTTGTTCATGTGGGAAACCTCAGGTGGCAAAAGGGCCAGGAGTATCTGATAAAGGCTTTTCATGAATTCTCCAAGGTTATACCGGGCTACACTCTAATAATAATTGGAGCTGGGGAGAGAGAGGAAGAGCTGAAGGCACTTGCAAAAGAACTTGAACTATCTGACAGCATAATTTTCACAGGAAGTAAGTCAAGAGAGTATGTGGCTGAGACCATGAATGAGTCGGAGGCCTTCATTCTAACATCTGTAACTGAAGGATTTCCAAAGGTGATAATTGAGGCCATGGCCACAGGAACCCCAGTTATTTCTACAGATGTAGGCAATGTAAAAAATGTAGTTTCTGGTGCTGGGATTGTAGTTCCGTCCCTGGATGTTGATGGAATAGCAGAGGCGATGCAGGAGCTGGTTAGAGATAAAGAAAAATGGACTAAGTGTAGCGAGGAAGGACTTATGTTGTCCCGAAACTATAGCTGGTCTAAGAATCAAGATAGATTACAAAGTATATACGAGGAGCTTTTGTAATGACATTAGAGGATACAAGTGTAGAGGTTATACATGAGGCTGGCCTTAAGTTAATTAAGGAGGTCGACAGAATATGCCAGAAGAATGGTTTAACATATTCACTGGCATATGGAAGTGTTCTTGGAGCTGTAAGACATAAGGGCTTCATTCCATGGGATACTGATCTTGACATCATTATTCCCATAGTGGAGGAAGACAGATTTAGAGAGGCTTTCGAGAATGAACTTCCTGAGGAAATGCATCTATATCAGTGGGATAAGGAAGAAGGTTACCATCCATGTTTTGACAGGGTAGCCTTTAAAAACATGCCTCATGAGCTGGTACATGTAGATGTATATAGATTATGTGGAGCCCCAGAGAACCTTAAAGAGAGAAAAAAGTTTATTGATGAATGCTATTTCAAGTACCATTTCTTCTCCTGTAAGGAAAAGAATGTTACCTATTCCAGGAAGAGAAATGTATGGAAAATAAATCTTATTAAAGTTTTTTTGGCACCTGTATCAGTGTCCAGAATCAAAAGGATGCTTAGGGAGATTCAGATGAGATATGATTACGAGACATCTGACAATGTATTTACCATTACAAGTATCTATAAAATGAGAGATTTTATGGACAAGAAGAA
>JAZQNS010000091.1:0-4941 GCA_045627425.1 Lachnospiraceae bacterium | reverse complement strand
TGTGGGCAAGTCCACCTTCATTAATTCCTTTGCCGGCAAGGCAGCTACCAAGACTGGTAACAAGCCTGGTGTCACCAAGGGAAAACAGTGGATTAGACTTAATAAGCAGGTGGAACTCTTAGATACACCAGGTATTCTCTGGCCTAAGTTTGAGGACCAGACAGTAGGACTTCACCTTGCCTTAATCGGTTCCATTAATGATGAGATTTTAAACATTGAGGAACTATCTACAGAGCTTATTGATCTTTTAAGAGACCAGTATGAAGGCGCCATTAAAGAGAGATACAATGTCTCTGAGGATGGTGAGAATCACGAGGTGCTCCTTAGAATTGCAGAGAGCCGCCACGCTTTAAAGAAGGGCGGAGAGCCTGATTATCTTAAGGCTGCAAACCTATTACTTGATGAATTTAGAGCTGGAAAGCTTGGCAATATGACTATCGAGGAACCATAGGAGAAAGGAAAAAACATGTCAGAGAAGTACAATGAAGACATTGAAGAGTTAGAATTAGAGGAAGAAAATGATGAGAAGGAGATTAACCTTCTAAAGGAAATCCTTAGTACTGCTTTATACATTCTTGCAGTGCTGGCAATAACCTTCCTCATTGTTAAATTCGTGGGACAGAGAACTGTGGTAATCGGTGATTCTATGATGGAGACACTTCACAACGGAGACAACCTGATTATTGACAAGATTACCTACGTCTTTAATGACCCTGAGAGATTCGATATTGTGGTATTCCCATATCAGTATGAGGATGACACCAACTACATCAAGAGAATAATTGGCCTCCCAAACGAGACAGTTTATATTGACGAGGAGGGCAACATATACATTGATGGAGAGCTTCTTACGGAGCACTATGGCCGTGAGGTAATGGACTATGCGGGTCTTGCCGCAACCCCAATCACCTTAGGAGCTGACGAATACTTTGTCCTTGGCGATAACAGAAATGCATCTGAGGATTCCCGCTTTGAGGATGTGGGTATTATTAATGGTGAAGATATAATTGGAAGAGCAATCTTCAGGATATATCCATTTAATGCCTTTGGCAAAATTAAGAACGGAAATGATTAGGAAAGGATAGGATGAAATTTGAGCGAGAAGATTTCAATATCCGACATTAAAAACGAGTTTAAGGCAGCTTCAACATCGGAGCTGCCTAATCTTTTACTAAAATATCAGTCGGATGACAGGACAGGTGTACAGAATTTAATAAAAGCTGCCGAAAAAAGAATAGAGAAGCTTGAACTTGAAAAAGAGCGTATTGAAAAGCTTCGCGAATATGAGGAAAAGTATTCTGAGTACGAATTCATTGCAGGAATAGATGAGGTGGGCAGAGGACCCTTGGCTGGCCCTGTGGTAACCTGCGCAGTTATTTTGCCTAGAGGATGCAGAATCTTAGGCATCAATGACTCCAAGAAGCTGTCAGCTGAAAAGAGAGAGGAACTCTACGACATAATTATGGAGGAGGCCCTTGCGGTTTCCATAGGTATTAACAGCCCTGAGAGAATTGACGAGATTAACATTCTTCAGGCGACCTATGAGGCTATGAGACAGTCTATAGACAAGCTCAGCATTAAGCCCGACATACTTCTAAACGACGCTGTTAATATTCCGGGAGTTAACATTCCACAGGTTCCTATTATTAAGGGTGATGCCAAGTCCATAACCATTGGCGCGGCGTCAATTATAGCCAAGGTAACCAGGGACCACATGATGGAGGAGTACGACAGAATCTATCCGGGATATGATTTTAAGAGTAACAAGGGATATGGTTCTGAGGCCCACATTAAGGCTCTTAAGGAGTTAGGTCCCTGCGACATACACAGAAGGTCCTTTATTAAGAATTTCGTTTAGGTGATTTATGCAGATTAGCAATATTATTAATGCGATAAACAATCAACTTAATAATAATAGTCCCGTCTCTAAGGAGAGTAACACTACAGAGGTCCTGTCAGGCAAAATCTCAGAGGGAGAAATCTTGATGAACAGTGTTAAGCCTGGCCAGGTTTTCGAGGGCTCAGTCCTTTCGGTTTTAGATGGCAGGGTGGTTATTGACATGGGGAATGGAAATACCCTTAATGCCAGATTGGATTCAGGAGTTAACTTGACAGAGGGACTTGCGACCTTTTTCGAGGTTAAGTCAAATGAGAATGGCAAGGTTGCCTTAAAGGTCTTCAGCCAGGATAATTCTGCTAATCCAACTCTGATAAAAGCCCTGTACGCGGCTGGCATTGATGTAAGTGAGAGGAATCTTGAGACTGTTAAGACTATGATGCAGGAACAGATGCCTATAGATAAGAAGAATCTTCAGTCTATGATAAGGGTTTCCAATACCTTTATGGAAACACCGGTTAAGACCCTTCTGTCCCTAAGTAAATTAAATGTGGATATCACCCGACAGAATATTGAGCAGTTAGAACATTATGAAAAGGGTGAAGGCCATGTTGAGGGCAACCTAGAAAAAATCTCAGGTAAGCTTTCAGCCCTTGTGACAAGGGAGCCTGATATGACTAAGGCCCTTAAGCTTCATTTCGCCATTTCGGATATACTGACGGATAAGGCAGCTTTGGAAGATGGAAGCTTAAAGACAGAAGCTTATGGTGACCCTTCAGAGGAAAGAGCTTTTTTAAAGGAGGCTGGCACTACAGAGAGTGCAGCCAATGAGGCTAAAAGCTTAACATTACCTAATGGGGAGTTAGCAGAAGGGGAAAAGGCAGACCTGATTAGAACAGAGAATCAGAGCCTTGAAAATATGAAAGAAGCAGGAAAGATGCCGGAGGAGGGTGATCCTGAAAGGGGACAGACTGTAAATTCCGGTGGGAGATCGGAGACTTCTGTTTTGCCTGCTGAGAATGGCAGAAATATAGTTTTGGAAACCAATCTGCAGGATGTTTCGCAAAAGGCACAGTTATCGGATAATCCGGAGAGAGCCTCTGTAAACTCTGGTGAGGAAGTTAAGGATAACCGAATAATGGCAGATAGTATTCTTCCTTCGGAGGAGTCTTTTACATCAGGTCCTAAGGGATTCCTTAAGGCTCTTACTGAAAGTGGCCTCGGTGAAAAAGAGATGCTAAAAAAGCTGGACTCTTATCTTAAGGAGAGCAGTTTAAAGCCTGAAGAGCTTAAGGAAGTATTCTCATCAAAGGAATACAGTAAAATTATCTCTAAGCTGGCAGAAAAACAGTGGTTTATAGAGCCAGAGAAGCTGTCCGACAAGGAGGCTTTGAAGGAACTGTATAATCGCATGGACAGACAGATGGCAAGACTTCAGGATTTATTAAGCCAGACTGGCAACGAGAGGAGTCAGCTGTCATCTGAGGTTAATGAGGTTAGGAGTAATATTTCCTTCCAGAACGAGATTAACCAGTTTTATAACTACGTGCAGATACCGCTAAAGATGACTAACCAGAACGCTACGGGAGATCTATATGTCTACACCAACAAAAAGGGCATAAGAAATAACAAGGATGAGCTTACTGCCCACCTTCACCTTGAGATGGAGCATCTTGGTACTACGGATGTATATGTTAAGCTTAGAAACCAGAATGTTACAACCAACTTTATGCTGGCTGACGAGGAGTCTTTAAGGCTGGTTGAGGACCATATTTCGGAGCTGACAGACAGACTCAATAATAAGGGATACAATGTTACAACCTCTGTTACTGAGAAGGGTAAGGAAGAGCCTGGTGGCTTTGTTTCGGAGATATTAGAACAGAATAATCTCGACAGAGAAATATACAGATATTCATTTGATGCGAAGGTATAGATATGACAGAGTCTAAGAATAAGGACAATCTAAAAAAGACTGCGGTTGCCCTTGGCTATGAGAAGGGAGACGTGGCACCAAAAATCCTGGCTACAGGTGTGGGTGCCGTTGCGGAGCGAATCATAGAGAAGGCTAAGGAGAACGACGTGCCCCTCTATCAGGATGACAAGCTTGCAAAAACACTGTCAGCCTTAAGCATAGGTGAGGCTATTCCGCCAGAACTTTATGAGGTGGTTGCTGAAATATTAGTATTCGTTAACGACATGGACAGAATCAAAGCCAAACTATAATTTGCAGGGGGATTTAATGAACAAAAGGTCTTTAGGAAAGGACTATGAGATTCTTGCTGGAAAACTCCTTAATCATCATGGTTATGAAGTGATTGAGAGAAACTATCGATGTAAACTTGGGGAAGTTGATATAGTTGCAAGGAAGGATGGATACCTTGTCTTTGTTGAGGTGAAGTACAGGGCAAGCGACAAGCTTGGAGACCCTGCGGAAGCTGTAAACTATAGGAAGCAAAAGCAGATTATTAAGGTTGCAGGTTTTTACATGCTAAGCCACCATCTCCCTATGGACAGCAGGATTCGCTTTGACGTGGTAGCCATCAGGGGAGAGGAATATAAAATAATAGAGAATGCTTTTTTTGCATAGAAAACCCGCTGCATTGCAGCGGGTCTTTTGATTTATTAGTTGTCGTTTTCGTCATCCTCGGACTTGGTGTAAACAGTTCTCTTACGAGCCATCTCATCGTTCTCAAGATACTCATCGTAGGTTGTGATCTTATCAATGAAGCTTCCGTCTGGAAGGAACTCAATGATTCTGTTGGCAGTGGTCTGAACTACCTGATGGTCACGGGAAGCGAAGAGTAATACTCCTGGGAACTTGATAAGTCCGTTATTTAATGCGGTGATTGACTCCATGTCAAGATGGTCTGTAGGCTCATCAAGAATTAAGACATTGGAAGCCTCAATCATCATTCTTGAGAGGAGTACTCTAACCTTCTCACCTCCGGAGAGAACACGCATCTTCTTTACACCGTCATCTCCGGCAAAAAGCATACGTCCAAGGAAACCACGAACGTAGGTGGCATCCTTGATCTCGGAGAACTGGGTTAACCACTCGGCAATCTGATAAGTCGGATCGTAGCCATGTCGTTCTGTGAGCCAAG
>JAZQNS010000090.1:0-25823 GCA_045627425.1 Lachnospiraceae bacterium | reverse complement strand
AGCCGAGCTTTATCTGCTCTTCCTTTAGCACATCTATGAGATTTGTTATAAGTGCATTTTCAGAAATAGTTCTATCCATATCAATCGCCTTTTGAATGTCAAACTTTGTACTTTCTTATTTTTCCTCTACGACTTGGAACATGAAAAACTTCAGGTAGTAGCTCTCTGGCACATTGTCAGTATTGGACCAGAGAATTGGGTGATCAGGACTCTGGGTTCTGAACTCAACCTGTCTAAGGCGCTTATGGGTAGCTTTTGCTGCCTCCTTTATTGTTCTCTTAAAAAGGTCCTCTGTCATGAAGTGGGAGCAGGAGCAGGTGGCAAAATAGCCTCCGTCACGCACCAGCTTAAGACCCTTCATGTTTATTTCCCTGTAGCCCTTAATGGCATTCTTGGTAGCCTCCTTGGACTTGGTAAAAGCAGGTGGGTCTAGGATTACCACATCATAGCTCTCCCCCTCCTTATAAAGCCTTGGAAGTTCATCTAACACATCGGCCTCCCTGAAATGAACTGTTTTCTCGAGACCGTTTCTCTTGGCATTCTCGGTGGCCTGTTCCACTGCGTATGCAGATATGTCAAGGCCAGTTACCTCTGCTGCCCCTGCGATTCCCGCATTTAGAGCGAAGGTTCCCATATGGGTAAAGCAGTCTAAAACCTTCTTTCCCTTGCAGAGCTTCTGCATGGCAAGACGGTTATACTTCTGATCAAGGAAGAAGCCTGTCTTCTGGCCGTCCTTAACATCCACTAAATACTTAACTCCGTTTTCTGTAATCTCCACATGAGGATCGAATTCCTCCTCACTTAGATTATCCCGGTGCCAAAGTAGCTGTTTTACTCTTTCAAGGCCTTCCTTCTGCCTCTCTCTGGCATCGGAACGCTCGTATATAGCCCTTATGGAAATACCGTCAGCTTCCATTGTCTCTCTCAAAAGACCTAAGATGATCTCTTTATACTGCTCCATTCCCAGAGCCAGGCATTCAGCCACCAGTATATCCTCGTATTTATCTACAGTTAGGCCAGGCAAAAAATCCGCCTCTCCGAAGATGACTCTACAGGAGGATGTGTCCACCAGATCCTTTCTGTAGTTCCAGGCATTTTCCACCCTTCTTCTCAGGAAAGCCTCATTTATCTCTTCATCAACATTTCTGGTCATTATTCTGATTCTTATTTTGGAATTCTGATTGATGAATCCAAGACCAAGAGGGTAATCGTTAAAGGCCCTTACCTCCACTAAGTCACCATTCTTAAAACGGCCCTTTATAGTGTCAATCTCGTTGTCATATATCCAGAGGCCTCCGGCATTTAAATATCTGCCTTCTCCCTTTTTTAAAGTAACTACTGTATCCATTTTTCCTCCAAATTATAAGTCAGAAACCAGGTTGTTAAGCCAGACTCTTCTTTTAACAAGTACCATTCCTATGAGAGCCTTTGCTGCCTCAACGCCCTGAACACACAGATAGCAAACCACCAGTGGAAGTCCTGTAAATCGTGTCAGCACAAAGCAGAGTGGCACGGAAATAAGGAAGAGTGTAAAGGAGTCAAAAATAAAGGTAACAATGGTCTTTCCTCCTGTTCTAAGTGAGGAGTAAGAACCGTTATATAAGGCGTAGAATGGGAACATGCAGGCATTTGCCCTGATTAAAAGTGTTGCCAGTGCCTTAATATCTTCGCTTGTATTATAAAGTCTTGGGAATAGTGGCGCCAGTATAAAGAGAATGGCTCCAAGTACTATGGACATAACAGTTGCTGTAAATATAAGCTTTATGTCTGTGTCGTAGGCTTCCTCCTCTTTTCCGGCTCCAAGTAACTGTCCCACCATTATTGAGATAGCCGATCCCAGGGCAAAAAATACCATGGAGAATAAGTTGGCCACTGTTGAGTTAATATTAAAAGCCGCTACCGCAGACAGACCTCTTGTTGAGTAGCACTGGGTAAGCATAGCCATGGATACTGACCAGAGGGTCTCATTAAATATAAGAGGAAGCCCCTTCTTAATAATCTGTATTGCAAGTTCTCCAGGAATGTGGAAGCTCTTAAAGACTCCAGCCATAAATGGGTACTTCTCTGTGTGAGTGCAGCTATAGCCTGCAACTATGGCGAACTCAACGAATCTTGAAATCACCGTAGCAAGAGCCGCACCGGCAACTCCCATTTTAGGTGCTCCGAAATGTCCAAAGATTAAAATGAAGTTACCTACCAGATTTACGAATACTGCCACGGTAGAGCTCACCATAGGAACGAAGGTCTCTCCCGCCTCCCTAAGTGTGGAGGAATAAATCTGCGACATGGTAAATGGCACAAGACCAACTAACATAATCATAAGGTAGCTGATACCTGAGCTTAAGGTGAGCGCTAAGTCTCCCGAACCGTCTTCCGTTAAGAAGAGGTTTATAAGAGGTACTTTTGCCGTGATATAAAGAGTAATCCATAGAACGGTAAAGCCCATTCCGATAACAATCTTGGTTCTCATGGTATTTCTGACACCATCCATATTGCCCTGGCCGAAGAACTGGGCTCCAAAAATAGATGAACCCATAATTACTCCGAACATGGACACGCCATATACCATCATTAACTGATTAACAATGGACACTCCAGACATCATCTCTGTACCTAACTGTCCAACCATCAGATTATCTAAAAGTCCAACAAAGTTGGTAATTGCATTCTGGATAATAATAGGCAGGGCCACCTTAACTAGCCAGCCGTAGAACTCCCTGTCTCCTATTAATTTATTCTTTAACCCCATCTTTATTCTCCTAAAAATATAGTCTTAGTAATTATATCTTTTTTCCATTTTGCCCACAATACAGGCAGGCAAAATAAAAAAGGGCAGCCTCTCTCGAAGTTGCCCTTTATCTCTCTAATAGGATTAGTTCTCTGTTGTGTAGTTTGGAGCTTCCTTGGTGATGTGGATGTCATGTGGATGTGACTCCTTAAGGGAAGCTGCAGAGATCTTAACGAACTCTGAATTCTCCTGAAGGTCCTTAATGGTAGGTGCGCCACAGTAACCCATACCGGAGCGGATACCACCAACTAACTGGAAGATTGTGTCTTCCACGGAACCCTTATATGCTACACGACCTTCAACTCCCTCTGGAACTAACTTCTTAGCGTTAGTCTGGAAGTAGCGGTCCTTAGAACCATTCTCCATAGCTGCGATGGATCCCATTCCACGGTATACCTTATACTTTCTACCCTGGAAGAGCTCGAAGTCGCCGGGAGCCTCGTCGCAGCCTGCGAACATGGATCCCATCATACATACGGAACCACCTGCTGCAAGAGCCTTGGTCATATCTCCTGAGAACTTGATACCGCCGTCAGCGATAATTGGAATGTTGTATTCCTTAGCAACTGCATAACAGTCCATAATTGCGGAAATCTGTGGAACACCGATACCTGCAACCACACGGGTTGTACAGATGGAACCAGGTCCGATACCAACCTTGACTGCATCAGCTCCAGCCTCGATAAGAGCCTTTGTTGCTGCTCCAGTTGCCACGTTACCAGCGATAACTGGAAGATCTGGGTAAGCCTTCTTGATTTCCTTAACTGCATTTAAGATATTTTTGCTGTGTCCGTGTGCGGAATCAACAACGATTACGTCAACCTTAGCCTCATAGAGAGCCTTTACACGGTCTAACATGTTGCCTGTAATACCTACAGCGGCACCGCAGAGTAATCTGCCCTCAGAATCCTTAGCGGAATTAGGGTACTTAATCTGCTTCTCAATATCCTTAATTGTGATTAATCCTCTTAAGTTGAAGTCGTCATCAACGATTGGAAGCTTCTCTTTTCTTGCTGCTGCAAGAACCTTCTTAGCCTCATCCATTGTGATGCCAACCTTGGCTGTAACTAAGTTCTCAGATGTCATGGACTCTCTGATAAGCTTGGTGAAGTCCTCTTCGAACTTTAAGTCACGGTTAGTGATAATACCTACTAACTTGCCATTCTCTGTAACAGGAACACCAGAGATACGGAACTTAGCCATTAAATCATCTGCATCCTGTAATGTATGGTCTGGGGAAAGTGAAAATGGGTCGGTGATAACACCGAACTCGGATCTCTTTACCTTATCTACCTCATCTGCCTGTGCCTCAATAGACATATTCTTGTGGATGATACCGATACCACCCTGTCTGGCCATGGCGATTGCCATGCGATGCTCAGTTACTGTATCCATACCAGCACTCATCATTGGAATGTTTAAATGAATTGTCTTGGTAAGATTAGTTCCAAGGTCCACCATATTAGGTGTGTACTCGGAATACTGTGGAACTAAGAGCACATCATCAAAAGTAATTCCGTCTCCGATTATCTTAGCCATTTTCATAATCCTTTCTTATTAAATGTTTTTTTACGTATTAAATGAGATTATAGGTTAAAAACAAGGTACTGTCAACATTCTTAAAGTGTCCTAAATGTTGAAACTGTGTTAATTTTTCTCTAACTTCAAGTACTTGTTCATCCAGTCTGTGATTTCATTTAATCTTCTCATTCTGTGCTTTGGCTTGCCACTTCTTGAAAGCTCATGGTTTTCACCGTGGAACATGCACATTCTCACAATCTGTCCGCGCTGGGCTAAAGCTGTGTAGAACTGAATTCCCTGCTCAAGTGGGCATCTGTAATCCTCATCTGAATGGATGAATAAAAGTGGTGTGGTTACATTGTCCACATACTTAAGTGGGCTGTGCCACCATAGCTTCTCAAGCTTATCTCCAATATCTCCCAAGGTCTGGTCCATGGCAAAATCTGGTCCAATATCTGATACTCCGTAGAAGGAAATCCAGTTAGAAATGGAGCGCTGTGTTGCACAGGCTGCGAATCTGTCGGTATGTCCTACAATCCAGTTAGTCATAAAGCCGCCGTAGGAACCGCCAGTCTCTCCCACTCTCTTCTTATCAATGTCAGGATAAGCCTCTAACACTGCATCGCAGAAGTCCATAAGGTTCTCATAGTCGATAGTGCCGTACTTTCCTCTGATATCAGCGAATTCATCTCCTCTTCCATCAGAGCCTGTTGGGTTGCAGAAGAATACGAAATATCCCATGGAAGCCCATGCCTGCATCTCGTGATAGAATACCTCTCCGTATACAGTCATAGGTCCGCCGTGAATGTCGAAGATTGCAGGGTATTTTTTGCCTGGCTCGTAATTCATTGGCTTAAGTACCCATCCGTCAATATCTACGCCCTGGGACATAATAGTCATTTTCTCAGGCTTGGCAACATAGCGGTCCTTTAAATACTCATCAGAGAAATGGGTAAGCTGCTTAGCCTTGCCGTCCTTTATGAGATATAATTCCTGAAGCTTCATGTCGAGAAGGGCTATTGCTAAGATTTCGCTGCCATCCTTCTTAATATCGAAGCAGTCCACAGAACCTTCCTCGGCAAAAATTGTCTCAATCTTCTTATCTGCTGAAAGGCTGTATAAGCCAGCATGATTTCTATCTGTGCTTATATAATAAACCTTGTCATTTACATTGATGTTAACCTCTCCACCGGCAAGTCTCACATCTGAGCCTACAGAACCTCCGAAGAGTCCTCTGTCTGGCTTTAACCATTCTACCAGTCCGCCCTTTACAGGATCGAACTCTAGGACATGGTCAAGCTGGTTTATGCCGTGCTCCTTCTCATGGCAGGCTGCCACAAACATGCGGTCCTCCATAAAGAAAATGGAATCCATTCTGTAGTCCTCTGTGTCGTAGAGGCAGGTCATTTTGTCCGTGTCTGGCTCATATACAAAGAGCTGTGGACGGTTAGGACGCTTGCAGGTAAAGGAAGCACCTATCATATATATTTTGCCGGAATGAATAGCGAAGTCAGATACCTCGAACTTGTCTCCGGTAATTCTCTTTAAATCCTTAGTTTTCTCGTCATAGAGGAAAAGGGCTGAGCGGAAGCCGTTTACCACGCCTGCTCCGTTAAACCAGAATGGAGTCTCGTCGAATACCTCGTAGTCAGTATCCTCCTTCCTCTCCTTGCCAATCTTCTCTCTCTCTTCCTTACCCATCTTGTAGTAGTCAGGATATCTCACATCTATGCTGCCACCGAAGATAAGGGTGTGATCATTTAATCTCTTAATTCCCTGAACAGAAAATGGAATGTCGTAAGCCTTAACCGCCTCACCCCCGTGAATATTGATGCGATAGAAGTGGGTCACGTCATCCAAGCCTTCCTTAGCCTCATTCTTCTCCTTGTCTGTACGGCATGCGGCAAAAAGGAGATTCTCATTGTCCTCCCAGAAGAAGCTTGTCTCCTTGCCAAGTCCGGTCAGCTGTCTAACCTTCTCATTCTCGTAGATATAGATAAGGCCCTCGTACTTGTTATCCTCCTCCACTGCATGGCTTACCACAAAGGCTGCTGCCTTTTCGTCCGGCGAATACTTAATAGCCGATAAAAACTTGTAGGACAGAATGTCCTCTAATAAAACCTCTTTCATAGTTATCCTCCCTCAATACATTTATAGTTATTGTAACACTCTTAATAATAAATGAAAGAACAATTACCTAATCCATCAAAAACTGTGCCAGCACATAGTTAGACAGGTCTCTTCCGTAGGGGGTAAGCTTAACAATATCCCCATTTATCTCTATGAAACCTCCTCTTTCAAGGTCCGGAAAAAGTTCCCCGTAGACTTCCTCCGCAGTCACATCAAAGCAGTCCTCAAATTCCTTTAAGGACACCCCCTGGTCCATTCTAAGACCCAAGAAGAAGAACTCCTCCATCTCTGAATAATCACCTAAGGGCTCAGTCTCCACATTATAGGGGTATGGTTTTCCGTGAAGATAGGTATAAAGATCCTCTGTGTTCTTATATCTCACATGTCTCATCAGTCCCGAAGCCCCAAGACCGAAACCAATATAGTCGACCCTCTGCCAGTAGCCGGTGTTATGTCTGCACCTATATCCCGGCAAGGCAAAATTGCTGATTTCATATCTCTCATATCCAGCTTCACTTAAGAGGTCATGTGACATGGTGTCCATCCTTCTCTCCTCCTCCTCAGAGGGAAGAATTTCAGGCTCTTCGCCAGCCTCTCTCAGTTCCGCATCCTCAGCATAAAGCTCATAAAAATCAGTACCTTCTTCTACAATTAGACTGTAAGCCGATATATGTTCCGGCTTTAGCCCTATAATCTTATTCAAAGTCTCCTGATAATCCTCCGCCTTCTGATATGGCAGGGAGTTCATTAGGTCCACATTTATATTACTAAAACCAGCCTTTCTTGCATAGCTATATGTGTCAAGAAAATCCCGGTATGTGTGAATTCTGCCAAGGATCTTAAGCTCCTCATCATTGGCAGACTGAAGGCCTATGGAGAGTCGGTTTACGCCAAGTTCTCTTATGGCTTTAATTTTGCCTTCGGTTACGGTTCCAGGATTACACTCCATGGTTATCTCAGCATCCTTATCAATAGGGAAGGTCTCGAAGAGAGCCTTCATTATGGAAGCAAGCTCCTCCTCCTTAAGAATGCTTGGTGTTCCGCCTCCAATAAAAACAGTGGGTACAGATGTAACCTCTGTAGCCCACTGACTTTCTTTAATCTCTTTAACCAGCCTTGAGACATAAATTCCCCTTGTTTCCTCATCCTGTGGTCCCGAAAGAAAGTCGCAGTATCCGCACTTCTTTAGGCAAAATGGAATATGAATATAAATCTCTGCTGTCATTTTTAGTCCTCGTCTAATTTAAGCACACTCATGAATGCTTCCTGTGGAATCTCAACGGTACCTACCTGACGCATTCTCTTCTTTCCTTCCTTCTGCTTGTCGAGAAGCTTTCTCTTTCTGGTAATATCACCACCGTAGCACTTGGCAAGCACGTCCTTACGCATAGCGCGAACTGTCTCTCTGGCAATTACCTTGCCACCCACACGCGCCTGAATAGGAATCTCGAAAAGATGTCTTGGAATCTCATCCTTAAGTTTCTCGCACATCTTTCTGCCTCGCTCGTAGGCAGTTCCCTCGAAGACAATGAAGGATAAGGCATCCACCTCTTCCTTGTTAACCAGAATATCAAGCTTAACAAGCTTGGACTCCTCGTAGCCCTTAATCTCATAATCAAAAGAGGCGTAGCCTCTTGATCTTGACTTAAGCGCATCGAAGAAGTCGTAGATAATCTCGTTTAATGGAAGCTCATATTTAATGATTGCTCTTGTTTCCTCAACATAGTCCATGGAGATATATTTACCACGTCTCTCCTGGCAGAGGTCCATGATGGCACCAATATACTCAGCGGAAACCATAATTTCTGCATTTACAATTGGCTCCTCCATATATTCAATGGCTGTGACATCTGGAAGGTTTGATGGGTTGGTAAGCTCTATTACCTCGCCGTCAGTTTTGTGAACCTTGTATATAACGCCTGGCGCTGTAGTTACCAGGTCTAAGTCATACTCTCTCTCCAGTCTCTCCTGAATAATCTCAAGGTGAAGGAGTCCTAAGAAACCACATCTGAATCCGAAGCCAAGAGCTATTGATGTCTCTGGCTCAAACTGTAAGGAGGCATCGTTTAGCTGAAGCTTCTCAAGTGCCTCTCTTAAATCCTGATATTTTGCCGCATCTGCTGGATATAATCCACAGTAAACCATTGGGTTAACCTTCTTGTAACCTGGCAATGCCTCAGGGCATGGTCTGTCAGCCTCTGTGATGGTATCGCCAACCTGTGTATCCTTAACATTCTTAAGGGATGCGGTTAAATATCCAACCATACCTGCAGAAAGCTCGTCGCATGGAATAAACTGTCCTGCGCCAAAGTATCCAACCTCAACAACATCGACACTTGCACCCGTCGCCATCATCTTAATCTTGGTACCGGCCTTAACTGTACCGTCCATCACTCTGAAGAATACGATAACCCCCTTGTAGGAATCATAGAGGGAATCGAAGATAAGGGCCTTAAGTGGCGCCTTAGGATCTCCCTTAGGTGCAGGTATATCTGTCACTATTCTCTCTAAAACTTCCTCAATATTAAGTCCTGTCTTAGCGGAAATTCGTGGGGCATCCATAGCCTCGATACCGATAATATCCTCAATCTCCTCTGCCACCCTGTCAGGGTCTGCTGATGGAAGGTCAATCTTGTTAATTACAGGCATTACATCAAGGTCATGGTCTAAAGCAAGATATACGTTAGCCATAGTCTGGGCCTCTACACCCTGAGCTGCGTCAACCACAAGGATTGCACCGTCACAGGCAGCTAAAGATCTTGAAACCTCGTAGTTAAAATCCACATGTCCCGGGGTGTCAATGAGGTTAAAGATATACTCCTCGCCGTCATTTGCCTTATATACAATACGAACAGCCTGGCTCTTAATTGTGATGCCACGCTCTCTCTCTAAATCCATATTATCAAGAACCTGGGCCTGCATTTCTCGCTCGGTCAGGGTTCCCGTCTTCTCTATTATTCTGTCCGCAAGGGTACTTTTGCCATGATCAATATGGGCAATAATACAGAAATTGCGTATTTTGCTCTGGTCTGCCATCTGTTTTCTCCTTTAAATACATTCCTTAATATTCTACCATGAAAGATACTTTTATGCTACAATTAGCCTAAAGGAGATTATTATGGCAAAAAATATTTTTTGGGATTTAGACGGCACCCTTACAGACTCCTCTGAGGGAATCACCAAGTGTGCCAAAATGACTCTGGATTTCTTCGGTAAGACTGGCTACGAATGTCAGGACTTAACTGATTTTATAGGACCACCTTTAAGAGATACCTTCGTTAAATACGGAATTCCTGCGGAAGATGCCGGCAAGGCTGTAGACAAATTCCGTTCCCGCTACTTGGTAGTAGGTAAGTTCGAAAATAAGCCCTACGAGGGCATCGCTGACCTCTTAAAGAAGCTAAAGAATGAAGGCTGCCACCACTTCGTAGCCACCTCCAAGCCTGAAGGCACCGCTGTGGAGATACTTGACAAGTTCGAACTCTCCCAGTATTTTGACGAGATTGCAGGTGCCAGGATGGATGCCAGCCGCGACAAGAAGGAGGAAGTAATCACCTACCTTCTAGGCAAAATCGGCGAGATAAAAGACGTGGTTATGGTGGGGGACACCTCCTACGATGTAGTTGGTGCTAAGGCTCTTGGCATAGACACTATTGGCGTTGACTGGGGTTTCGGCTCCAATGAGGAAATGTTAAGTGCAGGTGCCATCGGCATAGCCTACACAATGGATGAGTTGTATAAGATGATAAAAGAGATATAAAAAAAGCTCTCCCGAAAGGGAGAGCTTATATTATTGCCTTTATTATTTTAATTTAGAGATTTCTTCCTTAACCCACTTAACCACTTCCTCCATTCCCTCGCCAGTCTTGGCGGAGATTGGAAGGATAACTGCGTCCTTGTTCAGGGCTTTTATTCTTTCCCTTACCTTCTCCATATCAAAGTCGAAGAAGTCCATGGTATCAATCTTATTTATTAGTACTAAATCGCACTGGGAAAACATAAGAGGATACTTAAGTGGCTTATCATCTCCCTCTGGCACAGACAGAAGCATTACATTCTTATGGGCTCCTGTGTCGAACTCTGCTGGACACACAAGATTTCCAATATTCTCAAGAATAAGTAAATCCATGCCCTTGGTGTCATACTCCATAAGAGCTCGGCTTACCATGTCTGCATCAATGTGGCAGAGACCTCCGTTATGAATCTGAAGGGATTTAACTCCCGTAAGGTCCGCAACCTTCTGAGCATCTAATGAAGTCTCAATATCAACATCCATTTCACCTATAGTGTAGTCAGCCTTTAAAAGGTTGATTAGGGCTGAAAGGGTTGTGGTTTTGCCTGATCCCGGACCTGACATTACGTTGATAAAGAAAGTCCCCTGCTTCTTTAAGTCTTCTCTAATCTGATCAGCTGTGGCATCGTTGTCAGCGAAGACACTCTCGTTTATTGTAATTACCTTTACTTCTTCCATTAGAATGCCTCCTTTACCTTGCTTACAATGTAGTCAGCAAGCTCATCTACACCCTGGCCGGTCTTGGCTGAGATGTAGAAAATCTTTACATTTGGATTCATGGCCCTGGCATCTGCCTCGATTCTCTCTTTCTTGAAATCAAAAACAGGCAAAGCATCAATCTTGTTAATTACGAGAAGGTCTGACACCTGGTACATAAGAGGGTATTTTGCAATTTTGTCATCACCCTCAGGAACGCTAAGAATAGTCATATTAAGGTTGGCACCAGTGTCGAACTCTGCAGGGCAGACAAGGTTACCGATGTTCTCAAGTACCAGGAGATCAAGATCATCTCTTCCAAAGGCTCTGATTCCCTGCCTTGTCATGTCAGCATCTAAATGGCACATTCCTCCAGTATGTAGCTGGATGGAAGGCACACCATTTTCAATCATGGTATTGGCATCCACATCAGAATCAATATCAGCCTCTAAGACTCCCATCTTAATCCTTCCGGCAAAATGTCTGCTTAAGGCTAAGAGGGTTGAAGTTTTACCTGATCCCGGGCTTGACATAAGGTTAATTAGATAGGTCTTCTCCACCTTAAGCTCATCCCTTAAAAGATCCGCATCCTTATCATTATCCTCCAGAATGGATTCCTTTAGTTCAATAATCTTAGCTTCCTTCATAATAGGTCTCCTTATAATAAGGCGGCGGCAATATTGCCGCCGCTTTTGTTTCTTATTTATTTAACCTTGATGGTTACTGTCTTTGTTGCCTGCTTATAGTAAAGTGACTTGCTTGCTGTGATCTTAACCTTGTAAGTTCCCTTTGGTGTACCCTTCTTTAAGGTAACCTTTCCGGACTTGCTAACTGTAAGATACTTGCTTCCCTTAGTAACCTTGTATGTTAAGTTTCCGCCTAAGGAAGTAGCCTTTAAGCTAACGCTTGCTTTCTTCTTCTTAAGGTTAGCTGCCTTAAAGGTTAAGGAAGATGTCTTAGCGCCAAGTGTGATCTTCTGATCCTTTGGCTCCTCTGCGCACTTGAACTGGATAACTGCAAAAAGCTTGGAGCTCTCACCATATGTTGCGGATGGATCTGTTACGTATGGAGTCTGAATCAATATATAATCATACTCTCCATCTCCATTGGCATCTAAGTCAACAACCTGACTTGAAACGCCTTCATGGTAATCGAAGTCATACCCTGAAATGAAGTCGTTATCATTCAAACTACTGTAGTTATAAAAAAGGAACTTATTAGTACCTACTACATACCCATTAGTATTATCTAACAAAAACTGTGTGGTTCCAAAAGGAACTGTAACAACAACTGAAAGCATGGCGGTCTCGGTGCTTCCGTCCCAGTGAGTAACTGTCATTCCCGAAGATAACGCTTCAACAGTAACTCCCTCACTGTCAATAGTAACTACCTCATCTGCCTTGGCATTCATTGGCAGAAGACTTACCACCATAATAAGTGCTAGTGTCAAACTTAAAATTCTTTTTTTCATTTTTTCTCCTCTCTTACGGCTATACCGCTCCGGATTCGAACCGGATTGTTTTTTCTAGGTCAAATAAACCTAAGATAGATTTTACCATACTGGCTGAAAAAATAAAGGTAATTGGGAGACTTATTATATTTTTTAATAGATTAGACACATCTATACAAGTCAAATAGCAATTTGACATGAAAAAAGAGCTCGGTTGACGGGACCGAGCTCTTAAAAGTAAATTCGATTTAATTAAGCAATCTTGTTTACAGCCTTAGTAAGTCTGGAAACCTTTCTTGCAGAAGTGTTCTTGTGATAGATACCCTTCTTTGTTGCCTTATCGATAACGGAGATTGCCTCCTTTAATGCAGCCTGTGCAGCTGCAGCATCGTTAGCTGCAACAGCAGCCTCAACCTTCTTTACGTAGGTCTTTACCTTAGACTTTGCTGCTTTATTCTTCTCATATCTCTTGTTTGTTACAAGGATTCTCTTCTTTGCAGATTTAATGTTTGCCATGTTGCCACCTCTTTCCTAAAGAAATCTAGTTGTTACGTTGCGTAGATTGCTGACACGGACGCACCCACGCACACATGCTTATTCATAATAAGCCCTAATCCCTTTATTGTCAATATATTTTTAGACTTTTTCTAGCTTTCTGTAAGCTCCATAAGCAGGACCTCAACTGCCACTCTGTCAGCTATATGTCCACTCTTAAAGGATGCGTCTGTCTCCACCGAGAGATCGAAGCAGCGCTTTAACTCCTCGTAGGAGTACTGACTGATTATTGCTATACGATTCTTGATAAAAAATTCGTTTATGCCTGTAAGTGCCGCAATTTCCTGAGGTCTTCTTCCCTGACCGAGAAGAGACTTAACAAGAAGCATCTTCTCAAACTCGCTGGTAATTAATGACAGTATTACTATTGGCGCAGTTTTTAACAATACCAGGTCCCTGTATAGGGCCAGAGCCTTCTTCCGGTCCTTTCTCGAAATTGCCTCAATCATGGCAAAAATCTGGTCTTCCACCTCAGCCCCTGTTACTGCCTTAATGTCATCTACAGTAATGGTCGCCTCATCTCCCACATAGAATACAAGCTTAAGTAATTCCTGCTCTACATGACTTAAATCATTGCCTGTTCGGCTTAAGAAGAAGGATATCACTGAAGGGGAAATAGACTTGCCTTCCTTTCTAACCCTGGAAGCTACCCATTTTGCCAGGGTGGCCTCAGTCTGGTGCAGGTATTCCACCTCAACGCCAACTGACTTAATTGCCTTAAACAGAGCACCTCTCTTGTCAGGCTTCTTCTGTTCTATAAATACGAAAACTGTAGTCTCAGGGCAATTCTTTAGGAATTCTGCCACTCTCTCACCCTCGGATGAAAATAGCCCGGCATCCTCTATCACAATGACTCTCCTGTCTGCAAAAAAAGGCACTGTCACCGCCTGGGACAATATCTCTTCCACATTTACATTGGAGTCATCATAGAAGTTGACATTCATGTCGTCATCCTCTACACCGAGGTAGTTAAAGAGCTGCCTCTTGTTCTGTAGGAGCAGATAGCGTTCCTCTCCGTAGAGCAAATATGCACTTTTAACTATTCCCTCCTTCTCAAGGTCAGATAAAACCCTGGTGCAAAGGATGGGATCAACCTTAACTTTTGCCATGAATGCTCCTCATCACTAGTCTTCTAGGACATTATATCCTTGAAAAGCCCTATTTACAACCAGATTCAATACTATCTTTTGTAACAGTAATCTGGCCTGTTTTCGGAAGTCTGTAGATATTTCTGGTGATCTCCCTCATTCTTACCATACATTCCTCAGCAGGATGTCCATAAAGGTTGTTTTTTCCGTAGGAGACCACTATATATTCCGGCTTAATAGCCTCTAAAAGCTCCGATGAATTTGAGTATTTAGAGCCGTGATGTATAGCCTTAAATACACTTATCTCTTTACCCTTTAACCTCTCTATCAATAAGGGCTCCACCTCCGCAGATATGTCCCCCGCAAGCAGGATGCTTCTCTCCTTGGACAGGGTCACAAGCAGTACCAGGGATGCATCGTTTTTATCTTCCCCCTCATAAGGCAAAACGAGAGCCTCAATTTCCATTCCTCCAGTTTTTATTTTCTGGCCGTCCTTAAGCTTCCTTATGGCTACTCCCCTCTCCCTGGCAAGCTTAATTAGTTCAAGATAATTTTCGTCCTCCACCACATTTTCAGAAAAAAGGAGACTGTCCACCCTGTAGCCAAGCTTTAGCAGGTCCATCAGTCCTGAATAATGGTCAGTGTCAGCATGGCTTACAAACCAGAGGTCTATTTTCTTCCTCCTGTGATAGTTTAAGTATGGCAGGAGAACCTGATCTCCCAGGCTGTCAATAGTCACAGAACCCCCGTCTACCATAAAGGAATATCCCTTCTCCGACTCCATATATATACCATCCCCCTGCCCCACATGAAGAAATGTAACATAGTCAAAATATTTAATATTCCCGCTAATTAGAATAATTATGCCAAGATTTACCATTGTTATTGTTAATATCCCAGTCAACATCCTCTTTCTTTTATCCATTTTGTTACTTGGTAATATCATCAGAATTCCATAGGTTACAAGCAGAATTGCATAGAAAAATATTAGCCGAAGAATACTTATATGACCTGTCAGAAAGGATGTGAAAGGAATACTACTGTAGCCAGTAGCCACCAGCTTATAGGCACTTAACACCACTCCCGGAACAAAGAGCAGGACCCTAGCCAGCGCCAGTCCAATAAAGGGTATTAGACCAATTATTCCCCCCAGAAAAGCCAGCAGCATCAGGGGTGTCATAAGAGGAATAACCATAAGATTCACAAGGAAACTTAAGGTCTTAAAGTTATACTGATAATAGGCAGTTAGCCCCGCCGAAAAAAGTGATATAGCAAATGACATAAGCAAAGACCTGTATATGACAGGAAGCTTAACATAATAATGATTTACAAGCTCGTTAACCATAAATACTGCTGCCACCGCAGTAAAGGAATACTGGAAACTTGCGGAAAATACAGCATAGGGCTTTAAAACTATGAGGATTATTCCCGACAGCGCCAAGGCTGAAAAGCCGTCATAGCTCCTTCCCGTGTACTCCGCTAGTAGTAGCAGGAAAAACATTGATATGGCCCTTATGGCAGAAAGAGGGCTTCCGCTTAACAATAGATAAAGAAGGCTTATAATAATGGCCGCAATCATGGAGAAGCGGATTCCTTTTTTTGCCTTTAAGAGGGCCCTGTAAACCAGCATGCCTATCAAGCTCATATGGAGTCCCGATACAGACAGCAAATGACTCATGCCTGCACTGTCATAGAGATCCTTAAGAGATGACATCATCTCACCCCTGTCTCCTAAAGTCATGGTGCAGAGGGTTCCCGCCTTCTCATAGTTTAGGGCTGACTTAAAGACATTCTTTATGGACTCCTTAAGGTCCCTTAGCAGTCTAAAGCAGGCCGATCCCTGTCTCTCGATTGTAATCTCCGGGTCTGACATTTTGCCTGCTACTCCTAAGCCATAATAGTAGGCCTTCTCATTATAGCCACCATCATTTAAATTAGGGCTCATGGGCTTTATTCTTCCCACACAGGAAATAAGGGTCCCCCTGTAGAGATCCGCCATAATATCATATTCATCATATAAATAGAGAACTATGTCCGAAATGGACTTAAGATTGCTGTCATACTCCAGCTGACAGCCTGAGATAGTGATTAAGTAGCCATAGGACTGGCTCTTAACCTGGGTAATTCTTCCTCTTACCCTGACCTCCCACTTCTTATCCGAAGCTTCTGTAAGAAGGGCATCTGTGGCATCCACCTTTCTGTCATAGTGATAGACGGGATAGTAAAGGGGAATGCCATATTTTCCCAGGATAACAAGAAGGAGGAGGACTAGAAATACCCACATTAGAGGGCGTCTAAGCATTTTCCTCCTATTCTTCTTCTGTTTCTATTAAATCTAAGTTTCTCTCGTAAAGATCCTGCAGGGAATAATTCTCCCTGTAGGCAAGGTCAGTCTCGCCATTTACCGAAATCTGAACCTTGTTTACAGTGGTGAGCTCACAGAGTGAATTGACAATGGAATAAATCACCACTTCCTCCGATACCGTGTAGTCCTGCTCTAAGAAGCCTCCGTCGAAGTTTACAAGGCATATTCCCTCGTTGGTAGAAACACTTAGTAATACCGCCTGATTAGGGATAGGGTTCCTAAGATCCTCATAGCCCTGCATAAGCTGCTCTATAATAGTCTTCTCAGCAGTCACATTGTTCATTATATATACAGTCTTGGTTACAGGAACCAGACTCTTTCCGTCAATAGAGGCAAAATATAGCGTCAGTTCCTGGGTATCAACTGCATTAATCTGCTGTCCAACATTCTCCACAAAGGTGTCGGCAGTCATAATACCAACATAGTTTCCACTCAAGTCCTTAAGTGGTCCATCCTCCACATAAAAGCTCACACAGTCTACACCGTCTAGCTGAACCATGGTTCTCACAAAAGCCGCTCTTGAAAGCACTTCTCTGGAGGTGGACATATCGGAATATAAGGCATTGAAATAAACGTTAAGGTAATCAAGCTCTAACCTTGTTTCCACTGGGCTTAAGCCCTCAGGCCAGGCAGCCTGCTGGTCAATGGATTTTGGCATGGAGGTGAAGGCCTTAATTACCTCTGCAACTCTTTCCTCAGTTCCCCTTGACTTAAGTGTGTATATATAGGACTGAATTTCAGTTCCCTCACTATTTAAGCAATAGATATATATCTGGTACTTGGACAGAGTCTCTGTGGTCTCCTTCTCTCCGCTGCAGGAGACCATGGAAAGAATGAGGCACAATATTAAAATGTTTATTGTAATCTTCTTTAATATCTTCATACTGTCTCCTAAGCTATGTACTTAAGTGGTATACGAACGCTGAAGGTTGTTCCCACATCAAGCTCACTGTGAACCTTGATAGCTCCCCTGTGAAGAAGGATGGATCTTCTTGTTATGGCAAGACCTAAACCAGTACCGCCAATTTCTCTTGAGTGGGATTTGTCAACTCTGTAAAATCTCTCAAATATGTGATCCACTGAATCCTCGGGGATACCAATTCCTGTATCCTCAACAGTTACATAAAAATACTGGTGGTCCGCATTCAAGGTAACCTTAACGGTTCCCCCCTCTGGCTTGTTATACTTGATACCATTTTCCACCAGGTTGGTGAAGCTCTGCATAATCTTGACCTGGTCAATTTCTGCGTTAACAGGTCTGAAGCTCTCTAAAACCAGTGACACTGATGCCTTATCCGCAATAGGTGTCAGTCTCTTTAGCACTGTGGAAAGAAGGTCATTTACACTGACCTCCTCAATGTTTAGTGATGCCGCAGACTTGTCCATCTTAACTAAAGAGAGAAGGTCCGAAATTATCTGACTCTCCCTGTCAATTTCTGCTGTAATATCTGTCATAAACTCCTGATACAGTTCAATTGGCACATCTCCCATGGCTACCAGAGAATCTGCCAGCACCTTTATGGAAGTAATTGGAGTCTTAAGCTCGTGGGACACGTTGGATACGAATTCCTGTCTGGACTGGTCAAGGGTTCTATAGTCATTTAAAACCTTGTTAATCTCCTCAGCTATTTCCTCTGTCTCCGTAGTGCCGGTTCCCACAAGGTCCTCCTCCTCAATGCCCTCATGCCTTTCCTTTAAGGCCTTAATAAGACGTCTTAATGGATTGGTAAGCAGTGCTGAGAATGCCACTGCAGCAATGAAGATAACAACTGTAAGAAAAAGCATCAGAATATCATACTGACCATTGTAATAGGTTCTGTTCACCACAATGGAATCTGATGACACGGATATAACCAGAACACCAATTACCGACTTGTTTTCAAGGTCCTTAACTGGCATGGTTAACTCAATATATCCTAAGGATGCATCATAACTTGAATTGACATTTCCGGCAAAAGATGTAACCACCGCCTTGCTGGTGATGGTTTTGCCCTTGTCCATATTGAAGGTATCGGCAATGATCTTATAGTTCTGATCTATAATCATTACACGTCCGTCATAGATGTTTGATAACATGGAAATCTTGGCGTCTACTCCCTCAGAAGGGTTGCCAAAAAGATATCCCGTACTGGAAATCTCCGTTGCAAGGAGCTTGCTCTGGCTGGTAATTTCAATGGTTCGCATGCTGACCTCCCTCTCTTCGAAGGTCTTAAATACAGCGTACCTGCTTACCAGCAGAGGCAGAATTCCCACTAGGAATAAGAATAAAAAAGTGTGGAATCTTATACTGTTTATTTTAAGTAGTTTCTTCTTAAAACTGGACATATATCTCTACTATTCCTGATAATAATAACCTACTCCCCACTTGGTATGTACATACTTTGGCTCGTTTGGATTAGGCTCAATCTTCTCTCTAAGTCTACGAACATGAACATCAACTGTTCTCTCGTCACCCTTGTATTCATTGCCCCACACAAGAGACAGAAGTTTCTCTCGGCTGTAGACTCTGTTAGGGTGTCTAAGCAATAATTCTAAAAGGTCGAATTCCTTGGCTGTTAAATTAACTGCCTTATCTAATATGTATAGCTGTCTTGAATCACAGTCTAATCTTAAATCTCCTGATATAAGAACCTCTCCGGCTTCCTCCACAGGTTCAGCCTTCTGTGAACGTCGAAGAATTGCCTTAATTCTGGCCTTAACCTCAAGGATGTTAAAGGGCTTGGTGATATAGTCGTCAGCTCCATACTCAAGACCTAGAATCTTGTCCATATCATCACCCTTGGCTGTGAGCATAATAATAGGCATATCTGAGAACTCTCTGATGGCCTGGCATACCTCGAAACCGCTCATCTTAGGAAGCATGATATCAAGGAGTATCATGTCGTAAGTATTTTCTTTTGCCTTGTTCAAGGCCTCCTCTCCATCATATGCGCAGTCAACCTGCATGTCATCCTGCTCAAGGGAGAACTTAATTCCCTTAACTATGAGCTTCTCGTCATCAACCACCAGCACTCTTCTTGCCATGTTAATCTCCTAAACCGTTATACTATCCTTTATCTTCTCATAGGTGCCCTGGCCTATTCCAGCCACCTTCATAATATCCTCTGTCGAGGCAAAACCACCATATTGTTCTCTGTAACTGATTATGCTTAAGGCCCTGCTTTCGCCTATGCCAGTAAGGGTCATCAGTTCCTCCTTGCTGGCGGTGTTTAAGTTAATAAGACCACTGTTAGAACTATTGCCATGGTAGTTGTCACCAATTCCCAGAAGAAGCATCTCCTCATATTCGTCAACATTGTAGACGTAAATAGTCTCTCCGTCTAATACCCGCTCCGCCTGCTTTACTGACCTTGAATCCGCATTTTCAGCAAAGCCACCTGCCATGTCTATCAGGTTAAATACCCGGCTTCCTTCCTCTAACTCGTAGACTCCGGGATTAAGCACGGCGCCATCGATTTCGGCATAGATGGTGGTTATACTTTCTTTTTCATCCTCTGTAAACTCTGTGTCGAACTCGTAACTATCCTCTGGTATTAACTCCTTACCCTGTTTACAGCCTGTAAGCATAAGTAAAAAAACTAACAAAAAAATATGCTGTTTCATAACATTTCCTCTCTTTCAACAAGCAAAAAATGTTACAAAACTAATTTAAAATCGTTATCCTTATCTTACCGAATAATTACAGAGTTTTCAAGGCTTTTAATGGCTTATGGCCCTTGCCTTTTCCCCTTTTTCACAAAAAAGAGACCCTGCCATATATAACAGGATCTCAGTATTTCTAACTGCTTTTCTATCTATGCCTCGTCAATTGCCTTTCCAATATCATGACGCATATACTTGTTATCAAAGCTTACCCACTCTGTTGCCTTATAGGCATTCTCGCGGGCTGTCTTTAAGTCAGCACCCTTAGCTGTGATGCCAAGAACTCTGCCTCCGTTTGTGACAAAATGGCCATCCTTAAGGGCTGTTCCTGCATGGAAACAGTAATACTCCTCGTTGTCGAACTTATCTAATCCGCTAATCTCATAGCCCTTCTCATAAGATACTGGATATCCATCAGAAGCCAGAATTACGCATACAGCCGCATTGTCCTCGAAGACTAAATCAACCTTGTCTAAAGTGCCATCTACACAAGCCTCCATAACCTCGATAATGTCGTTCTTCATACGAGGTAATACAACCTGTGCCTCAGGGTCGCCGAATCTGGCATTATACTCTAATACCTTAGGACCCTCCTCTGTCAGCATAAGTCCGAAGAAGATAATTCCTTTGAACTCTCTGCCCTCTGCTCTCATGGCATCAACTGTAGCCTTAAATATATGGTCCTGGCAGAATCTGTCAACCTCTTTAGTGTAGAATGGGCTAGGTGAGAAGGTTCCCATACCGCCTGTGTTTAAGCCCTTATCTCCGTCCATGGCTCTCTTGTGGTCCTGGGCAGATGTCATGGCCTTGATGGTCTTTCCATCGCAGTATGTGAGAACTGACACCTCACGGCCTGTCATAAACTCTTCAACAACCATGGTATTTCCAGCAGTTCCAAACTTCTGGTCTAGCATGATTTCCTTAACGCCTTCTTTTGCCTCCTCGAGGGTGTTACAGATAAGAACTCCCTTTCCAAGAGCAAGTCCGTCAGCCTTTAATACTATTGGCATCTTGGCTGTCTCTAAGTACTTTAAGGCATCCTCTGCATTATCGAAATTCTCATAGCCTGCAGTAGGAATATTGTATTTCTTCATAAGGTCCTTGGAGAATGCCTTGGAACCTTCTAAGATTGCCGCATTCTTTCTAGGTCCGAAAACCTTGAGTCCTGCCTTCTCAAATTCGTCAACCACGCCACCGACCAGCGGATCATCCATACCGATAATGGTGAAGTCAATCTCCTTCTCCCTGGCAAAATCTACAAGACCCTGAAAATCCATAGCCTTGATTGGAACTAACTCTGCAATTTCTCCGATACCTGCATTTCCTGGCGCGCAGTAAATCTTGTCCACCTTAGGGGACTTAGCCACACTCATGGCAATGGCATGCTCTCTGCCGCCGCTGCCTACGATTAATACTTTCATTTCTTACTCCTTATGAGTTAAATCTCTCCATTAGCTATCATGTCAATAGCCCTAGGCAAAAGCTCCCATTCAGCTTCCTCCATAACCCTTCTCTGAAGGATCTCCGGAGTGTCGTCAGGAAGGACATTCACTGCCTTCTGCAGGATGATTTTGCCTGTATCCATACCCTCGTCCACGAAGTGCACTGTGGCACCGGTGACCTTAACTCCCTTCTCAAGGGCAGCCTCATGAACATGAAGTCCATAGTAGCCTACTCCGCAGAAGGAAGGGATAAGGGATGGATGAATATTGATAATCTTATGTGGGAAGGCCTTAACCATGGCCTCAGGAATCTTCACAAGGAAGCCTGCCAGCACAATAAGATCAATGTCGTTTTTAACCAGTTCCTCTAAGAGGGCCTCCTCAAAGAGTCCTCTGTTTTCATAGGCCTTAGGGCTAATACAGACTGCAGGAATTCCCGCATTCTTAGCTCTCTCTAAGGCATAGGCCTTGGCATTGTTACTGATAACTAAGGCAATCTCCGTATTTCTAATCTCACCGGAAGAAACCTTATCAATAATAGCCTGGAGGTTGGTTCCTCCGCCTGAAACAAGTACCGCTATTCTTAGCATAAGGTTACGCCCTTCTCTCTTGCCTCAATATGTCCAACTACATATGGAGTATCTCCAGTCTTTCTGATAGCCTCCATTGTCTTGTCAACGTCCTCTGGATCTACAGCAATAATCATACCAAGACCCATATTGTAGGTGTTATACATCATTTCCTCAGCGATGTCTCCTGTCTTCTGAAGGAGCTTAAAGATTGCTGGGACCTCATAGCTGTTCTTCTCAACAACTGCATGCATGTTGTCTGGAAGCATACGAGGAATATTCTCATAGAAACCGCCACCTGTAATATGGCTGCAGGCCTTAACTACCACTCCTGCATTCTTAATGGACTTAAGAGCCTTAACATAGATTCTTGTTGGAGCGATTAAAGCCTCGCCTAAAGTTTTGCCTAACTCGTCATAGTAGGTATTTAAGGACTCTTCTGTCATATCAAATACCTTTCTTACAAGGGAGAAGCCGTTTGAGTGAACACCGGAGGAAGCCATACCTATAAGCACGTCTCCATCCTTAAGCTTGTCACCTGTAATAAGGTCCTTTCTGTCACATACACCAACTGCAAAGCCAGCTAAATCATAATCGTTCTCAGGCATAAGGCCTGGGTGCTCAGCAGTCTCACCGCCAACTAATGCGCACTCAGACTGGATGCAGCCCTCAGCAACGCCCTTAACGATGGTTGCAATCTTCTCAGGATAGTTCTTACCACATGCAATGTAGTCTAAGAAGAATAATGGCTCTCCACCTGCACAGGCAATGTCATTAACACACATTGCAACTGCGTCAATACCGATAGTGTCATGCTTGTCCATTACGAAGGCAAGCTTAACCTTGGTTCCGCAGCCATCTGTACCGGAAAGAAGGACTGGATCCTCCATTTCCTTAATCTTCTTTAAGGAGAAAGCGCCGGAGAATCCTCCTAAGCCGCCTAAAACCTCCTCGCGCATGGTTTTCTTAACATGCTCCTTCATTAACTCTACGGAAGCATATCCTGCTTCAATATCTACTCCGGATGACTTGTAATCCATGGGTAACCTCCTATTAATCCTGATTTAAATAGGCCTCATAGCCTAGCTTCTGTAACTTAGCGTTCTTTTCCTCTATATCATGCTTCTGTCTCAGGGCATATCCGTTAAGTCTGTTCTTAATGGTCTCATCGGATGTACCAAGAATCTTTAAAGCAAGTAAGCCTGCGTTAGCAGCGCCATTAATTGCAACGGTTGCAACAGGAACACCTGTAGGCATCTGGACTATTGAATACATGGAGTCAACTCCGCCTAAATCTGAGGTCTTCATTGGAATTCCAATTACTGGAATCTGGCATAAAGCCGCACACATACCTGGCAGTGCCGCTGCCTTTCCTGCACCTGCAATAATAACCTTAATTCCCTTCTCATCAGCCTCCTTCATGTAGTTAAAGAGCTCGTCAGGCTGACGGTGAGCAGAAATAATTCTCATTTCATACTCAACATTGAAATCCTCTAAAACCTTGGCAGCCTTGCTCATTACTGCAAGGTCAGAGTCACTTCCCATAATAATACTTACCAGTGCCATTTTGTCCTCCGTTATTTATCCATCTCGTCGAGTGGCTTGTTTAATTCTTCAGTTCCTGGAACTACGAAGCGTCCGCCTCTGATAATATCCTCTGTGGAGCCGTCGTACTTGTGAACTGTAATAGTGTCTAACTCGTTGTAAGGAATGGTGATATCAGTGTGGCAGTTAAAGTATGCCTTGCTGGAATCTTCCTTTCTTAAGATGGAAACCTCATTGTCTCTTGCAACGATTTCCTTGCCGTCTGGGTTATACACCTTAGTGTCCTCAGATCTTGAGTAGCAGGTATCTCCCATGGCAAAATGAGGGCCAGTCTTCTCTGCAATTAAGATTGGAAGCATAGCCTGAATGTCATAGTCAATTCCCATCTTGTAAGCAACTGTGTTAGTTCCGATAGCGAACTCTCCAATTGGAAGAGTGTCGTGCTGGAACATAACAAGGTTGTCCATATATTTCTTGTTTTCTGCAGGATCCTCGAAGTTCTTGCAGTCATATCTTGTAATCATTCCATCGGTTAATTCAACCTCTAATTCCTTAACCTTCAGGCCGTTTAAATAAACCTCTGTCACGTGAAGTAAACCATTTGTTCCCTTTAATACTGGGGAAGTAAATACCTCACCAACTGGGATGTTTACATCTGCAACGCAGTTCTCAAAAGCGGATTCCTTCTCAGGATTCTCAAGCTTCTTCACCTTGATTGTAAGGTCTGTACGGTTATTGTTAAGACCCTTTACTGTTACATAGTCTGCCTGGTCTAACACATCGATGATCTTCTGCTGCATTTCCTGATAGAGCTTGTAGTCAAGGGTGTTAACCTTAACAGTCTCTGCGAAAATCTCCTTGAACTTAGGTCCAATCTCTGGAATTGGATAAGCGATAATAGTGAAGCTTCTCTCCTCTGGGATAACATACTTGGCAGTAAGCTCTGCTGCTGCAGACTGAAGCTGAACACGAATTGCTCTCTGCTCCTTAGTGAAGCTTGCAGCCTCTTCCTTATTTACTGGATCGAATTCTTTTTCACCGAAAGTCTCAATAACTGCTGGTCCTGCAAACTTATTGGCGAAGACCTTGTTAGCCTCCCATCCATCTCTGTCTGTCTCTAAGGCTCTCTCCATGTATGCCTTGTCTAAGAATAAAGCCTGATCCTCTCTGTGGTCGTAGCCCATCTGACGGTTAACAGAGGTTGTGAAGAGATCGTATGGTGTGATATTTCCTTCAATACCCACCTCCTTGAAAAGCTCTCTTGCATATCTCATCATCTTCTCGAAACCGAGAGCATAGATTAAACGAACATAGCCCTTCTTGGAAATGTCCTTGCCCATGTTCTTGTAACCGATAAGGAAGCCATCAACGTAGGTCTTGGCCATAGCCTTAACGTCTTCCTCAGGAAGGCTGTTAATAAACTCTGCTGTCTTAATCTCATTCTCAGTAACATTTACACCGTAGTAATAGAGGTATCTTAAATCTGTGAGATCCTGGTTATCTACAATGTCCTTATAGTAATCAAGATCTGGGTTATACATCTCTGTGATTCTTCCCATGCTCATTAAGTCTGTGTAGTCATGGTGGAAGTCATGAATAATCTTCTTTAACTCGGCTTCCTCGATGTCTCCCTCTTCGAATCTTGTGTAAATCTCAACATAAAGTTCTTCAAATACTGTAAGTAATACTAACTGTCCAAGAATTGCTCCCTTATTCAGCATTACAAACTGATAATATACATGGCTTAAATAAAGACCCATGGATCCCATGGTCTTAACTGCATACTGTGGGTTAGCATAGCTCTTCTCATAGTTCTCTTCGCTAAACTCATCCATCATCTTTGCATTTAAAGCCTTAAGCTCTTCCATGCTCATGCTTCTAAGCTTACCGGACTCAACAATGCTGTAATAATCCTCAAGCTTTAAGATATGGCTTGCTGTCTGCTTAAAATAGTCCTCAAATGGTGCCTTTACTCCTGGCTCCTTTGAAATCTCAGCGATTCTGTCCCTAACCAGTTCATGACGTTCTATAACCAGTTCATTTTCTTCTTTCCATAAATCTCTGTACTTCATAATGTTCTACCTTTCTTTTCCCTTTATTTCCCTAATACAAAATACCTAAAACATATATGCCAATATAGCTTAAACCCCCAACGCCTCCTACTATAGTTCCAATAAGTGGGAAGACCTTGAAGGCATCCTCATCCCTGAGACCCTTTATGCAAAGAACCAGGGCGACT
>JAZQNS010000089.1:0-49609 GCA_045627425.1 Lachnospiraceae bacterium | reverse complement strand
GGGACTTCAGGAAAGGATTGGTGGAAAATCATTTTATGAGACAGCAGTTCTTTTTAAGCAATATTATGGGCTTGAGGATTCAATTGATACGATAATGTCTGATTGGAATGATATGGCGTTTGATAAATATTCAAATGAAGTACATAGGTCTGAATTGGCAGCCTGTCCACAGGGGCCTGCTCTAAAACGCTCATATCCCTGATGCCCACAAGACTCATGTGAAGGGTTCTTGGAATAGGTGTCGCCGTAAGTGTTAATACATCTATCTGATTCTTTAACTGTTTAATCTTCTCCTTGTGGCTTACACCAAAGCGCTGCTCCTCATCTATAATAAGGAGTCCAAGATTCTTATAATCAACGTCCTTTGAAAGAAGTCTGTGGGTACCAATAACAATATCCACCTCTCCCTTCTTAAGGTCAGCAATAGTTTTTTTCTGCTGGGCTGGTGTCGAAAATCGACATAGCAAATCCACCCTCACGGGATAGTCCTTCATTCTCTCCCTGAAGGTATTGTAGTGCTGCTCAGCCAAAATTGTTGTAGGCACCAGATAAGCAACCTGTTTTGAGTCCTGAACCGCCTTAAAGGCAGCTCGGATTGCAATCTCCGTTTTGCCGAAGCCCACATCCCCACAGATTAGTCGGTCCATGGCCTTATCAGACTCCATGTCCCTCTTGGTAGCCTCAATGGCCAGCTCCTGGTCCTCAGTTTCAGTAAATGGGAAGAGTTCCTCAAACTCTCTCTGCCACACCGTATCCTTGGAGTAGGCAAAACCCTTAATAGCTTCTCTTGTGGCATATAGTTCCACTAAATCCTTGGCAATGTCCTTTACTGCGCTTCTAACCCTGCTCTTGGTTTTGTTCCACTCCTGGCTGCCAAGCTTGTTGAGCTTAACCTTTTTGCCTTCACCGCCACCGGCATACTTCTGAAGCTGCTCTAAGTTATTAGCCTGGACGTAGAGAACCCCGCCCTTGTCGTATTCAACCTTTAAATAATCCTTGGTGACCTTTTCAACCTCCACCTTCTCGATACCCCTGTAGATACCGAGACCATGGTTTTCATGTACCACATAGTCACCTATTTTGAGCTCGGCAAAATCTCTGATTTTGTCTCCCTCATAATGATTTATCTTCTTTTTCTTCTTTTTCTCTTCGCCGAAAATATCGCTCTCTGATATAAGGGCAAAATTAAGATTAGGGAAATCAAATCCACGCCTTACCTTTCCGTGGAACACGACAATCTCGCCTTCCTTAATTACCCTGTGTCTGTCATCAGTGTAGACAGCACTTACGCCCTCATTATTCAGGTCATCAGCAAGTCTTTTTGCCCTAAGCTCTGAACCAGAAATAAGAAGAACCCTGTATTTTTTGTTTTTGTAATTCTTTAAATCCTTAGTCAAGAGCTCAAAGCTCTTATTGTAGGCAGAGATTCCCCTGACTGTCATGGAAATGGAATCTGTGGCAGGATAGCCCGCCACCTTGGCATCAAGAGTTGACAGATAAACGACTCCATAATTCTTAAAGCCTGCCATGACCTGGTCCGTTGAATATAAAACCTTGGTCTGGCCAGACAGGACATAGCCCTTCTCCAGTCGGCTCTTCATGGACTCAGTAAACTCTGCCTCGATGCCTCTTCCTGACTCTATGGCACGGACCGGCTCGTCTAAGAAGATTTTGCCTCCAACTCTTTTAATGTAATCAAGGAAGCTTGCCTCCTCCTTGTAGAAGTATGGAAGGAAGCTTTCTCCCAGGGCAAGATCCGTTCCATTTCTCATGCCCTCACTAACCTCAGAAACAAGGGACTTAACCCTGAAGGCAGCCTCAGTCTTCATCTCCTTGTAAAGGGCATCAGATACCTTTTCCCCCTCCAGGGCAATAGCCTCAAGCCCCTTCTCAAGCTGGTCTTTACTAAGAACAAGCTCTGTGGCTGGGTAGAGGGTGATTTCTTCTATATTCTCTATGGACCTCTGGCTCTCCACGTCAAAGGTTCTTATGGTGTCAATTTCCTCATCCCAGAATTCTATTCTGATTGGAGCATCCTCTGAGAGTGGGAAAATGTCTAGGATTCCTCCCCTGCTTGCGAACTCTCCAGGGCTTTCCACCTGATACTTCTTCTCATATCCCATCTCCACCAGGGCCTTAACAATCTTCCCGGGTGCAAAGCTTTCTCCGACCTTTATGGTTATCATGGAAGAATAGAGAATCTCTGGTTTAATCTGCCTGTCCATAAAGGCGTCAAAGGTGGTTACAACAGTGATATCAGGGTCTTCATTTAGCTCCTTTAGCACCGACAGTCTCTCTTTGGACAAGAGATTTCCCCTAATGTCCGCCTGATAGAAGAGAACGTCTCTGGCAGGATAATACACAGCATTTCTGTTATATAACTTCATATCCTCCATGAATTCCCTGGCTCTCTTTTCAGTGTAGGTAACTATCACCTTAGGGCAGGCGGAGGCAAAAGCGGATACAAGGTAGGCTTTGGCACCATCAATAAGGCCGCTTAACTGTAGTGTTCCGCGACCCTGTCCCTCTGTCTTTTTCGCCTGTTCATATAGCCCCGAATTTAACAGGGGATTATGAAATAGTTCCATCCTTCTTCTTCTTTCCGTTGTACCTGTTCATTGCTTCCTTGGTTTCGTCTTTAATCATCAGCACAAGGCTGTCAATAACGTCCTTTAGTGCCTCATCTATCTCCCCTAAGTCCTCCTTGGAGAACTGGCCTAAAACATAGTCCGCAAGGTCCCAGCCATCAGGCTTTTTGCCCACACCAATTTTGATTCTGGAGAAACTCTCCGTGCCAAGATGCTGGATCAGGCTCTTTATTCCATTATGGCCACCAGCGGACCCCTTTTCCCTGATTCTGATATAGCCAGGGTCCAGGGAAATATCGTCAAACATTACAATTATGTCCATGTCCGGGTCTAACTTGTAGAAGTGCGCAAGCTCCCCAACAGCCTCTCCCGACAAATTCATATAGGTCTGGGGTTTACAGAGAATCACCTTCTGGCCCTCGATTGCGCCAGAACCTATTAAGGCTTTATACTTGTTCTCCTTAACGCTTATTCCGAACTTTTCTGCAAGGGCGTCAATAGCCATGAAGCCCGCGTTATGTCTGGTGTTTTCATATTTTCTTCCCGGATTTCCCAGGCCTACAATTAAATACATAATATTCCTTTCAACAACATACATTAAGGGAGGCCATCAAAAGATGCCCCCCTATAGTAACTATTTATTCTATTATATAGGCTAAAGCTTACTCTGGCAAATCACCATCGAACTCATATCTTTTGCCCTGTTTATATACGATCAATGGCTCATCCACACTGCCTGTGAATACAGAGTCCTTTTTAATATGCTCTCTGCATTCTACGATACAGTTCTCAATATAAGCACCCTCGTCAATGTATGCTCCGTTTAAGATAAGAGAATTCTTAATAACCGCACCTCTTCCGATAAAGGCCTGCTTAAATACCACTGAATCCTCAACCTTACCATTCACAATACATCCGGAACCAACTAAGGAATTCTTAATTTCGGAACCCTCGTTAAGCTTAGCTGATGGAAGATCATCAACCTTGGTTCTCACTGCAGGATCCTTGTAGAAGACATCTCTTACTTCCTTCTTTAAGAAGTCCATATTGGTCTTGTAGTAGGATTTAACAGTGTTGATGTTGGACCAGTAGCCCTCATAGTTAAATCCATATATCTTCTTAACATCCTTATATCTGATAAGAATGTCGTTAACCAGATCATATCTCTGCTCCTCATGAGCCCGCTCCATAAGCTCGATTAAAGCTCTACGGCGAATGAGATAAATACCCATGGATGCAATGTTGGAGGAAGCCTTCATTGGCTTCTCTGAGAACTGGTGAATTCTCATTTCGGAATCCATCTCCACTACTCCAAAGCGCTTAATCTCTTCATCATCGTCCATGCGCTGAACTGCGATTGTAAGGTCTGCACCCTTCTTCTCATGGAACTCAATCATGGCATTTAAGTCCACCTTGCAGATGCACTCGCCTGGATATACGAATACGTATGGCTCATGTCTGTGCTTAAGGAACTCAAGATTCTGATAGATGGAATCTGCAGTTCCTCTGTACCACCAGTTGTTATCGTTGGTGATAGTTGGTGAGAATGTGTAGAGACCACCGTTCTTACGTCCGAAATTCCACCACTTGCTGGAATTTAAGTGCTCATTCAGAGAACGGGCATTATACTGGGTTAACACAGCCACTGTCTTGACACCACAGTTAGTCAGGTTGGACAAGGCAAAATCGATGGAGCGATATCCTGCCATCATTGGCATAGCGGCTCCAGCACGCTTAGCAACTAATTCCTTTAATCCGATAGATGAACCACCGGCTAATACAATACCTACTGCTTTCATTACTTTGTCTCACCTGCCTTTACGATATATCCTCCGCTCTTTAAGACGTTATCAACATAATCTGTCTCGGTGGTGACACCTGCAATAGCGGTATTTTTGCCTATTATCTTACCATCTGGAATTACGGAGCCCTTACCAATGGTAACTAATCCGAATCCATATACTGCCTCGTTTAATTCATTAGGAGCCTCCTCGCCAATGCCAACCTTACAGTCTCTGCCAATTACACAGTTCTCTGCAGCTATGGTCTTGTAAACCTCAGCTCCAGCCTTTACGGTCGAATTAGCCATAATAATGGAATCCCTAACTACAGCACCCTTTTCTACAACAACGCCAGGTCCTAAAACTGAGTTTGCAACCTCGCCCTCTATGCTGGCACCCTCGCCGATAATACATCTTGATACGGATGATTCTCCACCATAGTATGTTGGCTCAATGCGGTCAGTCTTAGTGTAGGTCTTCCAGAACTCCTCATAGAGATTAAACTCTGGAACTATATCAATAAGCTCCATATTTGCTTCCCAGTAGGAGCCGAGAGTTCCGACATCCTTCCAGTAGCCTTTGAATTCATAGGCAAAAATTGGAAGATCCTTGCCGTGAATATATGGAATAATGTGCTTACCAAAGTCGCATCCTGGCTGATCCTTAAGAGTTACAAGAGCCTCCTTAAGAACCTCCCAGCTAAATACATAAATACCCATGGATGCCAGATTGGATCTTGGCTCCTTAGGCTTCTCCTCGAAATCTGTGATACGTCCCTCTTCATTGGTGATACAGATTCCGAATCTGCTTGCCTCCTCAATAGGAACTGGCATGGTAGCCATTGTGATGGCTGCGCCATGACTCTTATGGAAGGAAATCATCTTGGCATAGTCCATCTTGTAAATATGGTCTCCAGAAAGAATTACCACGTACTTTGGATGATAGCTCTCCATATATGCCAGATTCTGGAATATAGCGTTGGCTGTTCCTGTGTACCAGGATGTGTCTCCGCTCTTCTCATAAGGTGGAAGCACTGTAACTCCACCGTCGTTTACATCTAAATCCCATGGAATACCAATGCCAATATGAGCATTTAACTCAAGTGGCTGATACTGGGTTAGAACACCAACTGTGTCAATTCCTGAATTAACGCAATTAGAAAGAGGAAAATCAATGATTCTGTATTTGCCTCCAAATGGTACTGCAGGCTTGGCCATATCCTGGGTTAAAACGCCTAATCTACTGCCTTGTCCACCGGCCAAAAGCATAGCAATTGCTTCTTTTTCAATCATGTGGAACACCCCCTCAATTTATGCCGTAATTATAGCACGAATTGGCTTTTTCGTACATAAATAATGGTAAACTGAATATAATCTTTTCTATTTTCAGTCATTTTGGCAAAAATATCAAAAAAAAATTGTATCTATTGCTATTTTCATTCATTGTCTTTTCTTAATTAACAGTTATAATTAAGTAGCAGAATAGTAGAGGTGACAAAATGCAGAGTTTAAAACCTATTTATGAATATAAACATGTGTATTTTATGGGCATAGGCGGAGTGTCCATGAGTGGTCTTGCCATGATTTTAATGGATAAAGGACACAAAATATCTGGCTCCGACAGAAATCCTTCCGAATACACAGATCAGTTAGAAGCCCTTGGCGCTAAAATTTACTATGGTCAGAAGGCAGAGAACATCACTGATGACATAGATCTCGTTGTCTACACTGCTGCCATCCATCCTGACAATCCGGAGTATCAGGAGTGCCTTTCAAGGAAGCTTCCCATGATGAATCGTGCGGTTTTACTTGGTCAGATTATGGCTCAGTATGAATCTTCCATTTCAGTGGCAGGTACCCATGGCAAAACCACAACCACCTCCATGATTTCCGAGATTCTCATTGCAGCAGACAGTGACCCTACCATAAGCAACGGAGGCATTCTTCGTTCCATTAACACTAACACAAGAATTGGTCACTCTCCCTACTTCGTGGCGGAGGCCTGTGAATATACTAACAGCTTCCATGAATTTTACCCTAGATACTCAGTGGTACTTAATATAGAAGAAGACCACTTAGACTTCTTCAAGGATTTAGATGATATCAGGGCCTCCTTCAGAAAATACATGGACAATACATCCTCCATGGGAGCCCTCATTGTGAATGGCGAAATCGAAAACCTTCCAGCTCTATTGGATGGCTTTGGCAAAAAGGTAGTCACCTTCGGTATTGAGGGGGACTATGAATATCATGCAGAAGGAATCACCTACAAAGATGGCCTGCCAACCTTTGCACTATATCACAAAGACCAGATGCTCTTTGATGTGACACTGGCCCTTCCAGGAAGGCACAACGTATCAAACGCAATGGCAGCCATAGCCCTTTGCATAACCCTTGGCATCCCTAAGGAAGCCATTTTAGAGGGACTTGCCCACTGCCTTGGCAGTAAGCGACGCTTCGAGAAGAAGGGCGAACTTCCTAACGGTGCAATAGTTCTAGATGACTACGCCCACCATCCAACGGAAATAAAGACCACTCTCACCGCTGCAAGAGCAGCTGGTTACAAGAGAATCGTCTGCGTATTCCAGTCTCACACCTACACCAGGACCAAGGCCCTCTTTAACGACTTCGTTGACGCCCTGTCTTTAGCAGACCTTGTTGTAATAGCCAAAATCTACCCTGCAAGAGAGACTGACAATCTTGGAATCAGCGGTCAGGATTTAACCGACGCTCTTATTAAAAAGGGTGTCGAAAGTTATTATTTTGATGAATTTGCCGCTATTGAAAAATTTTTATTAGAAAAATCTATGCACGGCGACCTGTTGATAACTATGGGAGCCGGAAACGTTGTAGAAATAGGCGAAAATATACTTCGCTAAGACTTATCCACATTATCCACCGGGACAAGGCTCTCTTTAAGGCAAATAGCCCGGTGGATTTTATTATGCCATTTATTAGGCTTTTCCGGACTTATCCACATAATCCCCTTTTATAAGCCCCTTTACATCCACCATTTCAAGGGCCTTTCATCCACTTTTAATCTCAAAATCTCTATGCTATAATCCTTCTTACTTGATAAGTTAGGAGAGACTTCCATGGGTAAAATCTCATTGGAACACGAGGGTTATTCGGGCGTTACCCCTGTGTCAAATTCATTTATTGATAACTATATGCTTTCCGCAAATGGAGAGTATGTAAAAATATATCTGTATCTGTTACGCATGCTTTCCTCTAATGAGAGGGACTTCTCAGTAACAGAAATAGCCGACATGTTAGAGCACACCGAAAAGGATGTTCTAAGAGCACTTCTCTACTGGGAAAGAGAAGGACTTATGCAACTAGCGTATGATGAAAATAAATCGTTGTCCGGAGTGGTAATTCTTAATTCATCTACTTTGGGCAACACCCCTCCTGGGGGCGGAAGAAGGACAGAGAGCTTAAGCCTAAGTTCTACCTCCCCTGCACCTAAGGTCAACCAGGGTACTCAACCAGAGGTAAAGGCTACCGATCAGGCTATCACCTACACAAGAGACCAGCTAGCCGATTTTGCCGAGAAGGAAGATATCTCCTCCCTCCTCTATGTGGCAGAAGGACTCCTTAAGCATCCAATCACAAGGACCGAGCTTAACTCCTTCCTTTACTGGTATGATTCCTTAGAGTTTTCATCAGACTTAATTGAATATTTAGTTGAATACTGTATAGAGAGAGGACACTCCTCTATTCACTACATGGAGAAGGTAGCTCTCTCCTGGGCTGAGATTGGCATTCGCACCGTAGACCAGGCCAAGAAGAACACTAACCTCCACAACCGTACACATTACGCTGTGATGAAGGCCCTTGGCATTAAGGGCAGAAACCTTGTGGAGTTAGAGGCATCCATGATTAGAAAGTGGAGTGAGGATTATGCCTTCCCATTAGACATTATTGAGGAAGCCTGCACCAGAACCATTATGGCCACTCATACCTCAAGCTTCGAATATACCGACGCCATTCTCACCAACTGGCACAATGCAGGTGTGAAGGAATTATCAGACCTCACATCCATCGATGCCGCCCACGAGAAGAAGGTGGCAAAAAAGACCTGCAACACTCAGGCCAAGAACAAGGTTTCCAACAACCAGTTTACTGATTTTGCCCAGCGATCCTACGATTACGACCAGCTGGAGAAACAGCTTTTAAACAGAAGTCAGTTATAGGCAAAATGGAGGATTAAAAATGTCCTTAACTAACAGTCAGTACGCGGAAATCCAGCGTGACTATGACAGAAAACAGTCCATAGCAATTCACAGAGTATTAGAACATACAGATGAGCTCTACAAGAAGGAGCCAGAGATTAAGAATATTGACAGCTCCATAGCTTCTCTTTCCATCAAGGCTGCCCAGCGGCTTTTGTCTGGAGACGCAGCTGCTTTAACAGAGCTTAAGAGCGGAATCAAAGATCTATCCAGTAAGAAAGATTCTCTAATCACCTCTCTTGGCTACGATTTAGATTATATCGAACCGGTATACAAGTGTAACGATTGCAAGGATACTGGCTATATAAACGGACGAAAGTGCCACTGCTTTACCCAGGCTGCCTTAAACCTTGTGTATCGCCAGAGCAATTTAAGCAGAGCTTTAGTTAACGAGAATTTTAACACCTTTGATATTTACAGATTCGCAGATGATACAGAAGACCCATCTGTTGGCAAAAGTCCAAGGGCCAACATGCTTTCCATCCTTTCCAAGTGTCACAACTTTGTTGACAGCTTCGATAAGGAATACCACAATCTTCTCTTCTTCGGAGAGACAGGTGTGGGAAAGACCTTTATGACCAACTGCATCGCCAAGGATCTTCTTGATTCCGGACATTCTGTAATATACTTTACCGCCTTCCAGCTCTTTGATCTGTTCAAGGATTACGCATATCAGAGAAGCGATGAATCTCAGGGTGCCTATCAGAATCTCTTCAATGCAGATTTACTGATAATAGACGATTTAGGCACTGAGGTTAGCAACAGTTATACAGTATCTCAGTTATTCATGTTGATAAACGAAAGGATTTTAAGACAGAAGCCGGTTATTATTTCCACAAATCTTGGAATTAGTGACTTAAATGAGCGATATTCCGAAAGAATTCTTTCCCGAATCATGAAAAACTATGATATAATGAAATTCGTCGGTAACGACCTTAGAGTCGTTCAATAACGGATATATAATTAACTGGTTTTATTTACCAAGGAGGAACAGTTTAATATGCAGCAGGAACAGCACGACGAGCGCGACCTTAACACCATACCTGTCGGCGAGCTTGGAATTATTTCTATGAAGGGCTTCGAGTCCGGAATCAAGGTAGACGCATACCTTAAGCGCTGGAGAGAAACCAGAAATCATGATCATGAGGACGAGTTAAGCTTTAACGGATACGTAAAGGAATCTTACCTCATCCCAACCAAGACACCTCGTTTCGGAACAGGCGAAGCTAAGGCAACCATCGGACAGTCCGTTCGTGGTATGGATATTTTCATTATCTGTGATGTCACTAACTACAGCATCACATACACAGTAAGTGGTCAGCCTAACCATATGTCACCAGACGATCACTACTCTGACTTAAAGAGATTAATCGCGGCAATTGGTGGACGCGCACGTAGAATTAGCGTCATCATGCCATTCTTATATGAGAGCCGCCAGCATAGAAAGACAGGACGTGAGTCCTTAGACTGTGCTATGGCACTTCAGGAATTAATTACCATGGGCGTTGATAACATCATCACCTTTGATGCTCACGATCCTAGAGTATGTAACGCAATTCCATTAACAGGCTTTGAGTCTGTAGGTTCTTCCTACCAGTTCCTCAAGGGAATTCTCAAGAATACCAAGGACTTGAAGTTAGACAATGACCATCTTATGATTATCTCCCCAGACGAGGGCGGTACCAGCAGAGCAATCTACATGGCTAACGTTTTAGGCGTTGATATGGGTATGTTCTACAAGAGAAGAGACTTCAGCCGCATCGTTGACGGACGTAATCCTATCGTCGCTCACGAGTTCTTAGGACCATCCTTAGAGGGCAAGGACGTATTCATCGTTGATGATATGATTTCCTCTGGAGATTCCATGATTGATGTAGCAAGAGAATTAAAGAAGAGAAACGCTGGTCGAATCTTCGTAATCGCAACCTTCGGCCTCTTCACCAATGGTGTTGAGAGATTCGACAAGGCTGTAGAGGAAGGCTTAATCTACAGAGTTGTAACTACCAACCTTGCATATCAGACACCTGAGTTATTATCCAGAGATTATTACATCAGCTGCGACATGAGCAAGTACATTGCGTACATTATCGATACACTTAACCACGATGCTTCTATCAGCGATCTTCTTGATCCATATGATAGAATTCACAGACTTGTTGAGAAGTACAAGGCTGGCGAGTACTAAAAAGTTTATTATTAAGGGGGCATCTCCCAGGCGGAGGCCTCCTTTTTAATTGCAAAGAAAAAAGGCCCCTAAGGACCTTTTATTATCGGCGTGACGTGATTCGAACACGCGGCCTCTGCGTCCCGAACGCAGCGCTCTACCAAACTGAGCCACACGCCGTATAACGAGATGATTTTATCTCAATTACCTTTGATATGTCAAGAAAGCACACACACTTGGAGTAATTATGTATTTTGACTCACACATTCACACACTACCCTTTTCCGCAGACGGTCACCAGACCATGGAAGAGGTATTAGAGAGGCAAAAAGAGCTTCCCTACGGTCTTATAACCACCGAGCATATTGATTATGATGCCAACAACGAATTTGTCTTTGAGTTCGACCCTGATGAGTATTTCAAGGAACGAAGCTCCTTAAGATCCGACACATATCTTATAGGTGTTGAAGTTGGACTTCAGCTTAAATGCTTGGAAAAGAATAAAAAGTTAATCTCCTCTTACCCATTTGATCAGGTTATCGGCTCCATCCATGTGGTAGAGGATATGGATCTTGCCTTCCCTCCACTATATGAGAAGCATTCAAAAAATGAAGCCTACAGACGCTATCTTAACACCATGGTTGAGAATATTATGGCCTTTGATGATTTCGACACCCTGGCCCATGTAGATTATGTCTGCAGATATGCAGTTTATCCCGACAATGAGCTTTATGTTTCTGATTATTTGGACACCTTAACAATTATCTTCAATCATATAATTGAAAAGGACATATCTCTTGAGATTAATTCAAGACGCCTCGGCGATAGCAAGGCCGTAAATAGCCTAAATGAGATTATAAGACTTTATAAATCTCTAGGCGGTAAGTATGTCACAATAGGCTCTGATGCCCACAGACCAGCTGCCATATCACAGCATCTTGACAAGGCCATTGAAATAGCAAAGAATAATGACCTTAGCATATGCTATTACAAGAACAGAAAACGCATCATATGCGAATAAGAATAGAACCCAAGGCTTTTATCAGCCTTGGGTTTCTTTTTAATCATCTTCCTCTGTTACTTCTTCCTCATCCTCATTGTTCTGATTCAGTAATTCTTCCAGTATTTCCTCCTGGGAATCATAGCTTCCGTCCACGCCGTCTTCATCATAATTTACATAAGGAAGGAAGTCCATAGGATCCAGGTCCTTGTGAATCTCCGTCATGAAGTCATGCCAGATAGATACAGGGTAGGTATTTCCCTGAAGCTTGTCTAACTTCTTAGGTGTATCGTATCCCACCCATATACTGGTGGTGTAATAGTGGGTAAAGCCCACAAACCAGCCATCCTTGTTATCGTTGGTGGTTCCTGTTTTGCCTGCGGAGCGATGGCCCTTTATTCCCTTGCCTGCCGCGGTTCCTCTAAGCAGTACTCCCTCCATGCAGGAAGTCATCATTCTTGATGCATTGGTCTTGTAGACTGACTTCTCTTCACTGACAGTCTCAAGAATAATGTTTCCATCTGCATCTGTAATCTTCACAATACAGGTTGGCCCCCTGTAGTATCCATCATTCTCTATAGTTGCATAGGCTGCCGCCATCTCAAGGGGTGACACTCCGTTATAAAGTCCGCCAAGACTGGCAGGCAGATAGTAATCATTGCTGTCTATCTTGTTGAAATTCATGTTAAGGAGATACTGTAGTCCAACCTCAGGGGTAAGCTCGCTAAAGAGCTGCCATGCCACCGAGTTTTTAGACTTTTCAACAGCCTTTCTAATGGTTATCTCTCCAAGATAGCTTGCCTGCTTAGGTCCACCCTCTATCTCCTCATCATTAACCTTGCTGTCCGGATTATAGCCGTTTTCAAAGGATGGTGTGTAGACAATGAGAGGCTTAATGGAGGAGCCTGGCTGACGGTAGGACTGGTAAGCTCTGTTCAATGTATATCCAACATATTCCTGGCTTCTTCCGCCCACAATGGCAACCACTCTTCCTGTCTCATTATCTATGCATACGCCCGCTGACTGGAGCTTGTAGGTACCGTCATCGCTTTTGCCTGTATAGCCCTTCAGATTGTCATCTATGGCCGCCTGAAGCTGGTCCTGAACTGTAAGGTCAATGGATGTATAAATTCTGTATCCCCCGGTGAACATTGACTCCTGGCACTCCGCATATAAGGTGCTGTAGGCCTCCTCATAGTTCTCCTTCTCCTCCGCTGATGCAAAGGAATTGGTGAACTCGAAGCCTCTAAGCTTCATTAATTCGCGAATTACACAGTAGTAGGTATAGGTCTCAACGTAATTATGTCTCTCAGCTGCAGTCTGATTCAGGACTACCTTCTCCGCTTTTGCCTCCTCGTACCTTGCATCAGACAAAACCTTATCCTGCCACATGTTATACAGAATTCTATCTCGTCTCTTTATGGTATTCTCCGGATTCTTCACGGGATCATAGAGGGTAGGGCTGTTAGGAATAGCGCAGAGGAAGGCAATTTTCGAAAGACTTAAATCCTCAACACTGCAGGAGAAATATCCTTCCGCCGCGGCCTCAATTCCATAGTAGCCATTGGCAAAATATACGTTATTTAAATAAAACTCAAGTATTTCATTCTTGGTGTATTTCTTTTCTAACTCGAGGGCTATGAAGATTTCCTCCACCTTTCGCTGCCAGCTTCTCTCGTTGGAAAGAAATACTGTTCTCGCTAACTGCTGAGTGATGGTTGATCCACCCTGGGTCACCTCGCCATTCTTTATCATGGCCACTGCAGCTCGAATAATAGCCTTAAAATCAATTCCTATATGCTTAAAGAACTTCTTGTCCTCAATACTTATAATGGCATTTACTACGTCTGCTGGAATCTCCTCGTAGTCTATGTAGTATACGTCCTTCTCTCCCTTTACAGTTGAAATCAGATCCCCATTTGCATCATATACCACTGTGGTCTGTATAGCCCTGAAGGTGGATTCATCAGAGTTTTGAACCAAGGTAACCGCTTCATTTCTAAGGGCCTGGACCCTGGCTCCGTAGCCACCTAAGAAGTAATATCCCACAGCAAGCATTACCAGAAGCATCAAAATAAGCTGGAGCTTTACAAAGGCCCAGAAGATGCGATGTTTTTTCTTCTTTCTAGTCTTTTTTGCCACGGGACACCTCCTTTCTCAAGTTACATTTATTATATCAAAAGGCAGGTAACATTACATAGATGAAATTACCCATAATACAGAAAAAACACCAGGAGAGGAGTCCTGGTGTTCTTTCTAATATGTGAGTGTTTAGGAGATCAATTATTATGCCTATGGCTCTCCTTTATGCCTAGGCAAAGGGGTTCTCGAAAGTACTGAATTAATCAGAAATTGTGATGAAGCTTCTCTTAGGCTCCTCAATAACTGGCTCCTTCTTAGGAATGTTTACTGAGAGAATACCCTCTCTGAATCTTGCTGTGATATCATTCTCAGTCACCTCTTCACCTACATAGAAGCTGCGGCTTGCGGATCCATAGAAGCGCTCCTGACGGATGTACTTGCCATCCTTCTCCTCTTTTGTCTCAGACTTCTGGCTGGCTCTGATAGTTAAGTAGCCCTCCTTCAGTTCTAACTCTACATCTTCCTTCTTATATCCTGGAAGATCGATATCTAATTCAAAGGAACCTTCTAGCTCTCTTACATCGGTTCTCATTGGATTGAAGCTTTGTCTTGCGACTGGTCTCTGGTTCTTAACCTCTGGGAACATAAATCCATCAAAAAAGTTGTCGAATAAATCGTCTCTTAAAATACTTGGCATTAACATAAGTCATGTCCTCCTTTTTAATATAAGTCGATCACAATTGATCGTTGCTTTTGTTCTTGATGATTATGTTATACCACCTTGTTAGCACTCAGTCAAGAGGAGTGCTAATAGTTTTATAAAGTTTATACTTTCTTTATAAAATAGGTTATACTATCTCTGTAAGGAGATTATTTTATGAGTTTAAATGATACATCAGCAGCTAACCGCATACACATTGGCTTCTTCGGAATGAGAAATGCAGGAAAGTCCTCAGTTGTAAATGCTATTACCAACCAGAATCTTTCCATAGTGTCCGATACCTTAGGCACCACCACCGATCCTGTGAAAAAGGCCATGGAGCTTTTGCCCCTTGGTCCTGTAGTAATAATTGATACACCAGGTTTCGACGACGTTGGTGAACTTGGAGAGCTTCGAATCAAGAAGACTCTATCTGAGCTTAACAGGGTTGACATAGCTATTCTTGTAATAGATGCTAACATCGGCAAGACAGACAATGACAGAGAGCTAATCAAGCTCTTTAACAAGAAGGAGATCCCTTATCTCATTGTTTATAACAAGAGCGATTCCCTCCCTGAGGCCACAAATTTCAGCGACGGAATACTGGTTTCCTCCAAGTCAGGTTACAATATAGACCTCCTTAAGGAATCCTTAGGCAAAATCTTAAGCCCCAAAAAATCTATGACAATACTTGATGGTTTAGTTAAGGCAGGTGATTTCGTAGTGCTTGTTATTCCTATTGATGAGTCGGCACCAAAAGGCAGGATAATTTTGCCCCAGCAGCTTGCTCTCAGAGATTGCTTAGACAAAAATGCAACAGCAATTTGCTGCCAGGACACAGACCTTGCCACCACTCTTTCAAGACTTGGCAGAAAGCCTGATCTTGTTGTCACTGATTCACAGGCCTTTAAACAGGTGGCAAAGGACGTAGCCGAGGATATTCCTCTCACCTCCTTCAGTATTCTAATGGCGAGAATGAAGGGTGTTTTAGATTCAACTCTAACTGGAATTACCGCACTTGATTCTTTAAAAGCAGGTTCAACTGTCTTAATAGCCGAGGGCTGTACCCACCACAGGCAGTGCAATGATATAGGCACTGTTAAGATTCCTAAATTGCTTAAGGAGTATACCGGTAATGATATTAATATAAAGACCTGCTCCGGATGGGAGTTCCCAGAGGACCTTTCTTCCTATGATTTAATCATTCATTGCGGTGGCTGTATGTTAAACGATAGAGAGGTTCAGTCCCGTATAATGGATGCCTTAGACCAGGGAATCCCCATTACCAACTATGGTCTCTTTATTTCCAATGTAAATGGAATCCTGAAAAGAGCAATAAAGCCAATTGAAAACGCTAATAATTAAAAGAACCTGTCACCTGACTTTTCGTCATGTGACAGGTTTTTAATCTTTAGATTACAAAGAAATAAATAGAGAAGAAATGTAATATGGAGCCGGCAAGTACGAAAAAGTGCCACACAGAGTGCATATATTTCACCTTAGAACCTATTCCATATAGAATCGCTCCCAGAGTATAGGCTACTCCGCCATATATTAACAGCATTATTCCCTCATGGGCCAGGTTTGCTGACAATGTTGGGAAGGTCAACACAACACACCAGCCCATAACCAGATAGCATACCATGGAAAATACCTTAAATCGTTCAACATCAATGGCATTTAATACTATTCCTAACACCGCTGAAGCCCATATAAAACCAAAGAGCGGCCATCCAACACTAGCTCTTAACATGACCAGGGTAAATGGTGTATATGTTCCGGCAATAAGGAAATATATAGTACAGTGATCCATCACCCTCAGGATTCTTTTGCCTATGCAGGGTGGTGTCACATGATAGACACCTGACATAGCGTAAAGAACTATGAGGGACAGACCATATATAATAGAGCTTGCCAGGGCAAAACCATCACCGTGAGTCACCGACCTTGTAATACATAATACCAATGCCGCCACACCAAGTCCAGCACCCATAAGATGTGATATGGAATTTATTAACTCCTCTCCCAGACTATAGGTTGGTAGTGGTATCTTTCTTTCTATTGCTCTTGCTGTCAGTTCTGTCATACTATCACCTTTGCCTTTCTACTTTTCAATATCTCATATCTATAATTATATCCATATCTATTTGATGTAGTTTCCGTTACTACATTAACTCGATTTTGTTTCCCTGTCAACCTTTTTAGTCTTTTAACCAAAAAAATCTATATATTTATTACATATTGTATATAGACTTTTCTTATGTAAGAAGTTAAAATTTATCCTTGTGAGACATCTCACATATTAAAATTTAGTCGACAGAGTAGGAAAAACGCGTAAAGTGTCAATGGATGGGAAGTCGCCATTGAACGAAGAGTCTAGCTCGCGATGTTTTTCCGCATCCGCTGCCACAGGATTTTCTTCTTTTGTGGCAACTGCCGCGAAAGGAGATTTTTTATTTATGAAAAAAATGACAACCAGAGAGCTTGCCTTTATTGCAATGTTCTCAGCAATGGTAGCTGTATTAGGCTACATTGCCCTTGACTTCGGTAATTTAAAGATTACCTTCGAGAGCCTTCCTGTTATTGTGGGAGCCTTCATGTTTGGACCAATTCCTGGAATGATTATTGGTGGTATCGGTACCTTCATTTATCAGATTCTGAAATACGGTCTTTCAGCTACAACTCTATTATGGATCCTTCCATATGTTATTTGTGGTCTAATCGTTGGTTTAATTGCCAAGATGAGAAACTTCAAATTAAACAATAAGCAGATTATGATAATCATTATTGCTAATGAGCTTCTTATCTTCCTTTTAAACACAGCAGTAATCTATATCGATTCAAAGATTTATTACTATTATTCTTTTGCCTATGTATTCGGTTCCTTCTTCATTAGACTGGCCATCTGCATTGGCAAATCAATTGTATTCGGACTTATTGTTCCAGTACTTCTGATTCAGCTTAAGAGAGTTTCCAACTCCCAGGCTGCTTAATTAAACACAGACAGGGCTATTCTTAGAATGGAATAGCCCTTTTATATTGCAGAATAATCCACCTTGCAACAAAAAAGAACCTGCTTCCAAATTGGAAACAGGTTCTTTTATAATTAAAACCCCAAATGTTTAACTATATTTGGTAATAGATATATAGAACAATCATATCAGCCAGGAAATAGAAAGCCCCGACAAAAAGCATGTTAAACTTTCTGTACTTGTTGCCCTTACTACGCTGTTCAGCCTCTTTCTTGGTCTTGAAATCAAAATAATCCATATCCTTCTCATTAAGGTCAGCCTTAAGAAGAGGAATAAACTTTCTTGATCCAACATAGACAATGTACTGAAGCGCATAGAAATTTCCAGCCTCTGATATAAATATCATTGCTCCAAATCCAAGCAGCAAAATCGCAACCGTAAAGAGATGATTAGACAAGCTATATAATATCTCCTTTGTTGTCGGATCGCTCACTTCCCTGATATCAAAGTAGAATAGTAATCCCACGGCGAGTAAACCCGTCAGAAACATTACCAAAAGACTTATCCAGGGATATGATTCAGTTTTTCTGTTCTCTAAATCCATAATTATAACTGTGCTTTGTAGCTTTCAAACTCTGCAGTATTGCAACGTACAAAGTGTCCAGGAGAAACTTCCTTCAAGGTTGGCCCCTCTACTGAATAGTCGTGATCTCTATCAGGCTTGTAGGAAACTCTCTTTCTTCTCTTTTCGTACTCTGGATCTGCAAGAGGAATAGCAGATAAGAGTGACTTGGTATATGGATGGAATGGATGCTCGAAAAGGTCATCAGAGCTTGCAATCTCTACTACCTTACCGAAATACATAACCATAATCTTATCAGAGAAGTACTTTACTACGGAGAGGTCATGGGCAATGAACATAATTGTTAATCCCATCTCTTCACGTAACTCATTAAGGAGGTTAATAACCTGTGCCTGAATGGAAACGTCAAGAGCGGATACAGGCTCATCTGCAATAATAAGCTCTGGGTTCATTACGATAGCTCTCGCAATACCGATACGCTGTCTCTGTCCGCCGGAGAACTCGTGTGGATAACGTCCTGCATGCTCACGAACTAATCCTACACGCTCAAGCATCTCATAAACGCGCTCGTCAATATACTTTTCATCCTTGATACCCTGGATTCTCATACCCTCAGCAATGATCTCACGAATTGTCATACGTGGGTCAAGAGAAGAAATAGGATCCTGGAAAATCATCTGCATCTTGGTCTCGAGATTGTATCTCTTAGCATCTCTTAACTTCTCGGCTAATTCTTTCTCGAGTTCCTTCTTCTCATCACCGGAAGCTGCGCTAATCTTAGCGTCATACTCCTCATGAAGGGACTTCTCAAGACGCTCACGATACTCCTTATTGCAGTTCTTGGTATCGTACTTAGCCTTCTTGATTTCTTCCTTCTGCTCAGCGATGAACTTCTTTAAACGCTCCTTCTCAGCAGCCACACCAGCAGAATCGCCAGCCTTCTGAAGCTCAGCAACCTTTTCCTTGCTTGCAGCACGCTCTTCCTTGATTGCGTCTATATAGTTTCTGGTACCTGCAACGACTCTCTGTCCCTTAAAGAATACATTACCGCCTGTTGCTGGATATAACTTAATAATAGCACGTCCTGTGGTGGTCTTACCGCAGCCAGACTCACCTACGACTCCTAATACTTCACCCTTCTTGAGAGAAAAATTTACATCGTCAACGGCTTTAAAATCATTTTTTCCGAAGTACTGCTTAAGGTGCTGTACCTCGAGGATGTTATCGTTCTCTAAAATCATGATTATCCTAACGCCTCCATTTTCTTCATTCTCTCAATACGATCTGTAATTGCCTTTGGAACTTCAACCTCTGGTGCATCTGGATGAAGTAACCAGGTAGCTGCATAGTGAGTGTCAGAAACCTTGAAGTATGGTGGCTGCTTCTCGAAGTCGATAGCCATTGCGTACTTGTTTCTGTCTGCAAATGCATCTCCAACTGGTGGATAAATCATGTTTGGAGGTGTTCCTGGGATAGCCTCTAACTTCTCCTTAGTATCTAAGGATGGCATAGAGGATAATAATGCCCATGTATATGGATGCTTTGGCTCGTAGAAAATCTCATCTACTGTACCGTACTCAACAATCTTACCAGCATACATAACTGCTACCTTATCAGCCATGTTAGCAACTACACCGAGATCGTGTGTAATGAAGAGAACAGAAATATTGCTCTTCTTCTTGATATCATTGATGAGCTCTAAGATCTGTGCCTGAATAGTAACATCAAGTGCAGTTGTAGGCTCGTCGCAGATAAGAATCTTAGGATTAGCCGCGATAGCAATAGCGATAACGATACGCTGTCTCATACCACCGGAGAACTCATGAGGATACTGATTGAATCTCTCCTCAGGGTTCTTGATACCAACATCTTCCATAATCTTTAAAGCCTTTTCCTTAGCTTCTTCCTTGGAAATCTTGGTATCTAAAATAACCTGTAAGTCATCAAGATGCTTAACCATCTTCTCAGCATCCTGAATATAATTTACAGAATCAAACTCAGCAATCTCCTGCTCATAGCTCTCGATAAGAGAGTTAATGATTCTTAACATGTTGGACTTGGTGAGTTCAAGGTCCACAAGGTTAGCTGGTACTACCTTAGCAGCAATCTTATTCTTAGCTAACTTAGCCTCTCTCTTGGCAGTCTCCTTCTCCACACGAGCAAGCTCCTTTGGATTACGCTTAAGTCCTGTGAAATATCTGTCTGCCTCAACATTCATACCCTTCTCAAAGGTCCATGCGAAGGAGTTCTTCTTTAAGGATACTCTGTTGATAGAGCCGTTAACCATCTTTCCAAGCTTCTTATTGAAAGCCTGTACCTCTTTCTGATCGAGGGTTTCTTTATCGAAGATTGTCATATCAGACTTAAGTGTCTCTACAACTTCCTTCTTTAATGGAAGCTTAGCTTCCTCCATTGCCTTTAATGCCTTAGCGACATTAGCAGAATTGATTGCGGTATCAGCACATCCAGCAGCCTTCATACCAGCTACAAGTCCATTCTTGTAGAACTTTAAGTCTTCTTTAGCGTTCTTCTGCTTTGACTTGTGGTTAAGAAGAGTTGCCTCTGTCATCTGCTTACCAATCTTCATAACTGGGTCCAGTGAAGATAATGGATCCTGGAAGATCATTGTAATATCGTTACCACGAATCTTGTTGAAGTCGCTCTCCTCGTACTTAAGAACGTCCTCACCGTTATAAATAATCTCTCCACCCTCATGAATGGTGTTAGCTGCATTTAAACCTAAGATAGACTTAGCAGTAACAGACTTTCCGGAACCGGACTCTCCTACGATTGCTAATGTCTCACCTTCGTTAAGCTCGAAGGAAATGTCTCTTACGGCCTTTACGCTTCCGTTCATGGTTCTGAAGGAGACTCTTAAATTCTTTACTTCTAATAATTTTCCCATCATATCCTCCTAACTAGTTAGAACCACGAAGTACAGGGTTGAATGCATCACGTAATCCGTTACCGAAAATGTTAAAGCAAATAAGCAGAATTGAAACAAATGCGGCTGGGAAGAACAGGCAGTGAGGGTATGTTGTAAGTGTTGCCTGACCATTACTCATGATAGCACCAACAGATGTCATATACTTGGAGTTAAGGTTAATAATTCCAAGATAAGAATATGTTGTCTCTGAGAAAATGATTCCCGGAATTACAAGTACGCATGCTGTGATAATAAATCCTGACGCGTTAGGTAAAATATGTTTAAAGATAAGTCTCTTATCCTTAGCACCTAAAGTTCTAGCTGCCATTACGTACTCCATTCCCTTAAATCTGTAGAACTGAGCACGAACAGTACCGGAAATACCCATCCATCCGAAGATTACGAGGGTAATCCAGAATACCAGTGTTGATCCAGCCTTCTGACCGAATCTAATCTGAGCAACTGTAATGAATACTACGGAAGGTACCTCCCAAATAATATCCTTAATACGCTCTACGATAAGATCAAACCATCCACCGTAGTAACCTTCAAGCGCACCAATACATACACCGATAAGGAGCTGTACTAAAGCTGCGGAGAAGGATAAGGTGAAGGATAATCTAGCACCTGCTGCAAGACGAGTGAAGATATCATATCCGAACTCATCACCACCGAAGAGGTAGTTAATATACTTACCATGCTTATAGTAATACCACTCGGAATAAAGAACTCTTACCTGATACTGGGTACCGCCCTGCTTGGACTTGTAGTAAGCATATCCATCTGGAGATGTTGGATCCTCGAGGTAAATATTCTGTAACTCGCCACTAGCATCTCTTACTGCTGTACCTCTGGCATCTGTTAAGAACCATGCATTTGGATCACTCTGATATGCCTTACACTCAGCTAAATCATAGTTTATAACTGGGTAGAGTAACTGAATACCACTCTCTGCCTCGTAAGCTCTTGCAGCATCATACTCTGCCTGAGTTAATAAAATCTCTACATAACCAACAGCTGAATATGTATCAACAGTAACGTCGTACATCTTAACTTCTCTGTTAGCAACTAAGGCTGTGGTTGTACCATTCTCTTTTCTGATTGCTCCAGGAATTCCTGAATAGTAATCATAGGATGCCTGATTTACAGATTCATCTGTACATCCATTCCAGAATCCAAGGTCAATTGAGCTTGAGAATCTAGGTAAAACATATCTGTAATAACCATTCTTCTCTGAAATACCATATCCAGAGAAAATAGGTGCAAATACTGCGTATAAAATAAGAATAAGAAGAATAATTCCGCAGATAACGGATCCTCTGTTCTGTGAGAATCTAAGCATTGCATCCTGGAAGAATCCAATTGGCTTAGTCTCAATCTGTCTATCATGGATTCTTTCATCCATCTGAACGAATCTGAACTGGTCCTGGGAGATATGCTCCATATTAGTATTAGTACTCATTGGTCTTGCCTCCTCCCATACGGATTCTAGGATCAATAATTCCGTAGCTTAAGTCGAAAATAATAGCTGCAGTTAATCCAATTGCAACATAGAACATACTAATTGCAAGGAATACACTGTAGTCCTTTAACTGAATTGCTGTTAAGTATACCTTTCCAATTCCAGGAACAGAGAAAATCTGCTCAATAATAAGGGAACCAGAAATGATATAGATAACATCTGCCATAAATGTAGGCAAAATAGGAATCATTGAGTTTCTGAAGGCATGGCGGAAAGATGCCTGCCAACGGGTAAGACCCTTGGTTCTTGCAAGCAACATATAGTCTGCTGTAAGAGTCTCTGTTAACTCAGCACGAATAAGACGCATGTCACCGGCGACTGGGCCGAAGGATAAAGCTAAAATTGGCATGATTGCTGAATGGAACATATTCCATGTGAAGAAATCATAACCAGAGTTAAGTACTAATGGACACCAGCCAAGCTTGAATCCAACAATGTACTGTAATACGAAAGCATATACGAAGGAAGGAACGGAGATAAATAACATAATGAATACGTTAATTACCTGATCCTGCCATTTATTCTTATAGATAGCTGCTAATACACCGAACAGAATTCCTAAAGGAATAGAAATCATAACGGAGAAAATATTAACATAAATTGTAAATGGTAACTTACTTGCAAGATACTCTGTAACTGGCTGTAAGGAAGTACCTACTGTTGTACAGAATCCCCAATTGAACTCTGTAAATACATTCTTTAAGAAAATTGCGTACTGGACTGGAATTGGATCATAGTAGCCCCAAGCAGTTCTCATCGCCTTAAGAGATGCACCCATACCACCCTGAAGTGCAACAACTGGGTTAGGCATCTGACGAATGAGAATGAAGAGCATGGTCATAATAATAAAACCTGTAACCAGCATTAATCCAATACGTTTTAAAACATACTTGAACATTTGTCTTCTCCCATCATAGTAGTAATTGCGACAAAACTAAATTTTTCCCTGGATTATATATCCTAAATAATCCCCAACAAAAAATTTTACAGGTAGAGCGACCGCCAAGCGGTCACTCTATCTGTATTAATATCATACTCTAAATATGAATCATTAACCTTACAATTAGTATGTTAACTGGTTGCCCTGCTCTGCGCAGTATGCTTCCCACTCAGCATCATTCATTGTGTAGGTGATCTGGTTGATAGAACCGAATCCTACTAAGGAGTTAACGAACTCAGAGGATGGCATTACTACTCTCTGGGAGTAAAGTGCTGCGTCTGTGTAAGCTCCAAGTGGAATTACATGGTAGTTAAGAAGTAAGTTCTTCTCCATTGCTGCAAGTACTTCATTTCTTACAGTAACATCTGCAGAAGACCATGTACCAGATGTAAGCTCTGTGTACCACTCGAAGTAGTTCATAGTGTACTCAGTACCCTGGATTGTTGCTGTGAACTCTTCCTTGTAGTTGAAACCATACTCTGTGATGTATGATGGATCTGTGTAAACCTGGATTAATGTGTATGGATCCATGTCTGCACCACCCCAAGCCTCGTTCATAAGGTCAACTTCACCATTCTGCATGGATGTGTATCTATCCTGATCCTGAACGAGCTGGATCTTAATACGTCCCTCAAGGGATGTTCCTACAGCAGCTGTATCAAGAGCTTCCTGTAAGTAATCGATTAACTTCTGGTAAACTGTCTCTGTTCCATATACATGGAAGTTTAATGTAACTACATCATCGTCATCGATGTTGCCATCAGCGTAGCACTGATCATAAGCGGACTGAAGTAACTCAGATGCCTTAGCAACGTCGTATCCGGAGAGCTCGGAAACATCAGATACACCGTAAACTTCGCAAAGAACCTGCTTAGCAGCGTCTGTATCTCTGTATGCTGTCATTGTATCTGGATCATAGATGTATAATCTGTTTAATAAACCGAAGGATGGCTCGAATCCAGATGTACATGTCTTACAGTAATCAGCTCTGTCGTATGCAAGAGAAACTGCATGACGGAAATCCTTGTAGCACATGATTGTCTTGTTCTGGTTGTTCTCCTCACGGCTCTTTAACATGCTCATATCTGTGTTGAAGCAGAATGCCTGGTTATAGGACTGTGGTGTGTAGTAAACATAATCAGATGTAGCATAATCAGCAATTGTATCAGAGTTTAATGCCTCATAGTCTAACTTGCCCTGTAAGAAGAGGTTAAGTCTTGTAGAGGAGTCATCAATGATCTGAAGATCGATTGCTGTTGTCTGGTAAAGTCCTTCGTAAGCAGGATCGCTGTAACCATACCAGCTCTCGTTCTTCTCGAAGTAAAGTGCCTTACCTTCCTGATATGTTGTTAATACATATGGACCGTAAGAAGCGAACTTCTCAACAGATGTACCATAGGAAGACTTGATGATTCCGCCCTGGTCAGCCTTGTTTGCTTCGTAAAGACCCTCATGTAATAATGTTGGACTGAATAAGTAAATGAAGTAGAACTCGGATAAGGACTTCTCAACAATTACTGTAAATGTGTAGTCATCATCAATGATAAATCCTACATTCTCCCATGGAGTTGCAAGTGTTGGATCATCATATACAAGGTAAGCTAAGAAATCTTCCTTAGTCTCGTTGCCCCATGTATCTGTTGCGCAGAACTGGTTGTAAAGCATATCGAATGTATCATTTGTTAATTCGATGTAGCCCATACCGTCAGCCTTAGCATCTAAAGCTGCGAATAAGTCTGGATCGAAGTAATCTTCGTACTCTGTGAAGGTATAACCTGCACCATTCTCAAGACCCCAAGCGATACGGATGGAAGAACCATTTGAGAGAGATGATGTCTCATCGCTCATTGTGATGTCATCCCATGTATAGCCCATCTCTGCAACATTTGCTGTAGCTCCATTGTAGTAGCCCTTAGCGTTTGCAATTGGGAACTGATCATAGTAGGAAGATGCACGGTAGTTCTTCATCTCTGGGTTTAAGAACTGCTGTAATGTGTACTCAAAGTCATGAGATGTGATTGGAGTACCATCATTCCAAGTAGCATCCTGGCGGATTGTAACCTGCCAAGCATATCCCTCGGTAGCATCCTCAGGAATGTTGTACTGACCAGCATACTGAGCTGTAAGGTCAGTTGGAAGTGCTGTTGCTAAATCTGGAACATACTCCCATCCCTGTGCATTGTCTGCAATTCTCCAATCATAAAGACCAGATGAGCAGTAGCTAAATACGCTACCCTCGTTATTTAACTGCCAGTCTGTTGGACTGAATGTGTTCATTGTACCTGTGGTGTCATGCCATGTATAGCTGCCACCTGCTGTGGTACCATTGTCTTTGTTTCCGCCCTCTTCGCCCTTCTTGCTGCAACCAGCAAACATGCCAGTTACCATAGTAGCGACAAGGAGCAGAGCTAAAAGCTTCTTCTTCATATATTTTCTTTCCTCCTTAAAATATATCTTTTTCAGGGCCCCCCCTGATAAAAGCCATTAATGAATAAAAACAAGAAAAGAGCCAAGATTTATGCATCCTGCACTTTTATAATTTGTTTAAACTCCTTCGTTTTAAGTCGTATAAATACGACTGTTTCTCCCCGATGTACATCCCTTGTGAATTTCACCACAACAAATATACTAAAGGGCGCCATTTTTGTCAAGATTGTGAAAAGTAAACCAACTACCTGTGAACACTTAATTTTCAGAATATTGTATAACCATTGTTATTTTTTCTATTAAAAAAAGATTAAAATCACTATATATTGTCCAATTGTTTAGGTGTGTTTGCATTTTGTCCATAAAATGTTGAATTATTTTCAACAAATCTCATACAATCTGCCAATAAATACTCATAATTATGCATAGTTGAGAGTTCAAGATAGTCTATATCCCTTGCAATTTCGTTTATTTCACTTGACTTATACATAGATAATAGTGCCAAAACCGCCCCTGTAAGGGAGGAATTTCCCACATATTTAATCTTTCCAGCCACAGAAGCAGGCAAAATTCCCGCCCCAATCAGACTCTCCTCCGGCAAATGTGCACCAAATTGTCCTGCAATATACACAATATCCAATTCTTCTGCACAAATACCCACTTCATCTAAGAGGGCAGTAAAGCCCGAAAGCAGGGCCCCCTTGGCAAGCTGCACCTGTCTTATGTCCTTTTGGGTAAGGTAAATGCCCTCTGAAAGCTTTATGTCAGCCCCCTTCTCCCTAAGGGCACCACTCTTCTTAATAAGTCCAGCCTTTAGCCCTTCCTTCACTGCTGCCAGTATTCCGCTTCCGCAGATCCCCTTTGCTTCTGCGTCTCCGATGGTCTTAACCATAACTTCCCCATCGATTATAAAGACATCCTCTATTGCCCCTTTTTCAGCCCTCATTCCCGAGCTAATATTCATTCCCTCAAGAGCCGGTCCCGCAGCACAGGAGCAGGAAATGAGCTTTCCGCCCTTAGACAGCACCATCTCGCCATTGGTGCCTATATCTATAAAGAATATATTTCTGCTATCCCTTTTTAAATCACATACATAGGTTCCAGAAACAATATCTGCACCAATATAGGCGGACACCGATGGCAGAGTGTGCACTATTGCTCCCTTGGCAAGTTCCATTCCGAGAGAGCTTGCAAGCACCTCTTTTGCCTCGGTAAATACTGGACTGTAAGGAGCCTTTCCAAGAGATACCGCCGACACTCCAAGCAGCATATGCAGCATTGTTGTGTTTCCAGACACTGTCACCCTGCAAACATGACTTCTGTCACAGAGCTTTCCTATAGCTTCATTAAAGTACTGACATATGCAGTCCCTAAGTTCAGCTATAGCCTTTTCACCCTCTCTGATTTCATAGGTGATTCTCGTTAAAACATCAAGGCCAAATATCTTCTCAGGATTAATGTCTGAACACCTTCCCATCTCTCTTCCTGTGCGAAGGTCGTATATCACCGTCACAACCGTAGTGGTTCCAAGGTCTATGGCGGCTCCCAGGATTTCTTCATCTCCATCCAAATCACCATATCGACAGGCCACGGTTTCATCAAGCTCACTCTGGCTTATTTTTGCCCAGTCTGGCAGGTAGCCCTCGGTAAGTACAACGGATTCTCGGTCACTCTCCTCGCCACTAAACAATCCCTCCGCCTGGTCAGGCAAAACTACAGCCAGGTCTTCCTCTACACTCACCTGACAGGAAAGCCTCTCCTCACCTTCAATATAAACCTTGCACTTACCGCAGCTTCCATTGCCCTTACATGGATTGTCAACCACTATATTTTCAGACAAAAACAGGGTCAGGAGATTCTGACCCTCTTTTGCCTTTATTTCTATTTCTTTATCCCTGTGTAAAACCTTTACATTAAACATTCTTCTTAACCGTCTCTAACATGGTTTTAATATTCTCAATTGAGGATTTGGTACCTAGTCCGCAAGCCGGAGACACAATGCTGCTACCATTCCTCACGCAGGCCTCTGTCATTTTCTCAATCTGTTCCCTGTCTCCAAACTCAAGGGTATAGGTACTGACATTCCCCATAAGCACCCTTCCCTTAAGAGCCTCTTTAGCCTGACTCATGGGCACAATTGAGTCGAAGGACAAGGCATCTGCCCTAACCTTGTTAATCTCCTCGTAGACATTAGTCATGTTGCCACATATGTGAACTATGCACTTTTTGCCTCGGCCATGAACATAATCCACGATTTTATTTAAATATGGCACTGTATACAGAGCGAAATTCTTGGGTCCAAGTATTTCCCCGGTTCCGCTAGGGTCTGACACAGCTATGAGGTCTGCTCCTGCATCTATCATCCTGCCGGCAAAATCAATGAGATTGTCCGTAACGAAATCCATATAGGCAGAGGCTCTTTCCGGATTCTTTCTCAAATCCTTGTAGAAGCCCATTGGATCTACCACCGAACTTGCCGTGCTTACCGGGCCTGTAATGTTTCCAATAATCGGAGCATCGAGGTTCCTACCCTTTAACTCCTTGATTGCATCAATTGTAACCTTGCCCCTTCCGCTCTCATAATCGCTCATAGAAAGACTATCCAGGTCTGGAATTCTGTCATACACATACTTTATTACATGAGGTTCATGAAGGTCATTGCCCATATCCACCGTGGCCCCCATGGCCTCAGCCTCAACAGTCATGCAAAATGGAACTCCCATGTTCTCGAAACAGCCATAAGCGTAAGCTGCCTCCGCAAGGTTAGCCATGAGCCTATAGTCCAAGTGAGCAATAGGCCAGAAGATCTGTGACTCCGCCATAAGGTCCCTTGTTATCATATTCATCATTCCTCCGGGACATATAACCGGAGGTCTGTCTACTTTTTCCCCCGAAAGGGCAAGATCAAGTCTGTCTATCTCTCTCATACTACATCTCTTCTAACTTAAATGGATATCTTCCAAAAAGTCTTACTGCATCCATTAGGGCATGCATATTCTCCTCAGGTGTTCCCACTGGCATCTGACAGCCAGAAGTAAGAATGTAACCATTCTCTGAATCGAAGCCTTCTCTCATGCATATTCTTGCTGCCTCAATTACATCTTCCGGCTTTCCAAGCTTCATGACATCTACCGGTGGCACATTTCCCTGGATGGCCATATGAGGTCCAAGGATTTCTTTTGCCTCTCTGATGGACTCTATGTTATCAAGACCAAAACAGCCTATTGGAAGGGTGTTAAGCAGTGGCCACAATTCCTTGGACTTGCCGCAGATGTGTAATCCACAACCGCCTCCATTTTTCTTAATGTATTCCACATTCTGCTTAAAGTATGGATACGAGAATTCTTCATACATATCCGCAGAGATAAGTGTGGTGGAGGAAACCGGATCCGCAAATCCTATTCCTAACCCCATATCAAGTAGTCTGTCTATATATCTTCTGTTATTTTCAACAATAATCTCTAAAAGAGCCTTAACCTTATCAGGCTTCTTAATCATTCCCATAAGAAGCTGCTCAGTTCCAAGGGCCATTGCCGCAACAGTAAAAGGGCCTGTGACGGTTGCGCTAATCGGGCATTCCTTTCCAACCCTTCCCTTTAATATCCTTAGTCCCTCAAGGATAATGTGGAGTCTTCCATCCTTGTCCACATCAATTAGTTTTGCTCCCTCTGCCTCCTTAAGCTTTACCGCAGGAGTCATAAGCTGAGCAACATTGTTATCTGAATACGAAATCTCCGCCCCCATAGCCTCAGCCATACCTCTAAGTGTAGTAGAAAGACCTACACCGTCAGTTCCAAAGGTTTTGTACATATAGGTTTCCACATTGGCCATCATTTCAGAGGAATGATAATACTCCTTTATTGAATAACCAAGTAAAGGCGCCATTGTTTCGCCGCCGTCCAGACAGCAGCGCATTCTGTCGACCTCAAGACCCTTTGAAATTGCCCTGTCTCTCTCAAGAGCTGTCATCTGGTCTTTGGGAACCACTCCGTAGCTTTCATATTTTCTTTCCGTCATTATTTTGCCCTTCTCTCTCCTATGGCAGCCTTTATTCTTCTCACACAGTCATCGGCGTCTGAAGAATACTCATCTGCCCCGATTTCCTCGGCAAACTTTTTTGAAATAGGACCTCCGCCAACAATTATATAATACTTATCTCTGATGCCGCGCTCATTAAGATCCTTAACCACCTCTCCCATTCCGAACATGGTGGTAGTCATAAGTGTTGACATGGCAATTACATCTGCGCCAACTTCTTCAGCTTTGTCGACAAAGCTTTTTAATGGCACATCCCTTCCAAGATCAAAAACCTCCATACCAGCAGACTCACACATAATCTTTACAAGATTCTTTCCAATATCGTGGGTATCCCCCTCCACAACTCCAAGAACTACCTTAATTGTATCCTGGCTCTCAACCTTTATAATGTGTTCCTTAAGTATTTCAAGGCCCGCATTCATTGCATAGGATGCAGTAAGCACTTCTGGCAAAAAGTATTCCCCCTCCTCGTAAAGCTTACTCACCCTGTTCATTCCATCTATCAGACCATGGTTTATTGTCTCATTTGGGTCTATACCCATTTCGATAGACTTCTGGCAGAGTTCCTCTACCTCCTCGTCCTCCATCTCAACAACCTGGTCGCTAATCTTAAGCCACAATTCTTCTTTAGTCATTTTTGCCGGTCCTTTCATAACTTATCTTATTATATCAGAAATTTTAGCTTTATATTAAGTAATTCTATTGATTTATTTCTTATTTATATATAGCACAGGTAATTCCAAGGCAAAACAAAAGACTGGACCTCCTCGGCCCAGCCTAAACTATTTCTTAAAATTCTCTAAGAATCTCATTCTTGATTCATCGAAGGCATCCAAATCCTCCACAACAGTTCCCTTTGGCCTTCTCATATATTCAAGGCACTTAGGACAGAACTCTCCGGAGACAACAACCTCACCACATCTTGCACAGTGATTACCGAGGGATTGCATTGCGCCATCCTGCTGATACTGAATGCGGCCTTCCCTAATCCAGGACTTCACCCTCTTTACAGGCAGCCCGAACTCCTCTGCCACATCGTACTCAGTGACTTCGTTCTTTCTTATGAAATCCCTAACTTCTCGGAATAATCGTTCCTCTGTACATCTTGGGCACACATCAAACTCATACTCTGCAGGAAGCATCTGATGACAATCTTCACAATATTTATAATGTCCAAAAAAACCAACATTCGATGCCATTTACTTACCTCGCTAAAAAAATATATGAACATTATAATAGTTTTTTTGGCATTACGCAAACAGGTCCATTAATAGGCAGATCGAAACTTAAGATCCTCATATTCCCAGTTCATGGATCTATCATCTATGTATAGATCCGCACTTATCTTTCTTGAATCATTGCCATAGAGCTCAATAATCTCTGGAAGGTTCTCGTTTACTGCATCGAAAACTATTCCCTGTCTAAAGCAAAACTCTACGGCCTCGTTTAGCTTCTCCCCGGCTCTGCAGGTCCAGAGAATGAGTTTGGTTCCTCTCTTTCTCTGATTCTTCAAGTACTTAATAAGGGGGACATTGGCTTCTCCAATCTCAGGATAACAGTCTCTGCACAAGGTTCCATCAAAATCTACTGCAATTATTCCATATCTTACATCTCTCATATAAAGGTCCTCCTTCCAAGTGGTCTCTTGATAGATCACACTATACAGGACTACCTGTCCAATATTAGGGACTTTAAAATAATAAAAGCCGCCCAAACGGGCGGCTCTGATATTCTCTTTATCTGATTTCCTTTAATGTCTTTACCATTTCAGCTGCAACCTGCTCATCTCTTGTGATAATAAGGATAGTGTCGTCACCAGCTACAGTTCCGACAACTCCCTGCCACTCAAGGCTGTCTATGCAGGCGCATACAGCCTGAGCCATACCTGTGTAGCACTGAACCACAACTAAGTTATTAGCAAAATCCACATTGATAACGGATGCAAGATATATGGAATAAAACTTGTGGGATGCCTGATAGGTTTCCTTGGTCTTTCCCACCGCATAATGATACTCCCCGTTATTTCCAGCAACCTTAACCAGTCTTAATTCTCTTATATCTCTGCTGATTGTAGCCTGTGTTACGTTGAAACCAGAGTCAATCAGTCTCTGCGACAAATCGTTCTGAGTTGCAATCTGCTCATTCTCGATAAGCTCCAGTATCACTTCCTGACGAATCTCTTTAAGACTGTTACGACTGCTTTCCTGTGAATGCTTCATGCTCTCCTCCTAACTAAAACTACTTACCTAACAAATCTCTGCACCTTCATCCATAGGACCCTCTGGCACTACGAAGGCAAAATGGCCTGCCTTGTCCTCGGCTGTAAGGATAATACCCTCAGTCTGAACTCCTCCCATCATAAGAGGCTTAAGGTTAACCAGTACGCAAACCTGCTTTCCAACTGCAGTATAAGGATCAATTACGTTCATTACAGATGATGCAACAGAAAGGGTTTCCCCATTACCCAGCTCAACTGTATATAGTACCAGGGTGTTTGACTTTTTAACTTCCTCGCAGGCTGTTATTTTACCCACTCTGAAATCCATATTGACGAAATCTTCATAAGTGACCTTGAGTCCGTTTTCATCTAAAATCATGGTCCTCACCCTCCTCTAACTTAGTATTCTTCCGGTACTGGCCCGGAGTTACATATTTATATTGTAAGAAATTGCGGTTAAAGGTTTTAATGGTGTTGTAACCCACCTCAACGGCAACATCCGTGATAGCCATATCTGTTTCCACCAAGAGTCTGCAAGCCGCATCTATTCTCAGCCTTCTTAAGAATTCCGAGAAGTTGTTCTCCACATAAAGAATAAGAATCTTGTTAAGATCCACAACAGTGATTCCAAATTCTTTGGCAACTCCCTGAGCGGTTATCTCTTCTTTATAATTGTTGACTATATAGCTCACTATGTCGTAGCCAAGTCTCTTCTCCTCCAGATTGCATGCTCTAAGCATAGACTGATAAGCACGTCTGTATTCGCCGATTTTGCCTCCTACTCTCGATTCAAAAACCTTGGAGATATGGGCCGCATCCACATAACCAAGTATGGATGCCAACTCCTCTAGGGTATAGTCGGTATACATCAAGTAATTCAGAGTCTTGGCCACTCTTATCTCATTAACGAGATTGTTAAAGGTAAGGCCTGTGGCCTCAAGAATGTACTTGCTGATTGACGATTCGCTTAGGAAAAACTGCTTGCTCAATCTGGAAAGTGTAAGCTTCTCTCCCAAGTGGGTATATATATATCGGAAGATGGCGATCTTGTCGTCTCCTTCTTCCTCATTCTCTTCATGTTCATCTGATGTGACCAGTCTCTCAATCTTGATTAAGAGCTCCATTAAGAGGTTCATGCTCATCATGGAGGACAGTCCATCATTCTTTCCCATTATAAGCGGGGCTTCCTCTCCCACTTCTTTCCTAATTCTCTCAAAGGAATCCTGAATATCATTTAATTCCCCTGGACTAAGATAGTAAACCGGATACTCTGAAAGAACTTCCATAAATGGAATCTTCTCATTGTCCACATTGAACAATGACTTAAAGACCTCATTGATAACAACGAAATTATACTTAATCACAATGTACTGGAGGGTCTTGTCTACCTTAACCACCTCAGTACAGTCGAAAGGCATGAGATTAATGAGGGTATTCTCTGTAATTGGATACTCCTTCTCATTTACCTTCATAATGCCTGATCCTTTTTTTACAAAAAGAACTCTGGAAGTCATATGAAGAATTGGACTGGTTTTCTCATCTATAATCTCACGATCGTAAGAACAAAGCTTTCTGTCATCAAGTCTGGAACAGAATTGATATTGAAGTTCTGTTTTCTTCTCCATATTTCCTCCTTCATATTTAGTATTTACGGGGAGGGAAAAATCCCTCCCCGATTAAATAACTAGTTAATGACTAATCCTTAAAGAACCATCATAGCGATGGAAAGGATTACAATGTTAGCTACGATGAGTACACCGCAGATTGGAAGTACGAACTTAACCCAAGTTGGATACTCAATCTTGGAAAGTGCTGTACCACCCATGATAACTGCAGAAGTTGGAGTGATGAGGTTAACAACACCACAAGCTGCACAGTAGATCATGATCATTACTTCTGGGCTTAAGCCAAGCTTGTATGCAAGAGATCCAAATGTTGGGATGGATGCTGCTGCAAGACCAGATGTAGATGGGATAAGGAAGGAAAGTACAAGGTATACCAAGTAAGATCCAATTGTAAATACGATAGAATGTACACCAGATAATGCAGCTGCTGCATGATCAAGGATGTAAACATCTAAGCCTGTGATACCCATAAGGATGGAGATACCACGGGAAACAGCGATAACGAGAACAACGCCCATCATATCAGCTGAACCAGCAACAAACTGGGATACGAACTCCTTCTCTGGAATTCTGTTAACAAGGCCGATAACGATAGCCATGATAACGAACCAAGCCTGTAACTCCTGGAAGTACCAGTCACCAAATGGAAGACCAACAAGAACGCCGGTCCAAGCTGGCATATCAATACCAAAGCTCCACCATGGGATTAAGGATACGATCATGATTACGAAAGTAATAGCGAAGATCCAGATAGTTGCCTTCTGAGCGCCTGTCATTGCAGCAGTCTCGCCCCCCTTAGCATTGCCATACTCAGCCTTGGAAGCCTCGATCTCAGCTGCTGTAAGGATAGACTTACCGGAATTCTTAACCTTCTTAGCATAGCTGTATACGAAGAAAATAGAAATTGCTAAGGATGATAACCAAAGGATAGCACCAAGAGCAATAACGATTGTCTGGTTAACAACGATATCAGCGTTAGCACCCTGTAATGCATCAATAGCTGCACCTACAGCAAATGGGTTAACTGTTGAACCTAAGCATCCAACACCAGCACCAAGGATGATGATAGCAGCACCGACCATAGCGTCGAAGCCAGCAGCCATCATTGTACCAACGATAAGTGCGTAGAATGCCATTGTCTCCTCGCACATACCATAAGTAGTACCGCCGAGGGAGAATACTAACATAAGAATTGGGATAAGCATTAACTCGTTACCACCCATCTTCTTAACGATGGAAGCGATACCTGCGTTTAATGCGCCAGTGTAGTTGATGATTCCTAAGAAACCACCGATGCAAAGAACGAATACGCAAACATCAATAGCATCTGCGAATCCCTGTGGAGCTGCCATGATGAAGTTATCTAAGGTAGCACCTGTTACTGCGTCGCCTGGAATAAGATGGCTGATAACCGCTAAGATAGCAATGATAATGAATAAAATGCTAAATGCGGAAGGCATCTTAAGGCCTTTCTTTTCTTTCTTTTCCATTTTTTCTCTCCTTTTTTCATGAAAAAAAATATATCTCAAACAGGTTTTCTGCATAATCAATGTATTTCCAGCATAAATATACATTGTTTTTCACAAAAAATCCGTTTCTGCAGAATGCACTGCAGAAACGGATTCCATTTCATGCCTTACATTAAACTATGCCTTGCGCACCTGTTTAATTCATTTTGCCTTACGCAGCTAAAATTACTTTAATGTAGCGTACATAATAGCCTTGATGGTATGCATTCTGTTCTCAGCCTCATCAAATACTACAGACTGGCTGGACTCGAATACTTCATCAGTAACTTCCATCTCGTTAACACCGAACTTCTCAGCGATCTGAGCGCCGATAGTTGTCTTTGTGTCATGGAAGGATGGTAAGCAGTGCATAAAGATTGCATCTGGCTTAGCATTAGCCATAACTGCCTTGTTTACCTGATATGGCTTAAGAAGGTTGATTCTCTCCTCCCAAACCTCATCTGGCTCACCCATGGATACCCAGATATCTGTGTAGATAACGTCAGCATCTGTTGTACCTTCCTTAACATCCTCTGTTAAGCGGATTGTAGCGCCTGTCTCCTTAGCAATCTCCTCGCACTGCTTTACAAGCTCCTCTGCTGGCCATAAAGCCTTTGGAGCGCAGGATGTAAAGTTAAGACCAAGCTTAGCGGAAACAACCATTAAGGAGTTACCCATGTTGTTTCTAGCATCGCCCATGAATGTGAAGTTAACTCCCTTAAGACGACCAAGCTTCTCCTCGATTGTTAACATATCAGCGATCATCTGTGTTGGATGGAACTCATCTGTTAAACCATTCCATACTGGAACACCAGCGTACTTAGCTAACTCTTCAACTAACTCCTGGCTGAATCCACGATACTCGATACCATCATAGTTTCTACCTAATACGCGAGCTGTATCAGCGATAGACTCTTTCTTACCCATCTGGGAAGAACCTGGATCAAGATAAGTAACACCCATACCAAGGTCCATACCACCAACTTCAAAAGAAGTTCTTGTTCTTGTGGAAGTCTTCTCGAATAATAATACGATGTTCTTTCCCTCTAAGTATCTGTGTGGTGTACCTGTTCTCTTTAAGTTCTTGAAGTCTCTGGAGAGATCAAGTAAGTAACGGATCTCTTCTGGTGTGTAGTCTAATAACTTTAAGAAATTTCTTCCTCTTAAATTAACGCCCATTTTTGGCCTCCTAAAAATTAAATATTAAGTAATGTTTTTTCCTTTTGAACGATTACCTGTTTTTGATTTTATAATAGTTGATAGTTAATTGTCTAGCAAAGATTAAGGATTAGTCCTCTCTCCAGAATGGCATAGACATACATCTTGGGCCTCCACGGCCACGGGAAAGCTCAGCACTTGGAATCTCTAATACCTTAATGCCCTTGCTTCTTAAGATTGCGTTAGTAACAACGTTTCTCTGGTAAACAACAACTGTACCAGGAGCGATACATAATGTGTTGGAACCATCATTCCACTGCTCACGCTCAGCAGCGATTCTGTCCTCACCACCGCACTTGATGAGCTCAACGTGTGGAACACCAAGAGCATCTGCAAGTACAGACTCAAGATCGGACTCAATCTTCTTAACCTTGATCTCACCAGCGTTTGCGCCAGGTGTGATTTCGTAAACGGTAAGAGGTCCTAAGATACCTGGATGGATAGTGAACTTGTCAACATCAATCTGGGTAAATACTGTATCTAAGTGCATGAATGCACGGGATTCAGGAATATCAAATGCAAGGATCTTTCTTACAGATGCTGTCTCATCAGAGAAGATGTGACGAGCAAGGCTCTCGATTGCATCAGCCTCAGTTCTCTGGGAGATACCGATTGCTAAGCACTCAGCTGTAAGGTTAAGAACGTCTCCACCCTCGATGTGGAATGTCTTATAGCGATCATAGTAAAGAGGTACCTGACCAGCATAATCCTTGTGATAGTTGAAGATATACTCACCGTAGATTGTCTCACGGCATCTTGTTACGGAATACATCTTGTGAAGTGTTACACCGTTTCCAACGCAAGCGAATGGGTCACGTGTGAAGTAAAGGTTTGGCATTGGATCGATAAGAAGCTTGGAGCTGTCGCTCATTAAGTCGATCAAGGACTCTTCCTTGTCATATCTGATCTCGTCTAATACGATACCTTCCATTGTCTTAAGAACTAACTTCTTAGCATCTCCGTTAGCGTAGTCAATCATGAAGTCATAAACCTTCTTGGTCCACTTCTCTGTCTTGATACCAGCTTCATCGATCCACTGATATAAGAACTTGTCTCTTAACTCGTCGTTACCGTCGATAACTTCTGCCATTAAGTCCTCTAAGTAGAGTACCTCAACTCCATTGTCTCTTAATAACTGAGCAAAAGCATCATGCTCTGCCTGAGCAACCTCTAAGAAAGGAATATCATCGAATAATAATCTCTCAAGTGTGTCTGGAGTTAAGTTCTCTAACTCCTTACCTGGGCGATGAAGACAAACCTTCTTTAATGGCTTAATCTCGCTCTTTACATTAATTGCTGCCATTTTTTTCCTCCTACTGTAAAAAAATGAAATAAAGTAACTATACTATCTATACTGTAATCCGGTATCTCACCAACCGGATTCAAGTCGATGCTAGTTCATAATACATCCATTTTTATGAATATGTTTGAATTATTCAAAATCAAGGCTTGTAAATTACAGGGGACATAATTGGTCATCCCTTGTGCACATTGCACAAGTCTCCCCCAGGCAAAATGTATATAATAGCCTATATACGTTATATTTTGCGATTTTGTCGTGAATATACATACACTTTATACACGTTTTATTATACAAGTTATTGGGGCATTTATGCATTATACCCGCGTATTTTCACAATTTTATGCATAAAAAGTCGAATGCAGCTAAAAGGCCCTTAAATTGCACATAATAAATATACAACTTTGTTAATTTTGTGCTAGTTACAAAGAATATGCCCCAAAATGTCCATAACACAAAAAGAAACCCCGTAAATACGGGGTTTCTCAAAATACAGTTGTTAATTTTCAAAGATTCGTGCAACCATTTATCAAAAAGAAATGCTGTATATACACTAAAACCCTATGGTTATACACTCAAAACAGGGTATTTTATGTATTTTTCAGGCCAAAATGCCCAATAACAGTCATTTTAAATGTATTAGATTGCAAGTCACCCTTTATTACTGACGTTTTTCGATATCCATAAGCATATCTACGCGCTCAGCATGACGGCCTCCCTGGAATTCAGCGTTAAGCCATGCATCTACAATGCCCTTTGCAAGCTCTACTCCAACAATTCTCTCACCAAAAGCGATAATATTGGCATTGTTGTGCTCCTTTGTAAGGCGGGCACTGACTGGCTCGGACACAACTGCTGCCCTTACACCATTAACCTTATTAGCCGCCATGGAGATTCCGATACCAGTTCCGCAGATAAGCACTCCACCCTCTACTTCTCCAGAAGCAACGGCACGGCCTACTGCCTCACCGAACTCAGGGTAATTGGCTCTCTCGGTAGAATGACATCCATAGTCAACCACCTCGTGACCCTTCTCCTCTAAATACTTCTTAATCTCCAGCTTAAGGTTATAAGCTGCATGGTCGTTTCCAATTCCAAGTTTCATAATAAATCTCCTTAATAATTAGCAATCAAAATACTTAACGAACTCGATTGGATTTGGAGTAGCATTAATCTCTGCTGCCTCCGCTCTCTTTCTCTTATCCCAGATCTCTAATAATCTCTCTGGGAATACTCCATCTACTGTAAGGAAGTCATGGTCAGCCTTTAATGCGTCGAGTGCCTCCTCCACAGATGTTGGAAGTCCCTGAATCTTAGCCTGCTCTTCAGGGCTTAAATCAAAGAGGTTGAAGTCGAATGGTCCCCAGCCCTCTTTTCTTGGATCGATCTTGTTCTTAATTCCATCAAGACCTGCCATAAGGATTGCAGAATATGCATAATATGGATTACATGTAGCATCTGGGTTACGTAACTCAAATCTCTTTACATTAGGATCCTTTACATATGCTGGGATACGTACTACTGCAGAACGGTTAGCTGTTGCGTAACCAATTGTTACAGGAGCCTCGAATCCAGGAATAAGTCTCTTGTATGACTGAGTAGATGGGTTAGTAAATGCGCAGAGTGCTGCAGCATGCTTTAAGAGACCACCGATAAAGTAGTGAGCCTCCTCGCTTAATAATGAATATCCATCCTTATCATAGAAGATTGGTTTTCCATCTTTTCTAAGAAGCATATGTACATGCATACCGGAACCAGCTTCCTTATTTAATGGCTTTGGTAAGAAGGTTGCAATTTTGCCTTCCTTGTTAGCCTGGTTCTTGATGATGTACTTGGTAATCATGGTCTTATCAGCCATAGCTACCATATCTTCTAACTCAACTTCAATTTCAACCTGACCTGGGCCACCTACTTCATGATGCTGATACTTAACATCGATTCCCCAGTCTTCCATCTCCATACACATACGTGTACGAAGGTTGTATGTGATATCGTGTGGAAGGTCTAAGTGATAACCGCCCTGGAAAGGTGTCTTGTATGCAAGGTTCTGCTCATTGTCAATGCCCATATTCCAATCTGCCTCCTTGGAGTCAATGTGGAAGTGTGCAACGTTATGCTTAACCTCGTAGCTTGCATGGTCAAAAATGTAGAACTCGAACTCAGGTCCAATCATCATCTGATCTGCAATTCCCTGGTCCTTCATATACTGAATAGCTGCCATGGCAACGTTTCTTGGATACTGGTCAAATGGCTTGTTCTCCTCACCTCTCTGATCGATAACCTTAACATCACCAATCATTGTAAGAGTTGGAACGTCCATGTATGGATCTAATCTTGCACTCTCAAGATTTGGAACGAATACCATGTCGGATGCCTCAACTGGGGCAAAACCATAGCTGGAACCATCGAAACCGATTCCATACTTCATTGTATCCTCGTTAAATCTCTGAACTGGAATAGATAAGTGTCTCCACTTACCTTCGATGTCGATCATCTTGAAATCGATCATCTTGATGTTGTTCTCCTGGCAATATGCCTGGACCTCTTTTACTGTTTTCATCCCCAACAATACCTTCCTTTCATTATCATAATAAGTTATGTATAGAGTTCAGATCCCCCCAGACCTGATTACCTCCATTTTGCCTTTACGGCAGAAAAAAATCCAGGAGCCAATTAGCCCCTGGATTATTGTATCATCTTTGCTTTTGTCTCATTTACCAAAAATGATGAATTTTTTTGTAGGTTTAGTTGAACATTTCTCTTGCTGACTTTGCTCCCTCAGCTAAAGCTTCCTTATTGATAGGAATAAACTTCTCCTTAGCTGCACCGAATACCTTCTTAAATGCCTCAAGAAGCATATCATTGTCAACAAGCTCTGCCTGGTCATTTACAGCACCTAACATAACCATGTTAGCTAACTGAATCTTACCAAGACGTGTTGCGATGGAGTTTACAGGAATCTTGTAATAAGTAACATCTGTACGTGGATTCTCGTCCTCGATAAGGTCACTGTTCATGAATACCTTTCCACCTGGCTGAACCTTGTTTAAAAACTTGGTATAAGCAGCGCCGTTCATAAATACACCAACGCTTGCATCATTGTTGATTAAAGGAGAACCAATTCTCTCGTCAGAAATGGTAACGGAGCAGTTAGCCTCTCCTCCACGCATCTCAGGACCATAGCTTGGGCACCAGGTAACTTCCTTCTCCTCAAGCATTGCTGCGTATGCAAGCAGCTGTCCCATACTCATAACACCCTGTCCGCCGAAGCCGGCGCAGAAAATACGATCAATCTTGCTCATCTTTACGCCTCCTCCTTTGTGGTGTCCTTCTTAACTCCTAAAGGATAATAAGGAATCATCTCGTCCTTTACGAACTCAAGTGCTGCTGCTGGTGTCTTACCCCAGTTAGTTGGGCAAGCACAGAGAACCTCAACGAAGGCAAAACCTTCGCCAGACTGCTGAATCTCGATAGCCTTCTTGATTGCTGCTTTTGCCTTAGTAACGTTAGCTGGGCTGTTAACAGCAACTCTCTCTACATACTTAGCTCCATCAAGTGTGGAGATAAGCTCTGCAACACGGATTGGGTAACCGTTTAAGGAAACCTCACGACCTAACTGAGCTGTTGTAGCCTTCATACCTGGTAAGGTAGTTGGAGCCATCTGTCCACCAGTCATACCGTAGATACCATTGTTAATAAAGATTGTGGTGATCTTCTCACCTCTTGCAGCTGCATGTACAATCTCGCACATACCGATGGAAGCAAGATCTCCATCACCCTGATATGTGATGACTGTCTTGTCTGGATGTACTCTCTTGATACCAGTTGCTGTAGCTGGAGCACGTCCGTGAGCTGCCTGAATTCCGTCAAAATTAAAATAATCTAATGCTAATACTGCACATCCTACTGGAGATACACAAATTGTATCCTCAAGTAAGCCCATCTCGCAAACAACCTCAGAGAGGAGACGATGAACGATACCATGAGAGCATCCTGGGCAATAATGTGTCTTTACGTCAGCTAAACCTTCTGAACGCTCGAATACTACTTCTGCCATTATTTTGCACCTCCCATGATCTTCTTTGCGTAATCCATTACTTCGTCAACAGTGATGAGAACACCACCTGCATGTCCGAAGAAGGAAACCTTGTTCTTGTCGCCACAGCCAAGGATTACATCCTCAACCATCTGACCCATGGATAACTCGATATCCATAAAGTGCTTAATCTGTGGACGATCAAATGCCTCATATGGGAATGGCCATAAGGTCTGAGGTCTAACAAGACCTACCTTATATCCCTCTGCTCTTAATCTGTCTACTGCTGTACGAACTACACGGGAAGCTGTACCATAGGATGCGAATGCATACTCAGCATCCTCCATCATGTAATCCTCATACTTTGTCTCATTTGCTTCGATAACTGCATACTTTTTGAAGAGGTCAATGTTGTCCTGCTCAAGATCTGGAGCCTGAAGCTTTAAGTTATATACTCTGTGAGTCTCGCCACCGTTGCGTCCGGTAAGAGCCCAATCCTTTGCTGGAATTGGACGAGCAGCTGGCTTCTTTAACTCAACTGGCTCCATCATCTGTCCGATGAGTCCGTCTGCTAATACGATAACTAAGATTCCGTACTGGTCAGCGATATCAAATGCTTCCTGTACCATATCTACTAACTCCTGAACGTTACCTGGTGCTAAAACGATGTTTCTGTAATCACCATTTGCTCCACCCTTAACGCACATATGATAATCGGACTGGGATGGCTGAATACCACCAAGACCAGGGCCGCCTCTCATCATGTTTACAATAACCGCTGGAACTTCAGCCTTGCTGATGTAACCGATTCCCTCCTGCATCAGGGCGATTCCTGGTGAAGAAGAGGATGTCATTGCTCTTGCGCCTGCTGCTGCAGCGCCATATAACATATTGATAGAAGCTACTTCAGACTCACCCTGAACGAAAGCTCCACCAATCTTTGGTAATTCCTTAGAGAAATACTCTGGAATCTCATTCTGTGGGGTAATTGGATAGCCAAAGAAATACTTGCATCCGGCTTCGATAGCAGCGCGAACAACGGCTTCATTACCCTTTAATAAAACTTTTGCCATTTTACTATCTCCTCCTATGCTTCCTTTTCCATCCTAATTGCTACGTCAGGACACATCTTAACGCAGCTCTGGCAACCGATGCACTCCTCCTGCTTAACTACACTTGCAGGGAAGTATCCGGCAGCGTTAGGCTTTTCCTTGTTGATCTCGAGAACACCCTTAGGGCACACTGTAACGCACAGTTCGCAGCCTTTGCAACGTTCTTCTCTGATGGTTAAATAAAACTTTGCCATGCCTTCCTCCTTACATCCATATCTTCCTCATATTAAGGTGCAGTGGGAAAATCTCCCCGGCAACCACACCATTAAGAGCCTCATGGTTTAAAACCTCGTCCACCAGACAGGTGGTATAGCGAATCGGGATACCTGTTTTCTCGGAAACCTCCCTTAAGAACTTATCTCCCTCAATAATGTTCTCCACTGTGGTTTCATGAATGAGATTACAGTTATTTATAAGTCCAGTAATCTTAAGCCCAGACTTCTGCTCCAAAAGCGCCATCTGATGAATGATTTCATCGGCGTTTCCAGTCTCAGGTCTGTAGATGTTGACTACCATAAAGAAGTCAACCTCGCTTGGGTCTAAGGTATCTTGGAATCTTCCAAGTACATTAGCTCCGACCTCTGATCCACCTAGGTCCATGATATAGTCGTATGACTTATCCAGGAATGGAACTGTAATCTTACTGGAGAGAGCAGGCATATCACAATTATCCTCCACCACGGAAGATGAAATCACTGTTATTCCAGCCTTTTCCATCTCTTCAGTCTTCTCTCGGGACCTGAAATACACATTAACAATGTCTAAATCCGCAATGGCTGGCCTTTCACATACCTTTGCCATCTGGAAGGCATAGTTAACGGCGAACTCAGTCTTTCCGCTACCATAATATCCAGTTATAATTCTAATTCGCTTATCGTCTTTTACCATAAATTAAAATTAAACCCACCGCATATCTTTGTCAACATGCACAAAAACATTCTTTGTTTTTAATTTGGAACAGTGCACTCTTTGTTTTTCTGAGGCAAACACCTGTCTTTTGTGGGAATAATCTACAGTTGTCGGATAAGTTGAACAATGGTAGACAGGGCTAAGGAATAGGCAATTCAAGCTAGCTTGGCGTCTGCATCCTCACTTTATAACATCCATGCATTGCGCTTCGCACAACGCATGGATGTACATCACTCAGAAAACGGGCAACCCAAGCAAGCTTGGTTGCCCGATTTCCTTCGTTCTTCAACAAAAAAACTCACGGAGGGGACCGTGAGTTTTTTTGAATGAGAAAGTTTAAAAGGGATAGGGAAATCCGATTCTTTCGAATCAGATTCTTTTAAGTTTAGGTACTTGTTTATCAAGTACAAGTTTATATTAACCACTAGAAGTGTTTAAAATAATACCAAATGGTGAAAAATAAATGTTTTTGCAGCTTCCCGAATACACTTTACTTCTTCTTCTCCTCTGTAACCTTGACTATGCAGCTCACCTTGGTACCGTCTTCGCAGGCATATACATAGGCCTTTCCCTTTTGCCTTGCTGTAACTTTTCCGTTCTTATCCACGGAAAGAACATTCACATTTGAGGTGGACCAGGTCACAGCATTTCCGGAACTCACATTTGCAATTAACTTAAAGGATTCCCCCACCTTGAGTTCAATGCTTTCTTTATTTAAAGAAATATCTGGCTTTAATACCTCAACCTCTATGGTTTCTGATACTCCATCCACCGTCACGGTGATCACCGCTTCCCCGTTCTTTTTTGCAGTAATCTTTCCTCCCTTTGTAACCGTGGCCACTGAAGTCTTGTTGGACTTGAAGCTTGGCTTATGCCCCGTGGAGGATGTCACGTTTATTTGATAGCATTCCTTTCTATATAAAGAAACGTAGCTTTTTGACAGGGTTATTTCCGTTTCAAGCACAGTCACATAGCAATAGTTTTCCCAAGATCCACATTTGGCTGTAATCCTTGCAGTTCCTGGCTTCTTGGCAGTTACCAGTCCAGTACTGCTAACAGATGCCACTGAAGATGCTGAGCTTTTGTAGGATATTGTCTTGCCCGACAGGGCAACTGCGTAAACTCTGAACTCGTCTCCGACATATACAGACTTAGACATAGGTGAAATGATTACAAAATCAAAAGACTGTGATTTTGCCTCCGTATAAATTGTTTCATTGGGTAAAAATAGAGATGATCCAGTCACCAGGACTGTTACGAGAATCAGGCTGAATAGCCTCTTTAAACTTTTCATATAAACCTCCCATCTCGGGAAGCTGCATCATTAGGATATCATGGGCAAAAGATCCGTTCAATCGAACACCATATTAAATAAGTATAAACCTTTCACAGAATGTTCGATAAATGGGCACTAAGTAACCATTGTATATGGCATATCAGAGTGCTAACTTTTTAATATAGGGCTAATTATGTCCTATTGGATGTTAACTGCAAAGAAAAAGGATATAAATTACCATGACAATGAAGAACCCACAGAAGCAGAATTCTTATATTATTTATACTGCAATCCTGCTTTTCTCCATCAGCATTTTTTACCTGATTTTAGGAGAGTACCTACTCCCAGTAGAACCATCATTTTCAAAATATGAATATGATGTCTATGACTCCTCATGGTCCTTAGTTTTGGATGACGGTAGCAGACTTGCGGTACTTTTGCCTAACACATTTGATATCAAACCGGGAAAAGAATTAGTTCTTGAAACCATTTTGCCAGAGGATTTTGAGGCTGGTACCTGTCTATGTTTCAGATCTAATCATGAAGATTTTTTCTTCTATTTGGATGGTGAATTATTGGATGAATTCACCTACTCAACTGTTGACACCCGTCTTTGGGGAGACAATTCCCAGTCAGCATATGTTTTCATCGACTTAGACCCCTCCTATCAAGGCAAAACTCTGCAGATTAGAGTTACATCCTTAACCGCATATTCGGGAATCATGTCATACGTCTACATAGGTACAAGAATCGGCATCTGGGGACATATTATTCATGACAACCTTATTGAGATTGCCATTGCCCTTGCGGTATTTATTCTTGGATTCATATGCACCATTTTTGGTATGATATTCCGCCTTCATTATAAGGAAGAAGTATCTCTTGAATATATCGGTTTCGGCTCAATTGTGGCCTCCATGTGGGTTTTCTCTAACTCCAACTTGAGACAGCTTATCTTCCCTAATATTTCCGTAGTGTCAGATATACCATTTTTAATGATAGCCCTGATGCCAGCTCCACTTCTTCTCTTCATTAATTCGTTGCAGAAGAACCGTTACCAGTATATACACCATGTTATTGCCTGGTTCTCAATTTTAAACTTTGTGGTAATTGCCTTTCTTCAGGTAACCAATATCAGCAACTTCCTGACAACCTTCTACTCCAATGTCCTCTTCCTTGGACTTGGAATTGTAGCCATGGTCGCAACTTGCATTTTGGATGCTTTTAACGGCTACATTAAAGAATACTATGCTTCAGCTATCGGAATCTTCATGGCCTGTGGCTTCGGTATTTTTGAGATTGTTTTATACATTTTGAAGATTTACGATTTCAACGGAATGATGATCTGCATTGCTCTCCTCTTTATCATGGGCGGAACCGGAATCCTTGCAGTTTCTTCCTACAGGCAAAAGGTTATTGAGAGAAATACAGCTCTCCAGAGCAGTCAGTCCAAGGGTCAGTTCCTTGCCAATATGTCTCACGAGATCAGAACTCCAATCAACGCTGTTCTTGGAATGGACGAAATGATTCTAAGAGACTCCTCAGAGGCTAACATAAGAGAATACGCTTTAGATATTCAGCATGCAGGTCAGACCCTGCTATCTTTAATAAACGACATTCTTGATTATTCCAAGATTGAGAACGGCAAACTGGAAATCCTTCCAGTTGACTATCAGCTATCTTCTATTATTAATGACAGCTATAATATGATAGCACCCAAGCTGAAAGACAAACCTGAAATCAAAATGGATATAAAGCCAGCAAAGAATCTTCCAAAGATTCTCCATGGTGATGAAGTTAGAATCAGACAGATTTGTGTAAACTTCCTTACCAATGCTGTTAAATACACAGAAGAAGGCACAATTACATTCCGTGTAGACGGTCAAAAGGTTGATGACACAACCTTTAACCTTATAATCGAAGTCGAGGATACCGGAATGGGAATCAAGGAAGATGATCTAAAGAAGCTCTTTGATTCCTTCCAGCGTGTGGATGAAACCAAGAACAGAAACATTGAAGGAACAGGCTTAGGTCTTTCAATCGTAGCTGAGCTTGTATCTCTTATGAACGGCAAAATAGATGTCGACTCTGTTTACGGACAGGGCTCTACTTTCACCGCAATCATTCCTCAGGCAATTCTTTCCGACGAGGTAATGAACAGCTTAATGTTGCAATTCGAAAACATTGGAAAGTCCTCCGATACACACAATGAAGACTTCTTTGCACCAAATTCAACCATACTTGTTGTTGACGATGTGGATATGAATCTAAAGGTTGTTAAGGGTCTTCTAAAGAATACCGAGCTAAAGATAGATACAGCAAACTCCGGTATGCAGGCCCTTGATCTGTTGGCAGAAAAGAAATACGATATTGTATTCTTAGACCATATGATGCCAGAGATGGACGGTATTGAAACCTTGCAGAAGCTAAGAGAAATAGAAGACAGTCCTAACAAGGATACCCCAGTTATTATGCTTACTGCCAATGCACTGGCCGGAGCCAAGGAAAAATACCTTGCTGTAGGTTTCCAGGATTATCTCTCCAAGCCAATTCAGCAGGAAGCACTTAAAGAAATGCTGATTCAGTATCTTCCAAAGGAAGATGTAAAGCTCATGAATCAGCAGTATGAGAGCCCTAATTCAGAGTTATCCTTCCTTGAACAGTTAAATCAGTTCCTTAATACTGATGCCGGTATGGAATACTACGGAAACGAAGACTTCTACAGAGAGGTATTGGAAGCTTACGTGGATGACGGAGATATTAACAAGCTGCAGATACCTTTCGAAGAGGAAAACTGGTCTGAATATGAAATCAATGCTCATTCTCTTAAGTCCTCCTCCATTTATATTGGAGCGGAGGCTTTGTCAGAGGAAGCTTTAAGACTAGAGAATGCATGCAAGCAGAACACTCCTGATTACATAAAGGCCCATCACGATTCCGTTATCAGAATGTACAGTGATACACTAAGCCGAATTAAAGAAGTTCTTAATAATAACCCTGTATAATTTCAATTAATTAAAGGAGATAGCATAATCATCACTATGCTATCTCCTTTTTATGATACTTCTCAATACAGATGCTAATGCAATGAGGTATGCTATCAACTCGTATACTCACTTCTAACCAAAATAAAGCTACCAACCAAGACAAACAAAAAAGCTGATAGAGTATTCTCTATCAGCTAATATATATAGTATTTTAAGGCATAATAAATGCCCAGTTCCGGAATCGAACGCATAGGAATGGACCGCGTCTCCTTCGACAAGGAAGGCTATATGTCGGTGAAAGTCACCGACACTCCACAGAGAGCGCCCCTTGCCGGCAATGATGTCCCCGAGGTAGTCCCTGTGACCATCAACAAGGTCCGCGCGATGAACGCCCTCTCCAAGGTATCTTCGGAGAAACCTGGCTTCTATGGTTCCTATGCAGTGGATGACTTCAGTGGCACCGTATGGATGCCTGCGGAGGATGACAAGACGCCTTCCCTCCTTGTCGAGCTCTCCCCTGCCACCCGCTTCGACGTGACGCAGCTTTTCACCATCAGTTCAGCACGAGTAATGTTCGGCGCCCCGTCCAGAGGCTTCGGATTCGGCGGCCCGGCAAAGATCTATCAGTACAGGCTTGAGGTTTCGATGGACGGAGAGCACTTCACCACCGTGGTCGACCGTACAAAGAACAGCACGGCCAGGGACACCGTCTTCGACGAGTTCGAGCCTGTCGAGTGCCGTTTCGTGAAGCTCACGGTCACAGGCTGGCCAGAAGGTTCCCCTCTGGGGATAATCGACTTCACCGCATTCGGCTATGCCAGCGGCGAACAGCCTGCAGCCATCGCCACCCCTACATTCTACGACTTGCCGGCAGACAGCGCTGACGCCAAAAGAACCCATTGATGGAAACCCCTCAGGATCAATACATACGCGAGCACAGCACCCCTCAGAGCGAGGCTCTGGAGTGGATCGAGAAACAGACCCATATCCACACGAACTACCCCCGCATGCTCTCCGGAGCAGTACAGGGACGGTTCCTGACAATGCTGACGCAGATGATCCATGCCGTGAAGGTGCTTGAAATAGGTACCTTCACGGGATACTCCGCCGTCTGCTTCGCCTATGGCCTCGCCGACGGGGGCCACGTCGACACCCTGGAAATCAATGACGAACTGGAATATCTCATCCGCGAAGGATGGGAGAGAGCCGGCGTATCCGACCGCATCGCCCTCCATCTCGGCGACGCCCGCGAAACCCTCGAAACCCTCAGAGCGGCGGGCAATGAATACGACCTCGTGTACATCGATGCCAACAAACGCGAATACTGCGACTACTACAGGACAATAATGGAGATGCTACGCCCCGGAGGCGTCATCCTCGTGGATGACGTGATGCTGGGCGGCAAGGTCTATGAAGAGAATGTTTCCTGCGACAAGCAGACCCAGGGACTTCTCGCCTTCAAC
>JAZQNS010000088.1:0-1576 GCA_045627425.1 Lachnospiraceae bacterium | reverse complement strand
TACAACTATTCCTACTAAGAAGAGCCAGATCTTCTCAACTGCAGCTGACAACCAGACAGCAGTAGACATCCACGTAATGCAGGGTGAAAGAGAGATGGCAGCAGGAAATATCACACTTGGCAGATTCCAGCTCGCAGGTATCGCACCAGCTCCTCGTGGAATTCCACAGATCGAGGTTACATTCGATATCGATGCTAACGGTATCGTAAACGTAAGCGCTAAGGACCTGGCTACAGGCAAAGAGCAGAAGATCACTATCACTTCTTCAACTAAGCTGTCAGACGACGAGATCAACGCTAAGATCAAGGAAGCTGAGCAGTATGCAGAGGAAGATAAGAAGCAGAAGGAAGCTGTTGAGACTAAGAACCAGGCTGAGGGTCTGATGTTCGAGACAGAAAAGCAGATGAAGGATCTCGCAGACAAGGCAACAGAGGACGAGAAGAACGCTGTTGAGGCTGCAAGAAAGGATCTGCAGGCTGCAATCGATGCTAACAACATCGAGGACATGAAGAATAAGATGGAAGCTCTGACTAACGCTTTCTATCCAATCTCAACTAGAATTTATCAGGAAGCACAGGCTGCACAGCAGGCTGCAGGCGGCCAGGCAGGTCCGGACATGGGCGGATTCAACCCTAACATGGGTGGCATGGGCGGTCAGGCAGGCCCAGCAAACGACGGCACTGTAGACGCAGACTTCACTGTAGAGGAAGAATAATTAATGAGGGGAGGGGCCAAGCCCCTCCCTTAAGGAGTATATTATGGCAGACAAACGAGACTACTATGAGGTGTTAGGTCTCAAGAAGGGCGCATCGGACGACGAGATTAAGAAGGCGTTCCGTAAGGGTGCGATGAAGTATCATCCGGACAAGAATCCGGGTGATAAGTCAGCTGAAGAGAAGTTCAAAGAGATCAATGAGGCTTATGAGGTTCTCTCAGACCCGGATAAGAAAAGTAAATATGACAGATTCGGTCACGCAGGCGTGGACCCTAATTTTGGGGGCGGCGGATTCGGAGGCGGCCAGGGATTTGGTGGCTTTGGCGGATTCGGTGGAGCCGGTGGCGCCGGGTTTGGTTTTGAGGATATATTCGATATGTTCGGCGCCATGGGCGGTGGTGGCCGCCGAGGAGGCCGCCGCGGCGGTCCTCAGAAGGGCAAGGATCTCCAGAAGACTGTAACCATTGAGTTCACAGAGGCCCTCTTCGGTTGCAAGAAGGAGATTGAGCTGAACAAGGACGTTAAGTGCAAGACTTGCAACGGAAGTGGAGCCAAAGCAGGCACAGCCAAGAAGACTTGCGACCAGTGTGGTGGTTCCGGTCAGATATCGCAGGTATCTCAGACTCCGTTTGGCAGATTCCAGAATATCGTTACTTGTCCTAAGTGGGGTGGCGCGGATCAGATTATTGAGGTTCCATGTCCTGACTGCAAGGCAACGAAGGCTGCGGTGGACGGGACTGCTGTCATGGGAGGCTCCAGGGGGCGGGCGAGGGTACGCCAATGCGACGGGCTTCCTCCCCGCTCTGTATTGGACCTGAGAGATTCCGCGGGTGTAAGTCGGAGGCCAAGCGGTCTTAGGAA
>JAZQNS010000087.1:0-34427 GCA_045627425.1 Lachnospiraceae bacterium | reverse complement strand
AGTGTATAATTTCTTTCTCTGTAAAGGATACTGGAATAGGCATTAAGGAGGAGGACAAGGGCAAGCTCTTTAACTCCTTCCAGCGTGTGGACGAGACCAGAAACACAAATATTGAGGGAACAGGTCTTGGACTTAGTATTACCCTTATGCTTCTTAATCTTATGGGCTCCAAGCTTGAGCTTGAAAGTGAGTACGAGAAGGGTTCTGATTTCTTCTTCGAGGTGGAGCAGACTCTTGTGGGCAATGAGGTAATAGGCGATTACAATGCCAAGTACAGTGTCAACAAGAAGGAGAGCAAGAACTACGTTCCTAGCTTCTTTGCACCTGAGGGACAGATTCTTGTGGTTGATGACAACAAGATTAACCTCCTTGTAATAAAGGGTCTTTTAAAGGCTACCGGTCTAAAGATAGATACGGCAGAGAGCGGAGAGGAAGCTCTTAAGATGATGACAGAGAAGCCTTACCATATTATCTTCATGGACCATATGATGCCTAATATGGATGGTATAGAGACAAGAAGAAACAGTCTTACCCTTAAGGGAAATCTCTGTAAGGATTCTGCCATGATTATTCTTACAGCCAACGCAGTGGATGGCGCTAAGGAAATGTACCTTGAGGAGGGCTTTACGGATTATCTTGCCAAGCCTGTTAATCCTAAGGAACTTGAGAAACAGATTCTCGATAATCTTCCAGAGGATGCCTTAAAGCAGCCAGAGGAAGAGAATAAAGAGAATGCTGCCGACAAGGAATTCCAGAAGGAGGTTGTTGCCTTCATAAATGATTATATGGAGGGCGAAGACCAGTAAAAATATCTGGCGAAAGTCACTTAAATATGTTAGTATATCTAGGCTTGTGCATAGTGCAGGCCTAGATTTTTTGTGAAAGGAAAACTATTATGTGGTTATTTTTTGCCCTTGCAACCACCCTTATCTGGGGGCTTGCAGAGTTATTCTATAAGAAGGGAGCAAGACCTGAGGAGAAGTTCGCCCACTTAAAGATTACTGTCTGTGTCGGTGTGGTAATGGGACTTCATGCGGTATTTGTACTGCTTACTAACGACTGTGGCTTCACCTTAATGCATATTGTGCAGTACCTGCCAGTATCCTTATGCTACATCGTTTCAATGGCCTTATCCTTCTTTGGTATGAGATTTATTGAGGAGTCCATCTCCGACCCAATAGAGAATACCTCCGGAGCAATCTGTGCTCTTATGTGTGTTGTATTCTTAGGCCAGAGAATTGGAGCCAGCTCCGTAGTTGCTATTTTAATTATCCTTGTGGGTATCCTTGGTATTGGATTCCTGGAGCAGAGAGGAGACACTGACAGAAGTAAGAAGCTTGGTAAGAAGATGGCAATCGTTGCTTTTGCCATGCCATTCTGCTATGCAATCTTAGATGCACTTGGAAGTTTCCTTGATGTATACTTCCTTGAGATGGAGACTACACCACTTACAGGTGTGACAGAGGACACAATCGAGCTTGTTGCCAACACATCCTATGAGTTCACCTTCTTTATTGTAGCTGTAGTTCTCTATATTTATATGAAGACACAGCATGTAAGCTTCGAGCTTCCAACCCAGAGAGATAAGATTTTGGCAGCTGTATGCGAGACAGCAGGACAGTTCACCTACGTTTACGCTATGTCTGGAAACGGAGCTATTGCAGCCCCAATCATTTCCTCCGTATGTGTTGTATCAGTAATTCTCTCAAGAATCTTCCTTAAGGAGAAGCTTACCAAGAAGCAGTACTTCTTTGTGTTACTGGTAATTATTGGTATCCTGATGCTGGCTATTATTGAAGGCGAATAGAATTAAGCTTAATTATCCTAATCCCTCTTCTCAATGAGAAGGGGGTTTTTTTGTGATTAAGTTACTTGACGAATACCCCATAGGGGTATATCATGACCTTGTAATCAATACCCCATAGGGGTATTTGTGGCAAAATATAAGGAGGCTGTCTATGGCGGATTTAAAAGATACAGAAGTTTTAAATGAAGTGACCGAAAGCTGTCCCTACTGCTCTGGCAAGCATAAGGACCGCGAGGACAAGGAACTTAGGGACCTTATGAACAGGCTAAAGAGAATAGAGGGCCAGGTTAGAGGGGTAGAGAATATGTTAGAGAATGGAGCCTACTGCACAGATGTTTTAATGCAGGTCTCCGCCATTAACTCTGCCCTTAATTCCTTCAACAAGGTTCTTTTAGGCAATCATTTAAAGACCTGCGTTGCGGAGAATATCAGATCCGGTAACGATGAGGTAATTGACGAGTTAGTTAACACATTACAGAAGCTAATGAAGTAGGTGAAAATATGGAACAGTATAATGTAACCGGTATGTCATGTGCTGCCTGCCAGACCAGGGTTGAGAAGGCGGTAAATGCCCTGCCAGGAGTGGAGTCCTGTGCAGTGAGTTTACTCACCAACTCCATGGGGGTGACAGGAACAGCCAGCGAGGAAGAAATAATAAAGGCCGTCACTGATGCGGGCTATGGTGCATCAAAAAAAGGCCAGGAGAGGGTAGGTGAGTCTGCATATGACGACTCACTTAAGGATACAGAGACGCCTAAGATGAGAAAGAGATTAATTGCCTCCCTGATTCTCCTTTTACCCCTTATGTATGTGTCAATGGGACACATGATGTGGAACTGGCCACTTCCAGCCTTTATGGAGGGAAATCACCTGGCCATGGGTATATACGAGATGCTGCTTGCTGGTCTCGTTATGGTGATTAATCAGAAATTCTTTATAAGTGGTTTCAAGGGTCTTATTCACAGGTCTCCAAATATGGATACCCTGGTGGCACTGGGAGCAACAGCATCCTTTGGCTACTCAGTATATGCTCTTTTTGCCATGACAGGTGCGGTAATGGCCAGGGATATGGACTTAACCATGCATTATATGGACGAGTTTTATTTCGAGTCAGCGGCCATGATTCTGACCCTGATCACGGTAGGCAAAATGCTTGAGAGCCATTCCAAGGGCAAGACAACAAATGCCCTTAAGGCCCTGATGGATTTAAAACCAAGGACCGCCGTTATTCTAAAGGATAATATAGAGATGGAGGTGGCCATAGACAAGGTTATGGTTGGCGATCTCTTTGTGGTTCGATCAGGAGACTCAATTCCTGTGGATGGTGTGGTTATTGAGGGATCAGCTGCTATAGATGAATCAGCCCTTACCGGGGAATCCATGCCGGCTGACAAGGCAGAGGGAGATAAGGTATTTGCTGCAACCATTAACCAGACGGGCTACATGGTATGCAAGGCGGAGAGAGTGGCGGAGGATACCACCCTCTCAGGCATTATTAGAATGGTTTCAGATGCAGCGGCTACCAAAGCCCCAATTGCCAAGGTGGCAGACAGGGTATCAGGAATTTTTGTGCCAGCGGTTATGCTTATATCCCTTGTTACTTTTATTGTATGGCTCCTTACAGGTCAGACCCTGGGCTACTCCCTTGCAAGAGCCATCTCGGTGCTGGTAATATCCTGCCCATGTGCCTTGGGACTTGCAACCCCTGTGGCAATAATGGTGGGAAATGGTCTTTCTGCAAGAACGGGAATACTATTTAAGACTGCGGAATCCCTTGAGGAAACAGGCAAGGTTCAGATTGTGGCTTTAGATAAAACCGGAACCATAACCGAGGGAAATATGCTGGTCACTGATGTTATTTCCCTTTCAGAATACGATGACAGGGAAATACTTAGGCTGGCATATGCCTTAGAGGCTAAGTCTGAGCATCCAATCTCCAAGGCAATCACAGAAAAGGCAAAAGAAAATGGCTTAGACCTTCTAGAGATTAGTGACCTTTCCATCCTTCCGGGAAAGGGCTTAAGCGGAAGGCTTGCCGAGACAAGGCTTGCGGCTGGAAATCTTAAGTATATTACCGGGCTTACAGGAAACTTAAAGGGGAATTTTGCCGAGAGAATAAAGGAGCTTTCCAATCAGGGCAAAACTCCGGTTCTAATTGCTAAGGATGATGAAGCTATAGGTATAATTGCGGTTTCAGATACCGTGAAGGCGGATTCACCTAAGGCTATCACTGAACTTAAGAAGATGGGATTACATGTGGTAATGCTCACAGGTGACAACGAGATTACAGCAAGGGCTATAGCAGAGAAGTCTGGAGTGGACGAGGTGGTTGCTAACGTTAAACCCGATGGTAAGGAAGAGGTAGTAAGAGAGCTCATGAAGCATGGTAAGGTTGCCATGGTTGGTGATGGAATCAATGACGCCATAGCTTTAACCAGGGCTGATGTGGGTGTTGCCATAGGTGCGGGCACTGATATTGCCATAGAGGCAGCAGACCTTGTTCTAATGAAGTCTAGCCTTAGGGATTTTGCTGCGGCAATCAGAATCAGTAGAAAAACCTTAAGAAATATTCATGAAAACCTATTTTGGGCATTCTTTTATAATATAATAGGTATACCACTTGCTGCGGGATGCTATGTGGCGGCCTTTGGCTGGACCTTAAATCCTATGTTTGGAGCCATGGCCATGAGCCTTTCATCCTTCTGTGTGGTAACCAATGCACTTCGCCTAAACCTGGTTAAGGCATATGACGGAAGTCATGATAAAGAGGTTAAAAAGCCTGTTACAGGGCCTTTAATAGAGATTAAAAAGAAAGATGAGGATAATAAAATGAAAGTTACAGTTAATGGAATGATGTGTGGACACTGCGAGGCACATGTGGTTAAGGAGATCGAGAAGATTGAGGGAGTTACTTCTGTAGTGGCTAACCATGATGAAAACTTAGTCACAATCGAAGCCAGCCGCGAGCTCACAGAGGATGAGGTAAAGGCAGCAGTTTTAGAGGCTGGATATGAGTACGTGGGTATTTGCCAGTAATTAAGGAGACAGAAATGACAGCTAGAGAGATATATCTTAACTGGTTAGAGAGAATTCCAGAGACAGACGAGCTCTATATGGAGCTTTTAAAGATTCATGACAATGATGCGGAAATCACTGACAGATTCTACCAGGATATTGAATTTGGTACTGCAGGTCTCCGCGGAATCTGCGCTGCTGGAACTAACAGAATGAACAGGTTCACTGTGGGAAGGGCTACCCAGGGTATAGCTAACTATATTCTTAAGTCTGGTCTTGATGTAATGAGGGGTGTGGTTATTGCCTACGATCCAAGACATTTCTCAAAAGAGTTCTCTGAGATGGCAGCGGAAATACTTGCAGGAAACGGCATAAAGGCATATATATTCCCAAGCTTAAGACCAACTCCTGAGTTATCTTTTGCCTTAAGAAAGCTTAACTGCGTGTCAGGTATCAATATGACAGCCTCCCACAATCCTAAGGAGTATAACGGCTACAAGGTATACTGGGAGGACGGTGCCCAGATTTCCGGAGAGGTTTCCAATGGAATGCTTAAGGAGATTAAGGCCCTTGATTTACTGGATGAGCCTAAGAGAATAAACCTTAAGGAAGGCATGGACAAGGGGCTTATCACCATGCTTTCGGATGAGATGGACAAGGCTTATCTAGACTATGTGGTATCTCTCTCACAGAGAGGGGACAACGAGTTGGACAAGACAGTGTCTGTTGTATATACACCACTTAACGGAGCTGGAGCTGTGCCAATGATGGAGATGGCAGCCTTAAGAGGCTTCGAAAACTTTAAGGTGGTTCCGGAGCAGAGGGATCCAGATCCTGACTTTACCACAGCACCATATCCAAACCCTGAGAATCCGGCGGCTTTCGGGCGAGCTGAGGTTTTAGGAAAGGAAGTTGGGGCCGAGGTATTAATAGCAACTGACCCTGATTCAGACAGAATGGCCATTGAAATAGCAGACGGAAAGGGCGGTTTTGCCTTCTTAAACGGAAATCAGACAGGCGGTTTAATTATAAACTACATGGCCGAGGCAAAATCTGAGCACGGAAGTCTTAAGCCTAAGTCAGCCATGATTAAGTCCATAGTTACTGGTGATTTCGGAAGAGCAATCTGCGAGGACAGGGGTATTACAGTATTCGAGTCCCTCACGGGCTTTAAGAATATCTGTGGACTCATAGACCCACTTAAAGAGGAAGGCTACGATTATTTCTTCGGCTACGAGGAGTCCATTGGAGTTGCTCCAGGCGAAGCCGTCAGAGACAAGGACGGTGTGGCTGCCGGTATGTTAATTACAGAGATGGCTGCCTACTATAAGAAGCAGGGAAAGACACTCCTTGATGTCCTTGGCGCTTTATATGAGAAGTATGGATATTTTGCCGAGGATCAGGTGGCAATTGTTCTCAAGGGCAAGGAAGGCGGCGAGAGAATAGGCCGCATTATGGATGCCTTTAGAGAGGGCAAGCCGGAAGCCTTCGGTGAGTTTAGGGTGGCAGAGCTTAGGGACTTTATTAATGGCTATCAGGATATACCAGCCCAGAACTGTATGATCTTTAAGATGACAGATGGAAGCTGGTTCGCCATGAGACCATCAGGCACAGAGCCTAAGATTAAGTTCTACTTCTACACAGTATCCGAATCAAGCCTTGAATCTGCAAGAAGAATCAGGGACATGATTGAAGCAGTTCAGGCACTGATTGACAGCGTTGAATAATGTCTGACGGGGAAGACAAAATGAAAAAACCAGCAATGTCGACAATTATTCTATTGGTGATAGCCCTTATATTTCTCTTTATTGCAGTTACTGTTAAGGGTGGGGGCTTCCAAACAATAATAGGGACAGGCCTAAGGCCTGTCCCTGTTTTTAAAATAGTATTGATTTAATTATAATAAGTGTGCTCTTAATTCATCACCTGATAATGGGCTTAAGTAAGCCGGTGCAATGTCAAATACGGTCTTGCAGCCATTTACGCCCTCATTATGAAGGCGGTTAATTGCTCTTGCATAGGCCATGATTACAGAGGAGGTGAACTCTGGGTTAGAGTCAAGCTTTAAGCTGTACTCGATAACATGGGTATTCTCCTTGTTCCAGCCTGTGACACCTGTGCGGAGTACGAAACCACCGTGAGGGATGCCGGAGTGATCACGATTAAACTCTTCCTCGTCGATGAAGTGTACTGTTGTGTCATACTCGTCGAAGTAGTTCTTCATGGTTACGATTTCATTTACAATGGTATCTCTGTCGGCGCCATCCTCAGCCACTACGAATACCTCACGAAGATGCTTCTCTCTGGTTGTAAGCTCTGGATTTTTGCCTGAGCGAACTGCCTCTAAAGCAGCCTCAACTGGAATAGTGTACTGCTTAGCATTCTTAACGCCCTTGATACGACGAACTGCATCGGAATGTCCCTGGGAAACACCCTTGCCCCAGAAGGTGTAGTCCCTACCCTCTGGTAATACACAGTTGCCATATAATCTGTTGATAGAGAACATTCCTGGATCCCAGCCACAGGAGATTAATGCGATGTGGCCATTTTCTTTTGCCACCTTGTCTACATTGGCAAAATGCTCTGGGATTCTTGCGTGGGTATCAAAGCTGTCGATTACATTAAAGTACTTTACGTACTCTGGTGTCTGTACTGGAAGATCGGTAGCTGAACCGCCGCAGATTACTAATACATCAATGTCGTCCTTATGTGCCTCCACATCATTTACTGAATAAACAGGAACATTTGGTGTGAGTGGATGCACGTCCGCTGGATTTCTTCTGGTGAAGATGCAGACAAGCTCCATATCGTCGTTCTGCTTAATAGCGCACTCGACGCCGCGACCAAGATTTCCATGTCCTAAGATTCCTACTTTCATATTGTATCCGCCTTTCTTGGTGTTTTATAATCTTTCCCTAAGCAATAGTATAATACATAATTCATAAAAAGGGAAGAGAATTGTCGTACAAGTTGGTAAATGTAGGACAAGTATACAAAAGACTAGAGATTTCGCCTGTATTCATCAAGCATTATCACAGTCATTGGTAAGATGAAGCCGGAAATTATCTGCATAATTATGGGGAAGACCCCGAAGCTATGGTCCACATTTAAAACAATAAGAAGCTGAATAGAGAGAATAGTCAGGGTGTAAATCCCGGTAACCTTAATCATTTTTTTAATTCTGTAGTAGGAGAATTCTCTTTTGTCTATTGGAAGATACACAGGGAGGTCAACATGGTTTTTAAAGATAATATTAATAGAAAGTTTATTTGTTTTCATATATAAAAGGGATTATTATTAAAGAAAAATATGAATAATATGTGAAAGCGAGGATCATATATGAGGGTAGAATTATTTCAGGATGTAGAGAGGCGTGTGGTAGAAAACTGCGGCAAGGTAATCTATGGCAAGGATGAGATTATCAGACAGATTCTGGTAGGCTTTATCTGCGAGGGCAACGTGCTTTTGGAGGATCTTCCAGGTACAGGAAAGACAATGCTCTTTAGAAGCTTTGCCAAGACAATTGGCGCAGATTTCAAGCGTATTCAGTTCACACCGGATTTACTTCCATCAGATCTTACAGGTATCAACTTCTATAATCAGAAGGAAGGTCAGTTCGAATTCAGAAAGGGACCTTTATTCTCCAACTTAATTTTAGCAGACGAGATTAACCGTGCTACTCCAAGAACTCAGGCAGCTCTCTTAGAGGCTATGGAGGAGCATCAGATTACTGTGGATGGAAATACCTACAAGATGGCACGTCCATTTATGGTAATGGCTACACAGAACCCAATTGAGAACTACGGAACCTTCCCACTGCCAGAGGCACAGGTGGACAGATTCTTCATGCGTCTTTCCATGGGCTACATGTACAGAGAGCAGGAGGCAGAGGTAATTCTTAGACGTTCCTCTGTTGACCTTATTGAGAAGCTTGAGACTGTAGTTACTCCTGAGGAGATTGAGGAGTTAATGAATACCTACTCAGAGGTTGAGGTTGGAAAAGACGTATTAGATTACATTATGGATATTATTGAGGCAACCAGAAAGGAAGCTGTGCTTTCCAACGGTGTATCCACCCGTGGAGGTATCGCTTTAGTTAAGGCTGCCAAGGTTACTGCTGCGATGGAGGGCCGTAGCTACGTGATTCCTGAGGACGTTAAGAAGGAAGCGGTGGCAGTGCTTGCCCACAGAATAGCCTTCGCAGGAACCAGCTCAGCCAATGTTGAGCAGTATGTAAGGGATTTATTAAAGAAGGTTGAGGTTCCACTGGAGAATAAGTAATGGGTGTCTTTTTAATAGGGCTTTTTGCAGTCCTTTTTATGATAATTATTGAAAAGACCTGGACCCCTTATCAGTTAGGCGGAGTTAAGTATGACTCCCATGTTACCAAGATACTGGTTGAGCCAAATGAGGAAATACATCTTGTTTCTCAGGTTACCAATAAGAACCCTTTTCCAATTGGTTATGTTCAGACCAAGGAATTCCTTCCTGCAGGAGCTAAGCTTAAGGGAAGCGATGAATACAGAAAGAGTCACAACTACGCAGGCTCCACCTGGACCGTTTGTTATAGAAACATGGTGGTGAAGGGGAAGTCTACTGAGGAGAAGGAGGACATCTTCACCCTTGATAAGAGGGGATTGTACTTCTTCGGTGACTATGAGCTTAACATAGGCGACTTCCTTGGTTTTGCACACAGGGGCTTTGCCGAGAGAAGAGAGCGCCATGTGGTGGTAATGCCTGATAGAATAGAGGGCGGTAAAGTAATAGAGGTACTAGGCGGCTTTATTGGAGATATCTCCGTGAGGCGCTTTATTCAGGAGGACCCTATTCTTACCGTAGGCTTTTCAGAATACACAGGCCGAGAGCCTTTTAAGGATATTTCCTGGACCAGATCTGCCATTGCGGGAGATCTCATGGTTAAGAAATATGACCACACAACAGATGTGAAAGTTACCATCCTTTTAAATCTTGAGGATGGAAGCAAGGAAGAAATAGAAAAATGCTTTTGCCTTACAAGAAAGGCCGCCGAGATGCTTGAGGAGAAGAAGATTCCCTACGAGTTTAGGTCAAATGGCTGTATGCTAAGTCATCTTGGAGGTTTCTTCTGGATGCCTAAGGGCATGGGAAGTCAGCACCTTAACACTTTACTTTACGGTCTTGGAGGAGCCAGCCACACAGCTTATTTCCCTCTTGACGTAATGCTAAATCGTGCTAAGGAGGCAAGGCAAAATGGCGAAAACTACATACTGATTACACCGCCACTATCTGAGAAGAATTCAGCCTGCCTAAACCGTTTCCAGGCTGAGAATCAGATAGAGATGTGTATGCTGATAGGAGAGGAGGAAAGTCATGAGTGAGATGATATTCTTTAAGGTCCTGTCAGACAGCCTCTTTTATCTGGGTGTAATTATGGGCTGCCCGACTCTCTTTAGGGCGGATGGATTTCTCTTCATAGGTGGAATTCTCATATCCTTAGGAGTCTTTGTTTCAGCTAAAATGATGGACCGCTACAAGGACCACTTAAAGCCACTTGGTTTTATTTTTATTGTGGCGGGGGTGGCTTCTGGATTTGCTTCTCTTGGAAATGTGATATGTCTTCTTCCCCTTGCGGGATACGGGGTATACCAGATAGTGTCCGGTATGGACCACATTGAGATTAACGGTGAGATTAGAATGGGACGCGTTAAGATAATTGTTTTTGCCTCCTATCTTTTCGTTCTGGCGGGTCTTTCCCTTTTAAACACTGTATCGGGAATAAGATGGGACTTTACAGGGGCCTGCGCCTATGGTTTCGCAGCCTTTATCTGTGAGGTTATAGCTCTTAGAGGTTTACGACTTGGGGCAGATTATACCACCGGCAAAATGCTTTATCAGGTTGGTGAAATGGGAGCCTTCACTGTAGCTGGTGCAGCTTTAGCTGGAGTGCTATACCTTTTAAGAAATGTTTTTGCCACGGTGGCCATATTTATAGCATCAAGGTTACTGATTGCCCTGGCCTATCTTACGGGTAAGTCAGTAGATGTCTTTAACAGTATTGATTCCGATTCCCCTTCGGCCCTCGGCGGATGGGGCAAAATTAAAAATATGGTTTTCCTCAGGGTTAAATATAAAAAGACCTACACCGGTGAGAAGCACATGGGCTACTGGCAGAAGCACTGGCAGCATAACGGTGACCTTAAGTTTCTGGTGATAATTGGAATAGGTCTTATGTTACTCGCCTTTATAATCTATCTGGTTAAATCAGGGGTGGGCTTTAAGAGAATCAACATAGTATTCTCGGGCTCCAAATCAAAGGATTTACCAGAGGAGGCATCTCCTGAAAAGAAGGAAACAGGCTTCTTTAAGAGGCTTAATAACAGGGGGAGAATTCGTAAGGTCTATAAGGAATTCATGGTATATCTTGGTAAGAAGGGTATCGTCATTAGCCCGGGACTTACCAGTGAAGAGATATTGGATTTACTCCTTAGTCAGATGGATATGGAGTCTGCAAAGGAGGTTAGAAATATTTACCTAAAGGCAAGATATTCAGACCTGTCTGAAATTACCAGTGAAGAGGTAAACAGGGCAGAGAAAGCACTAAAACGCATTAAAAATAGTTAGCTGAAAGGAGAGTCAGCGTGTTTACATATGTTGTAATACCTGTTTTTGTGGCATTGCTGATACTGGAGTTCTTTGTATCACCAAGAAGAATCGCATATTTAAACTACTCCTCTAAGCTAAAGCAGGTAATGGCAGAGCCGGGAGAGAAGATAACTCATGTTGCGACTGTCCATAACAACAGCATTTTGCCTATGGCCTTCGTTCAGACCAGGGTATACCTTCCAAAGGGAGCTAGATTAGTTTCCGAGGGGGGCCAAAAGGAAGATCTGGAATATGAAGCCAGGTGGAATAAGGCAAAAAACTGGTCGGTTCTCTCCTCAAACTTTACTATTATGGGGCGAAAAACTGCAGAGGTCGAAAATGATTTTGCCATGAATAAGAGAGGAGTATTCTCCTTCGGCGATTTCGAAATATTCTTGGGGTCCCTTCTTGGCATATCTGAAATGAGTTATTCAGGTAAGGATACTGTCAAGGTTGTAATTATTCCAGAGAGATGTCAGGACCAGAAGATAAAGGAGGTCCTTGGAGGCTTTATAGGAGATATCTCTGTCAGACGTTTCATTCAGGATGACCCTATCCTTACAGTTGGTTTTAGCGATTATACGGGAAGAGAGCCCTTTAAGGACATTTCCTGGACCAGGTCCGCAGTGCAGAATGACCTGGTGGTAAAAAAATACGATCACACTTCGGATATAAATGTAGTAATCCTCCTTAATGTGGAGGGTGGCAGAGAAGATGACCTTGAGGAGTGCTTTAGAATTGCAAGAAGTGCTGCTGAGGAACTTGAGAAAAAGAAGATCCCTTTCGAATTTAGGACTAACGGACTTCTTCAGGGACCCATGGGAGGCTATCACTATATGCCAAAGGGCTTAGGAGAGTCCCATTTAAGGGCGCTTCTATACGGCCTTGGAGCCATGCCATACACCTGCATTCATCGTTTTGCCACCATGCTTTATTATGCTGAGATGGACAGAAAGCAGGAAGAAAACTATTTACTGATAACACCACCTTTGGACGAGATGGATACTAAAAGACTTAGGGACTTCGAGGCTAAAACCCAGAAGCAGATCTGTGTCCTTGTGGGAGAGGAGGGGCAAAATGGCACTGGGAATATTCTTTAAACTCCTGTCAGACCTCTGCTTCTACCTGGCCCTTCCCATGGCTATTATAGGGGTTCTGGATCTCACGGATTACAGAATATGGATAGGCCTCATATTAACTGCCATGGCAGGTGGAATTAAGGAAGCATTATGGAAGTGGTCGCCTGGTCTTGGAAAAGGCATAGGGGTGGCTTTAGTTATACTTGGCGGAGTATTAATGTTTTCACCGAATCTAAGATTCCTCCTCCTTCTGCCAATAAGCGTATACGGTCTCTTTATGGCCCTATATGGCTCGGAAAGAATAGAATATTATGATTCCAAGAAGTTTTTCATTTGGTTGCTTCTGATACTTGGCGGCCTTCTTCTCTTGGAAATAGGTTTTAAGCAGTTTCATCTAACAGAATATACAGACATAGATGCCATTGATGCCATGTATAATGATGCTGTGGATAGCACAGAGGTAATTATTACTGACGTTAAGGATTTAGGTTACAATACAGAGGCAAGTTTTGCCTGCTATTTCTTAGGCTTCTTCTTTGGAAGTATTGCCTTAAAGATATTAAGGTTTAGAGGTGATTTGAATCCTGGCAGGGTGTTATGTCAGCTTTCGGAGTCTTTTGCAGTGCCTCTTGCAATTGTGGGTCTGTCTGGACTTTTCTATGTATTAAGACAGTATTTTGCATTAATATTCCTGGCTGTTCCTATGGCATTTGCTTCATGGTTCATGGGGCTGGCATCGGGTGCAGGAAAAATAAAAAGCCAGTCCTTTGGGGAGTATTTAGAGGCTCAAAAGGAAATAATGGCGAATCAGGATGTCCGTTCCTCAATAGGAAAAACCGTGCAGGAAGTACATGAGGAAACGGCGCCTGCCTCTTCAAGTGCCGACAAGTGGCCTATGATGTCTATAATGATAGCTATTCTGATTGTGATCCTGATAATTGTCTTTGTCTTACTGATTAGAAGAATCAGAGGCGAAGCTACCGTTAAAATGGTTACCAGGGTAAAAAACGGCGAGACAGAAAAGACGCCAAAGAGAAAACTCAGCTTTTTTGCCAGACTTAGCAACAGGGAGAGGGTAAGGAAGTGCTACCAGCAGCTCCTGGAGATCTGCGGTAATAAGGGAATTCATCTTTCCAGGGATTTAACCAGCGAAGAGATTGAGGCGGAGCTAATTAAATTCGTGGAGGAAGACCTTGCAAAAGAGCTTAGAATGATTTATCTCTTTGCCCGCTACTACGAAAGTGGACAGGTTACAGATGAACAGGTCAGGGCTGCGGAAGCGGCAATCAGAAAACTGAAATAATACAATATAATAACAATACATTCACATTTCCCCCTTATAATAATCATTGACTATTACAAGGGGGATTTTCTATGCTCTTTTCTAATAAGTATAAGATGAAAAAAGAAGTGATTGGAGATGGCGGTGTTGTGGAACGTATGGACATGATATCCCATATCACAATTGCGGCAAGCACACTCCTTATAATCATACTTGTTTTCCTTAGCATCATGGCTTATGTGGGATAGGAGGAAAAAGTATGAATAGAACTGTTGAGAGTATAAAGAGAAGATTGTATGAGATTATTGAGGCAGGTTCAGAGAATGATCCGGCTTCAAAGCGTTATGACACCATGATTACAGTTGCCGTAATCGCTGGTTTAGTTCCTCTAACAATCAAGGAAAATAACTTATATATTTATATAATCGACTATCTGGTAGAGCTTATCTTCATTGTTGATTATGCCTTCAGATTAGGAACTGCTGATTACAAGATGGGTATCAAGGATATGAAGGCCTATATTGCCTATGCCTTCACCCCTCTTGCTATTATCGATTTTTTGTCACTTTTGCCTATTTTCTCAATCCTGTTTCCACACTCCACCTTTGCATCCATGCTTAGAGTGCTCCGTGTGCTTCAGGTATTTAAGATGGTAAGATACTCTAAGACCATGGTATCTATCACTAATGTAATCAGGCGTACCAAGCAGCAGTTAGTGGCGGTTTTAGTGCTGGCTTTAGTTTATATTGCAACGGCGGCGTTACTTGTTTTTAATGTGGAGCCGGATACCTTCCCAACCTTCATGGATGCCCTCTACTGGGCAACGGTATCCATCACAACTATCGGATATGGTGATTATGCTCCTGTGACTCAGATAGGACGAATTCTAACTATGATTTCAGCCCTGGTGGGAACAGCAATCATTGCCCTTCCAACTGGTATTATTACTGCGGCCTATATGAATGAGATTACCAAGAAGAAATCCAAACACGAGTTATAATATTGGCCGGGCTTAGTTTTGCCCGGCCTTTTTTAAAAGATATGTGGTAGAATAAGAATACACAAAAATAGAAAGAAGGTAGTGATATGTCTATTTTAGTAACAGGTGGAGCGGGATATATTGGCAGCCACACAGTGCTTGAGCTCTTAAACAAGGGCGAGGATGTTGTGGTAATTGACAATCTTTCAAATTCCTGCCAGGAGTCCTTAAAGAGAGTAATGGAGCTTACAGGCAAAAAGCTTAAGTTCGTTGAGGGAGATCTTCTCGACAAGCCTTTACTTGACAAGCTTTTCACTGAGGAGAAGATTACTTCCGTTATGCATTTTGCCGGCTTAAAGGCAGTGGGAGAATCAGTTTCTATACCATACAAGTATTATCACAACAATATTGAGGGTACCCTTAACCTGGTGGATGTGATGGAGCAGCATCAGTGTAAGAACCTTATTTTCTCATCCTCAGCAACTGTTTACGGTGTGCCTGAGTCTGTGCCAATGGTGGAGACAGACAAGGTTGGTGGCTGTACCAACCCATACGGCTGGACCAAGTTCATGATTGAGGAAATGCTCATGGATATCTGCCACGCTGACGAGAACTGGAACGTGGTTTTACTTAGATACTTTAACCCTGTAGGAGCTCATGAGTCCGGAAGAATCGGCGAGAGCCCTAACGGAATTCCAAATAATCTTATGCCTTATATTAGCCAGGTAGCTGTTGGCAGAAGAGACAAGCTTCACGTATACGGAAATGACTACAAGACCCATGACGGTACAGGTGTGAGAGATTACATCCACGTTGTGGACCTTGCCAAGGGACATCTTGCAGCAATGCAGTGCTTCACTGACAGACCAGGTCTTCAGATTTATAACCTTGGAACAGGTAATGGCTACTCCGTATTAGACATGGTTCACGCCTTTGAGAAGGCCTGCGGACATGAGATTCCATATGAGATTGAGCCACGTCGTCCTGGCGATATTGACGCATCCTTCTGTGATCCTAAGAAGGCTCTGGATGAGATTGGCTGGAAGGCTGAGCTTGGAATTGACGAGATGTGCAGGGATACCTGGAGATGGCAGGAGAATAACCCTAAGGGTTACGAGGAATAATGTATATAATGACTCCTTGCGGGCAGAGCCTCGCAGGGAGTTTTTAATGTCAGTATAGTTTACGAAATGTTTTATTTTAAATACTTGACGGGGTATTTTGCCGGTTTTAAAATATAAATGTTTTGGTTGCATTTTACAACAGATAGAAAAGAGGATTAAATATGGGCGGCTTTTTTGGCGTAGCAAGTACTGAGGAATGTTCATTCGACCTTTTCTTCGGTATTGATTATCACTCACATTTGGGAACCAGACGAGGCGGTATCACAACCTTCGACGGACCTAATGGATTTCACAGAGCTATTCACAACATCGAGAACTCTCCTTTCAGAACCAAGTTCGACAAGGATATCGATAAGATGACAGGCAAGATGGGAATCGGTTGTATCTCTGATTACGAGGCTCAGCCACTTCTCATTCGTTCCCACCACGGAACCTATGCCCTTACCACTGTTGGTAAGATTAACAACACTGAGGAACTGATTCAGCTTCTCTTTGATTCTGGTCATGTACATTTCCAGGAGATGAGCTCCGGTGAAGTAAATGCCACTGAGTTAGTAGCTGCTCTTATTAATACAAAAGCAAACCTTATTGAGGGAATTAAGTTCGTGCAGGATATGGTTCAGGGGTCTCTCTCCCTTCTCCTTTTAAATCAGGCAGGAATTTACGCAGCAAGAGATAAGCTTGGAAGAACCCCAATTGTTGTGGGTAAGAAGGTTGAGGGCTTCTGCGTTTCCTTCGAGGACTATGCATATAAGAACTTAGGATACACAACCTACAAGGAGTTAGGACCTGGTGAGATTGTAGTTATCACTGAGAAGAACTGCGTTACCCTTGCAAGCCCTAACGAGGACATGAAGATCTGTACCTTCCTCTGGGTTTACTACGGATATCCATGCGCATCCTATGAAGGCCTCTCTGTTGAGCAGATGAGATATAATAACGGTGCAGCAATGGCTAAGAGAGATAATGTAAATCCTGATATTGTAGCCGGTGTTCCTGATTCGGGAACTGCCCACGCTGTAGGCTATGCCAATGAGTCTGGAGTACCATTCTCAAGACCATTTATCAAATACACTCCAACCTGGCCACGTTCCTTCATGCCAACCATACAGTCTAAGCGTAACTTAATTGCCAAGATGAAGATGATTGCTGTTGATGAACTTATCAGAGACAAGTCAATTCTCTTAATCGATGACTCCATAGTAAGAGGAACCCAGCTTAGAGAGACTACCGAGTATCTCTACGAGTCAGGCGCTAAGGAAGTTCACATAAGACCAGCCTGCCCACCACTTTTATATGGCTGCAAATACTTAAACTTCTCTAGATCCAACTCCGAGATGGAGCTTATCACAAGAAGAGTGATTGAGAGATTAGAGAACGGAAATGTGACTGAGAAGCTCCTTAAGGAATACTCTAATCCAGAGACAGACAAGTATGCTGCAATGGTTGAGGAAATCAGAAAGGAATTAAACTTCACCACCCTTCAGTTTGCAAGACTTGACGATATGTTAGATGCCACAGGTATCGACCACTGCAAGCTCTGCACCTATTGCTGGGACGGTAAGGAATAAATTAACAGAGCGGGAATGCTGAAAGGTAATTTCGGTATTCTCGCCTTTTTTTGTTTTTTTTGGTACAATAGATATGTATAAGGGTATTTATAACTTGATAAGGAGGTTGTCATGATTAAAATATACGGAATGGGCACCTGCCCAGACTGCACCTATCTCTATGATCAGATAGAGGGCAATGACAATTATGAATATGTGGATATAGGAAGCCACGTAAGACTTATGAAGGAGTGGCTTCGCTTAAGAGATAAGGAAAGCTGCTTTGATGAGGCTAAGAGAGAAGGCTATGCGGGACTTCCTGCCTTTGTCTTAGAGGATGGAAGAGTTACCCTTAGTCCCGAGGAGGCTGGACTTAAGTCACGTCCTGTGGACCAGACTCCTGAAAATGCCATAGCCTGCTCCATAGATGGCACAGGCTGCTAACATGCCTAAGATTAAATACAGGTCTTTAAACTCCTACCTTAAGGAGACCTATGGAAGCAAGGTCTACAAGATTGCCCTTGACGGTGGCTTCACCTGTCCTAACAGAGATGGCAAAATAGATAACCGGGGCTGCATATTCTGTTCAGCCGGTGGTTCTGGAGATTTTGCCCAGAATAGGAACCTGACCATTAATGACCAGATAGAGGCAGGCAAGGCTTTGGTGGAAGGCAAAATGTCCGCCGGAGAAGACAGACTCTATATCGCCTACCTTCAGGCCTTTACCAACACCTACGGACCACTTTCAAGGCTTAGGGAAATATATAGTGAAGCTCTAAAGCATCCACAGGTGGTGGCCTTGTCTATCGCCACAAGACCTGATTGTATTAACGCTGAGAATGTTGAACTTCTTGTAGAACTTAAAGAAAGATTTAATAAAGATATATGGGTGGAGCTTGGGCTTCAGACCATGCATGAGACCACAGCTAAGTATATAAGAAGGGGTTATGGGCTTGAGATTTATGATAAGGCCCTTTCACTTTTAAAGACAGCTGACATTAAGACAGTTACCCACGTGATTCTTGGCCTTCCCGGAGAGAGTGAGGAGGATATGCTTGCTACGGTGGATTATGTTGGCAGGTCTTCGGCCTGGGGCATTAAGCTGCAGCTCTTACATGTCTTAAAGGGCACAGACCTTTTAAAGGATTATGAGGCCGGGGAATTTAGGGTAATGGAGGAGGAACGGTATATTTCGCTAATATGCAGGGCCATTTCTATTTTGCCTCCTGATATGGTTATTCACAGAATGACTGGAGACGGGGACAAGAAGCTCTTAGTGGCACCCATGTGGTCGGCAAATAAAAGACAGGTGCATAACAAATTACATAAGTATTTGGAAGAAAGATAATGATTAAGAAACTGCATCCACTATACTGGTTAATTAGGAATTCAGTATGGCTGGTTTACAAAAAATATAAGCTTGTGGGGGTTGAGAACCTGCCTAACGATCCGGTGGTATTGGTTGGTAACCACTCTAAGGCCAACGGACCTATTGTGGCACAGCTATATCCACCAAGAGAGACCTATACCTGGTGCGTAGGCGAGATGATGAATGTTAAGGAAGTGCCGGAATATGCCTTTAATGACTTCTGGTCCAAGAAGCCTAAATTCCTCCATCCCCTTTATCATTTCCTGTCATACCTTATTGCACCACTCTCTGCCTTTATTATGACCAACGCCCTGACGGTGGGAGTATATAAGGACAAGAGAATATTTGAAACCTTCAATAAGACGGTGGAATTAATGGAACTTGGGGCTGACATTATTGTTTTCCCTGAGTGTTATGATGAGCATAACAATATAGTTCACGATTTCCAGAAGGGCTTTGTTGAGATTGGACGCTATTACTACAGAAAGACCAAGAAGAGAGCCCCTTTTGTACCAATGTATGTCTGTCCGGAGCTTAAGCTCTTAGTCTTCGGTAAGCCTACCTACTATGACCCGGATGCAGACAAAAAAGAAGAAAATGAAAGAATAAGACAGTATCTCATGGATGGAATAAGTGAGATTGCCTATGACCTTCCAAGGCACCAGGTAATTCAGTATCCTAACATCCCTAAGAAGGACTGTCCTTATAATGATAGATTGGATTAAATATGAATAGAGAAACTAATTTCAGGGATTTTTCCTTAAAGAAGATAAGGGAGCCTGAGTATCGCCACCTTCTGCTACTCCTTGGCTGGGTATGGTATCTCCTTATGTACGTGCTTACCGAGAACCTGATACCCCTTGAAAAATGCCATGTCATTCATTCCGTGGTGGACGATTTAATTCCCTTTAATGAATACTTTGTATTAGCCTATGTTTTCTGGTATGTCCTGGTGGCAGGTTCCCTGCTTTACTTCCTTTTAAAGGATGTGGATTCCTTCGTGGGACTTCAGAAATTCATAATTGTAACCCAGGTTCTGGCAATGGTCTGCTACATAGTATATCCCTCAGTTCAGTACCTGAGGCCGGATTCCTTCGAACGGCAAAATATCTGCACATTCATTCTTTCGATAATATACGGTGTAGACACTCCAAGCGGTGTGTGCCCTTCCTTACATGTGGCATATTCCCTTGGAATTATGTCGACCTGGCTTAAGAAGAAGGATGCAAAGCCTTTTACAAAAGTATTTGTTGTAGTTGCAGTCGTACTGATCTGCATGTCAGTAAATTTCACAAAACAGCATTCCTTTGTGGATGTTATTGCGGCATTGCCAGTGTGCTTTGTCGCGGAATATATAGCATATTTTGAATCTTATTGGAGGGGAGTATTACATATGAGAAGACTTGGAGACAGAAGAGATGGAGAGAGGATCAGAAACCTGGACTCCATGCATTATATTATGCCTTTAATGTATCCTAACAGATGCGACAATGAGGCATATATGACTATAGATATTGACCTTGAGAAGACGGATGAGTATTTAAAGAAGGTTAATGAGGGCTTAAAGGGAGATGACAGATACACTGTATTCCACGTGGTAATTGCCGCGGCCTTAAAGACCCTGAGACTTAGACCACAGATGAACAGGTTTATTGCCAACCAGACTGTATATCAGAGAAACCACGTAAATGCTGCATTCACTGTTAAGAAGGAGTTTACAGACGAGGGAGAGGAGTCCCTGGCAAGAATTGATGCCTGTGATGAGGATACCTTAGAGACCATTCATAACAAGGTAGTGGAGCAGATTCTCTTCTGCAAGAAGAACGATGACCAGTCCACAGAGTCCATGAACTTCATTCAGAAGCTGCCATTTAAGCACTTTATTGGACTCCTGGCAAGATGGGCAGACCGACACGGATGGATGCCTGAAAGCGTCATTGCAACAGACCCATACCAGTGCGCCATAGTACTCACTAACCTTGGTTCAATTGGTATGAATATAGGCTATCACCACCTTATGAACTGGGGTACCTGCTCAGTCTTTATCGTTATTGGAAGAAAGAAGATGCAGCCGGTCTACGATTACGAGGGCAATGCTGAGATGAAGCGTATTCTCAAGCTCTCCATGACCATCGACGAGAGAATTTCTGACGGATACTATTATTCCAAGTCAATAAGACTCTTTAAGAAGCTAATTGAGAACCCAGTACTCTTAGAGGCACCACTTGCAGATGAGAATGTAAGCCTTAGATAGGAGCTATATGAAATACTATGCTGTTAAGGTAGGACTTGAACCTGGAATATATGAGAGCTGGGCGGAGGCAGAGCCTCTGGTCAAGGGCTTTCCCATGGCAAAATATAAGTCCTTCAAGACTTTGGAGGAGGCCCGTTCCTACATGGAGGACAGAAAAGCTGAAGTGGGTGAGATAGAGCCTGCCAAGACAGAGGAGAAGAGGCAAAGTAAGAGCGCAGCTGTTAATGGCGGTAAGAATTCAGCCTGGAATGCGAATAAAAAGAATAAAGTATATCTTGATTTAAGAAATGAGAATGTATCAATGATACCTTCTCTTATAGAGATACCTACAGTTGCCACCAGCCATGCCATTTCAAAATCCTCCTTTAAGGCATATGAGAAAGAGATAGAGGTTAAGAAGGTAAGTGTTTTAAAATTAAAGCAGATTGCCTCGGCAGCCTTTAAAAAGGAGCTTGTAAGACTTGACCAGGGAGAATTTGTTGGATCTGTTATTTTGCCTGATACCACAAAGGAGGGGCATTTAATAGGCTCGGCTGATATAGATGGATTACATATAGACTTCGGACCCACTGAGCAGGGTGCGGAGAGAATGCTTATATGTAAGTCTCTGGGAAGAGTTTCAGATAAGCAGACTGGCTCTATAATGACGGTATACTGTAATGAGGACAGGGCTGTCATTCATATGGGTCAGGAAGAATACCAGAATATAAAACCGGGCTTTACAGGAACCATAGTTATGAGAGACTTTGCAAATGGTAGTAGCTATGGCTTTAACTGTAAGACCATTAAACTTATGAGACCGGGGAGAGACGCCGGCAATTATATTTACGTGGATGGCTCTGGAGTTAGCGAGACAGAAAATGGCTACGGCTACGGTTATGTGAGTCAGATAGGGGACCAGGTTAAGGCCGGCTACGGAGATGGAGTGTCTTCCGCAGCTAATTTTGCCGCTGAGCTTGAAGCCTGCATTCGCGCCATGGAGGACTATCCTGAATGTGACAGGCTGACCATCTGCTTTGATAATACCAATATTGCTTACCCCTTGACTGGCTGGTTTGCAATATCTGATGATTTTAGGGAGAGGGCCCTTCCCCTCCTAAAGAAATTTGGCCATGTGACCTTCCTGCATGTGGACGGCCACGCAGGTGTGCCTGGCAACGAGATGGCTGACCACCTGGCTAATTACGAAAAGAGAAACGAGATAAGACGTGACTAAGAAAGAACTTGCCCTTTTAGTAATTGAGAGGCTGAAAAAAGAATATCCTGAGACAGAGTGTACCCTGACCTATGATGAGGCCTGGAAGCTCCTTGTATCTGTCCGTCTTGCAGCTCAGTGTACTGACGCCAGGGTTAATGAGATAGTGCCGATACTCTTTGATAAATTCTCAAATGTTGCTGCCCTTGCCAAGGCAGAGGTCTCAGAGATTGAGGAAATTGTAAGACCCTGCGGTTTGGGAAAGAGCAAGGCAAAAGATATCTCCGCCTGCATGAAGGTCCTGCACGAGAAATACGACGGCAGGGTGCCTGAAGATTTTGATGCCCTTTTAGCCCTTCCCGGAGTTGGCCGAAAATCTGCCAATCTCATTATGGGAGATATATTTAAGAAACCTGCGGTGGTAACCGATACTCACTGTATAAGACTTAGCAACAGAATTGGTCTTGTTAAGGACGAGAAGGATCCTAAGAAGGTTGAGATGGCCTTGTGGAAGATTTTGCCTGAGGAAGAGACCAACGATTTATGCCACAGAATGGTGGACCACGGACGGGCAGTCTGCACAGCCAGGACAGACCCCTACTGCGACAGATGTGTACTTAATGATATCTGTGCTGAGGGTAAGAAGAGACTTAAGGCAAAATAGCTTCTTAAGGAGGTTAGCAGAATGGAAGATTTCAATTTAGGGAAGATAGCAGAGGATGATAACCCGGTTATGGATATGTCTGTTTCCCAGATATGCCTTAGAGAAGGCAAAAAGGTAGCCTATGTTACCTTCACAGAGGGAAAACGCAGGGCAGAGGGAGAGATTCCGGACTGTAAGATTACAAGCTCTGAGGGCTTTAATGAAACTGAGATTGCAGGTTTAGAATTCTACATGAAGGCTAATCTTAGTGAGCTTAAGAAAATGGCAGCCAGTATAAGAACCTTAGATGCCATTGTCGGAAAAGATGAATAGAATTAGATATTATTAGAGCCTCCCAAGTGGGAGGCTCTTTTTTACATCATTTCTATAAAGGCGGAAACTCTGGTGGTGAGCTGACCAATATCCGCTGTTGAGTAGTCTGTCTCTACCTGAAGATAAGGAATGCCATGCTTACCGTTAACATGCTTCTTAATTACAGAGCTTTCCACATTGTAGGTGTGGCAGGCTGACAGGGTCATCTCTAAAACTCCGTCCACCTTATATTCCTCTATCATGCGGGACAGAAGGTCTAGACGGTTATTGTTAGGTGTCATTACAGAGCAGCCTATATTTAGATATCTCTCTGCAATGGCTCCATACAGGTCTTTGTTATCTGTGTCTATCAGTCGGTCAAAGGATTTCTCACCGGAGCAGTTTTCGAAGGCAACCACAATGCCGCCGTTGTCCTCAACTGCTCTGATAACCTTCTCTGTAGCCCCACCAATTGGGCAGCCGGTAATCAGGATTCTTGGACGTTTTTCAATCTTTTTGCCTTCCTCATATTCTGACATAATGCGGTCCCGCAGAGCTATTATTTCACCTGGAATAGCTTTCTTATCGAACTTAAAGCTTGAACCGTAGAGGACCTTAAAGAGGTCATAGCCCATAATTGGTGCAGGATTAAGCTTCATCACTGAGGATAAATCCTTCATGGCTTTTCTTATATCATTATGGGTATTTATGGCATCTAGAAGGGCTTCCTCGGTAATGCTTTTGCCAAGCTTCTCCTCAAGATAGTTTTTAAAACGTATTATTTCGGTCTTCCATAATGCCAGAGCTTCTTCCCTCTGGGAGTTAGGGAGCTCCATCACATAGACCTCCTTAAAGTCCTTCATTAACTCGTACATTTTCTTTTTTCCGTCGCAGGTGGTCTCGCCTACAACAATATCGGAGAAGTAGAAATAAGGGCATTTGTTGGACTTGGCGAAACCGTAGCTGCTCTTGATAAGAGGACATAGGTTCTTAGGCAGATCCTGCTCCGCATAGGCTATTGGCTCCTCGGAAGTGGAGCAGAGGGATACGCTGGCGGCACCTATAGCCATGGCTAATTCCTGTGGGAAATAGGTGCAGTAGGAACCTATTACTGGGATCCCGGCTTCCTTAATCTCCTTTACGGCTAAAAAGGAGTTCCTTCTCTGTTCGGCGAATTCCTCGAAAATATCGGGCAATGTGTTTATTAATTCCATCTCTCAAGTCACTTTCTGATACATTAAAGATTTATATGGATTTATTCGTAATGATTATATCACTTTGAGCCATAATTTTGTGTGTCTTTCGTTGAAGAAAAAAGCCATAAATAGTATACTTTAATTCGTGGGAGTTTATTTTACGGCACCTACACGAGGAGGTATTATGAACGAGTTTGATTTTTACCAGGGGGTCAAGGAAAGATTTCTTAGGTATGTAAAAGTGGATACGACTTCCGCATCCAATTCGGGAAGACACGTGTCAACAGACTGTCAGATTGATCTGGCAAGGATTTTAAGAGATGAGCTGTTGGAGATGGGGGCTTCTAATGTTGAGCTTATTGAGGATGATGTAATTGTATATGCAACAATTCCGGCAACAAAGGGTTATGAGAACAGCAAGTCCATAGGCTTCGTTGCCCATATGGATACATCACCGGACGTGTCAGGAACGAATGTTAAGCCATGGGTTTACGAGAATTATGATGGCAAGGACATTCTTCTAAACAAAGATGAGAACATAGTGATGAAGGTAAGCGACTACCCTCATCTTAACAATTATCTGGGGCAGGACATTGTCTTTACAGACGGAACCACCCTGCTTGGTGGAGATGACAAGGCAGCAATTGCATCCCTTATGACTATGGCTGAGTATTTCCTTAAGAATGAGGATATTGCCCACGGACCAATACAGATTGCCTTCACCCCTGACGAGGAGGTTGGAGGTCTGGCAAAAGACCTAAACTTCGACAGATTCGGTGCAGAGCTTGCCTACACCATTGACGGTGATTATGTGGGATATTATAGCTTCGAGACCTTCAATGCCACAGAGGCACAGGTTTTGATTAAGGGACTTAATGTACATCCTGGAACCGCCAAGGGCATAATGATTAATGCCGTAGAGGTGGGAATGGAGCTCCTCTCCATGCTGCCACCAGAGAGACCTAACAACACAGAAGGCAGAGAGGCATATTACCATCCACATGAGTTTACAGGAAATGTGGAGTCTGCGGAGTTCCATATTCTGATCAGAGATTTCGAGTTAGATTCCTTCGAGGCCAGAAAGGACTTCATCAGATCCTGCGTAAATGACCTTAAGGCAAAATATGGCGAGGAGAGACTGGAGCTTAATTTTGCCAACGGATATTACTCCATGAGAGAGGTAGTAAAGCCTGTAATGTATATGGTGGATTACCTAAAGGAGGCAATCACAGAGGCGGGAGTTACTCCAACTGCCCTTCCATTCAGAGGCGGTACAGACGGTTCGGCGATTTCCCAGAGAGGTCTTCCATGCCCTAACATAAGTGCAGGTTACGAGAATGGCCACAGCCGTTTTGAGTTCGTACCAATTCAGTCCATGGAGAAGAACGTAGAGATTTTAATTAAATTATGCCTAAAATTTATATAAGGAGAATTACTATGGAGAAGCTTATTACTAATGAATTTTTAGCAAAGGCAAAAGAGGGTTACCAGGCAGACAGACATGCCCACACATTACATGCTGCAATGTCCAAGACAGAGTTCGCAGATTTAGCTTACATCCCAGAGGGGGGAGCCAAGCTTGACGGAAGCTTTACTCTTGAGTTAAAGACCCGCGGTATCACATCCCAGAAGAAGACAGGTCGCTGCTGGATGTTCGCTGCATTAAATATCATGAGAGAGTTAGTTGCTGAGAAGTGCAACCTTGAAATGTTCGAGCTTTCTCAGAACTATCTTGCTTTCTACGACAAGCTTGAGAAGTCTAACAACATGTTACAGGAAGCAATTGATAAGGCAGATAAGCCACTTGACGACAGATACGTTCAGTATATCAACGAGGGAGTATGGGACGGTGGATACTGGACCATGGCTGCAGACCTTGTTAAGAAGTATGGTGTAGTTCCTAAGAGCGTTATGCCTGAGACCTATCAGTCCAACCATACAGACAAGTTTATGAAGATGTTAAATTCTCTTCTTAGAAAGGATGCTATGGAGTTACGTGCCCTGGTTAAGGAGGGCAAGGATCCTTATAAGAGAAAAGAGGAGATGCTTGCTGAGATTTACAAGGCTGAGTGTATCGCCTTTGGTGAGCCTGTTGAGAAGTTCGACTTCGTATACAGAGACAAGGACAACAACCACCACGTTGAACATGATATGACTCCAAAGTCCTTCTACGAGAAGTACATTGGAATGGATCTTGATAACTATATTACTGTTACCAACTGTCCAACAGAGAAGAGAGGTTTAAACAACGTAATTACTTACCATTACATTGGATGCATGTACGATGGTGATGTATTAGAGCTTAACTTAAGCGTTGAGGAGTTAAAAGAGCTGGTAATTAAGCAGATTAAGGATGGAGAGCCAGTATGGTTTGCCTGCGATTCCGGAGCATACGGAGACAGAAAGCTTGGTATCTGGGATCAGGATTCCTTTGATTATGAGGGCTTAATGGGTGGAGTTGACTTCTTTATCGAGAAGGGCTTAAGACTCACAATCGGTGATTCCTTCGGAACCCATGCAATGCTCTTTGTTGGTGTAAACTTTGACAAGGATGGCAATCCAGACAGATACAAGATTGAGAACAGCTGGGGTGATGACAACGGCAACAAGGGATATTTTGTCTGCTCCGACCATTACTTCAACGAGTATGTATATGAGGGAATTATTAACAAGAAGCACCTCTCCAAGGACCAGCTTGCCCTCTTAGAGAAGGAGCCAAAGAGACTCTTACCTTGGGAGATGTAAGTCACCGACGCGCAGAGTCCATTATTAGTATACTTTTTTAGAAAGGGAGACCTATGGTTTCACAGGCCAACGAAAACATTACAACAGAAATAAACTATCAGAAGTGGAAGATATTCATAATGAAGTCCCAGATTGTTCTGGTGGTCTTTATCCTGTTAACGGAGATTGCAGATAATACTCTGCTTTATCTCACAAGATCCCAGGGCTACGGACCAGCTACCATTACGGACAAGCTCTTCTGGTATCTTCTTCTGCCTACGATTATTGACTTTGGAACGGTTTTCTTAGCCCACACTATATGCAGGGTTATTAAGAACAACCAGATTGAGAAGTATGTGCTGATAATCAGTATGATTATCATATGCGTAAACATTACCTCAACCCACTACCAGTTTACAGTGACCGTGGCAATGTTCAGTCTGCCAATCGTAATCAGCATTCTTTATGAGGATTACAGGCTGACAACAATTACTGATGGTCTGTGTCTCTTAGGCTTAATTCCTTTTGCCCTGCTTAGAGGGTCCGATCCGGTATATAACGTGGATATAGGACCTGAGGTTGGAATTGGAATTTCCTTTATTGTGGGCATCTACCTTTTTGCCCGCATCATATTAGGTGCCTTAAAGGAGCGAAGAGAAGAACTTGACAAGGCCCTTGTTGAGGGTGAGAAGGCAAAATACGTAGAACGTGTTGAGCAGATGTCCCTACAGATGATGGAGACCTTAGCTAACGCCATCGATGCCAAGGACAGATATACTCAGGGTCATTCTTTCAGAGTATCTGAGTATTCCGTAAGGCTTGCCGAGGTCCTAGGCTGGGAGCCTTCAAGAATCAGGAACCTTAAATACGAGGCCCTTCTTCACGACATAGGCAAAATTGGCGTTCCAGATGCCATCTTAAATAAGCCTGGCCGTCTAAGCGATATTGAGTACAAGCTAATCGAGTCCCACACAGTTGTGGGTGCAGATATTCTTAAGAACCTGGTTACAATGCCGGGAGCCTCTGATGTGGCAAAATACCACCATGAGAGATACAACGGAAGTGGTTATCCGGAGCAGAGAGCCGGAGTCGGCATTCCAATAAACGCTAGAATCGTAGGAATCGCAGATGCCTACGATGCCATGAGCTCAGACCGAATCTACCGTAAGGCTTTCACCATGGAGAACACCATTAAAGAGCTTGAGAACGGAAGGGGAAGACAGTTTGATCCAGACCTTCTAGACATTTTTATCGGTCTTGTAAGAGAAGGCAAAATGAATGCCAACTTTAACAACTTCTATACAACCTTTGAAGAGTCTCTTCCTGATTCCATGCTCGACGACATGAACAACATTGTAGGAAAGATGATTGAGGCTTCTGATTACCAGTTTGGTGGCGGTATGGAGGCTGAATACAAGGAATTCCCAAGGTTCTACTCCTATGTCAAGAATATTGGAGAGCGCTACAACCTTCCTGTGGAAGTGGCAATGATAAACACTATTCCGGCAGAGGGTAAGATTCTTAGCGGTACTGAGATGGATGATATTGCCAATGCCATGGAGGTTGCAGTACAGAAGAATATCAGATCTGTAGATGTATGCATTCGCTGCTCTAAGACTCAGCATCTGGTTATTCTCCTCGGTACTGAGAGCAAGAACGTAGATATAATAGTTCAGAGAATATGTTTTGACTTCTACAAGTTCTGCGATGCAGGCAAGGTTGAGGTCACCTTCGATATTGGAATGAAGTAAAAAATGACAGAGGGATGCGCTATGGCGCATCTCTTTTTTTATGGGGCAGGGTGTCCTAAGAGAGTTTTGTGATTATTAAAGAGGCCATTCTTCCCATAGGGGCCCTAGGGTGATCCGCTTTTCGACCTTAGTTTTCTAAGCCTGCAGCATCGCTATATACATGCTCTACGCCGAGAGTCGTCCATCCCTGGACTCCGCTCTGGCGCGCAGCCCATCCTTGGGCTGCTGACGAGCATGTACCTTTATTCGCGATACTGCATGACTAAGAAAACATACAGGCCTCAAAAAATCACCTGTCGGGCCCCTATGGGAACTTGGCCTTTAATAATACTGGATTATCTCTCTTAGGACACCCTGCATCCTTCAGCCCAGATTATAGCATCGCTCTGATGTACCGCCTTATTAATAGACCATCAAAAAAAGCCCCATTACATAAAATTAAGCGTAGAGTGCCTCTTTTAAACAAATTGTTAAAAATACATAAAAAAAACAAAATATATGTGAAATATATGTTAATATTGCACTGAAAGGAGGTGTCTACTAATATGGCAAACTTTGAAGAACTCATTTCTGAAGACATGATATCTGCATGCGCATGTTCTGCCGGAACCTGTTGTAGTTGGGTTCATCCTGGCTTATGTAGTAAATAAAGATACCATAATTAAAGGAAAAGAAATATGATGGACCAGCCTGAGAATATGGTCCGTCATATTTCTTTGTGACGAATGAGAGAGGTAAATAATGTTATGGATAGAAAGTTACATGTATGCATACAGGATGATTGTTATATCCACTATTATCTTGATAGGGTTCAAATTAGAAAGGGATTATATGATTTTTTGGAAGTAAACACTTTTCAGGCGAGCATTCTAAAAGCTTGTGAGAGTTCGCCAACGGTAAATGAACTGATGGAGATGATTCTACAGTATAACAGAATTGAAAATACTGAACATAATCGAAATCATATTGAAAAATTGATTGAACTATTCGAAAAGAAGGGTATCATTAACTTAGAGGACAAGGCAATACCATTTAGCTTGAGTTATTTCGGAGAGTTTGGAAAAACGTATCCTGCGTGGATAATTCTCGAGGTTACATCCAATTGTAATCTGAAATGTAGTTTTTGTTATAAATCGGCATCGTATAATGGTACGTATATAAATATGGCACATATCGATTCCATTATTGACCATTTCGCGGGTAAGTGTAAGAATTTAGTATTGACAGGTGGCGAAGCCTTGCTACATCCCCAAATTGAAGAGATTATCCGAAAAACTGCGGAAGTGTTTGATGTATCGCTATTGACAAACGGATTATTGTTGTCAAGAATTAATAGCAATCTATTGAAAATGCTAGTACATATACAGGTATCTATATACGGATATAATAACGAATTATATGAAAATAACACAGGAATAAAAAAAGGTTTTGATATTCTTAAGTCGTCATATAGAAATATACCACATGGAATTAATACTACACTGGTGGTAACAGTAGTTTTAAACAAGTCTAACGTAAATTACATAGAAGAATATATTAAAGCAGCATATGCTATGGGTGCTCCTGCAATACATTTTGGATTAATGCTACCACTTGGTAAAGGCGCTGGGGACGAGGCAAAAGAATTATTTCTTGAAAACGAAGAGATTAATAATGCAATTGCTATAATCGATCAATTGTATGACATATATAAGGATAGAATATATATATCAAAGCTAAGTGAAGTAAAGGAAACCATTCCTGTTATTAATGATGAGTTTGCATGTCAAGCCGGGAAAACCAATATTGTGATAAGCCAAGACGGATTAATAAGGGCATGCAACCTATTACCAGAAGAAGTTTTTAGTGAGTATAGCCTAAATGAATACATTGATGATGTTGAAAGTGGAAAGCATAAATGCTATTCAAAAGATATTCTTCGATTTAAGAAGTATTTGTTGGATAATGGGTGTGATATAAGTGATATGAAATGTGTGGGATTCTGTGAATTGAAGGGCGATTAAAATGACAAAATACATACTGAAGTCACCTTGGTTATTAGTGGTGTCGTTGTTTCTTACAATTGCAAATTGTACAATGGGAACGCTGTTTTCGCTAATCCTTGGTCGAATTGTAGATGCTGCTGGTGATGGAATGTCGGAACTTGTTCAGATGTTTATGGTGGGAGTAATCTATACTGTCACATATACTATTGTCATGATTTTGGCTGGCGTTACAAAAAGCATTTTCATAAGGAGTAATAGGATTCTTCTAAAAAATGACTTAGTTAAGTCAATTCTATCTTCTTATGGCAAAGCCTATTCTGAGGTAAATACAGCAGAGTATATAAATGATATGACAAATAACTTGTCGATATTTGAGAATTCATATATTGGAAACCTATATAATCTGGTCACGCTTGGATCCATGTTTGTTTCTGCTTCGATTGTGACTATTATGATTGAGCCAGTTATGCTTATATTTATGATTGTTTTGGCTGTTGTTACAGCTTTGGTTTCTACCAATGTGGGTAAACCAATTGAGAAAAAAACAGCACAATATATGCGGGATCAGGCTGATTATGTGGCGGAACTTAAAGACGATTTTTCGGCACTTTATTTAATTAAAACTTTCGGTGCACTTAAGAGTATACTGATAAAGCATGGTGCTAAAAATAAAATGACAGAAGATACAAAAGTGTCAGTTGGGGTAAGCCAGGTTTTATGTCAGAGTATGGGACAATTTATCGGTTTGTTATCGACGGTTTTTGTAATGTCAGTTGCAGCCTTCTTCGTAATTGAAGGACGTTTTTCAATAGGAATGGTAATAGCATTTGGTAGCCTCATTGGACAAATTGTTGCGCCAATTTCTGGAATCCCAGGAGTAATGGCTAATTTTGCTGCATCAAAGCCAGTAATAGCACGCTTTAAAGAGATACTGGAGTCGAAAGAAAACGTTGGAAATAAAGAAAAGAACAGTTTTAATTCAGCATTAACGCTTGAAAATATTAGCTTCTCTTATGACGACAAGCAGATTCTTAAGGATGTTTCTTTTACATTTGAAAAAGGTAAAAAGTATGTCATTATCGGGGAAAATGGTAGCGGTAAGACTACTCTTATTAATATAATAAATGGTTTAATCAAAGACCACGAAGGAAGTGTAAGAATTGATGGTGATTGCATTAACGAATTATCCGAAGAGTCTATGACAAACCTAATAAGCGTAGTGGCACAGGAGACTTTTCTCTTTAATGATACGATAAGAAACAATGTCTCTTTGTTTAAGGAAAATATTGATGATGAAAGTGTTAGAAATGTATTAGATTACGTCGGCCTCGGTGAACTAGTGAGAAATCTTCCAGAAGGAATAGATACTGTTGTTGAAGAAAACGGCAAGAACTTTTCCGGAGGAGAGAGACAACGCTTGTCCATTGCGAGGGCTATATTAAGAGACTGCCCAATATTGATACTTGATGAGGGAACAAGTGCTGTCGATATAAACACAACAATCACGATTGAAGAAAAGCTTTTGAATGACCCAAGTCTTACACTGATAGAAATAACTCATAACACAAGTCTGGAGCATATTGAAAAGTTCGATTCTGTATTGAAGATATGATATATAATTATTATACCAAATGACTATAACGGGGGCGTGGTACGCCCCCGTTTACAATTCAATTATTCCTCCACCTAGAACAATATCTCCATCATAGAGAACTGCGGACTGACCTGGTGTTGGGGCACGTTGCGCCTCATCGAAGGTGATTAGAAGGTGGTTGTCAGGCAGGGGTGTGGCAGTGGCAGGCTGTTCGGTATGCCTGTAGCGAATCTTTGCCTGACAGCGGAAGGGTTCATCAGGAATTTTGCCTGAGATGTAATGCATGGACTTAACCTTGACCTCCTTGTAGAAGAGGTCCTCGTTTCGTCCAAGGATTACTGCGTTGTTAGGGACATCAAGCTTAACTACATACATTGGCTCTTTTAGTGACAGACCTAAGCCCTTTCTCTGGCCGATTGTGTAGTGGATGATTCCCTTATGTGTGCCTAGGATATTACCTTCCATATCAAGGAAATTACCAGGCTGGTATGAGTGACCGCGAAGCGTCTCAATAACACAGGCATAGTCTCCATCTGGAACGAAGCATATATCCTGGGAGTCTGGTTTATCGCTGTTTATAAATCCTGCTTCATTAGCCAGGGCTCTGGTTTCCTCCTTGGTAAGCTCTCCAAGAGGGAACTTTATGTGAGAGAGCTGTTCCTGACTTAGGTTATATAGGACATAGGACTGGTCCTTTCCGGGATCAATGGCCTTCTTTAGGATATAGCCATCTGGACCTTCTTCCACTCTTACATAGTGACCTGTCACAACGTAGTCGCAGGATAGTTCTTTTGCCCTTCTAAAGAGGGAACCGAACTTTAAGTGATTATTACAGTCTATGCAGGGATTGGGAGTTTCGCCATTTTCATAGGCGCAGACGAAAGGGTCTATGACCGCCTCCCTAAAACCCTCTTTAAAGTTAAAGACATAATAAGGGATGCCGAGATTCCGGGCAACGGAACGGGCATCCTCAACGTCATCAAGGGAACAGCATTTGCTGTCCCCTGTGATTCCAATATCTTCATTTGAAAACAGTTTCATGGTGCAACCAATACAGTCGAAGCCTTTTTCCTTCATAAGGTATGCGGCAACGGATGAGTCCACACCACCACTCATGGCTATGAGTGCTTTTTCCTTTTCTGACATCTTTACCTCTAGTCCATTAAATCCTCAAGGGATACGCTGTCTAAGTATTCGTTCATCATGGTGTTAAGCTTGTTCCACATTGGGTAGGTACGACACTCACCCTGCTTGTCACAGGGGCTTGCACCATCTTCAAGACAGGAAACTGGAGCCATAGAGTTTTCGGTAAGTCTTAGAATCTCCCCGATGGAGTATTCGGATGGCTTGCGGTTAAGTCTGTAGCCGCCACCCTTTCCATGCACGCTGTCCACCATGCCGGCCTTACTTAAGGCTGTCATTATGGACTCTCCATACTTCTGGGAGATATTCTGTCTTTCGGTGATTTCCTTTAGTGGAGTGTAGGTATTTTCCTCCTGCCCTGCCAAATCAGTTAAGACACGAATTGCATATCTTCCGCGGGTTGAAATCATAGTAACTCCTATTCTGGTCTCTTCTCTGGATGCTTGGTGTAGTAGTCCTCTAAAGCGGACTGCATTGCTTCCTCAGCTAATACGGAGCAGTGAATCTTGTGAGCTGGTAAGCCGCCAAGAGCCTCTGTTACGGCCTTGTTGGTAAGGTTCATAGCCTCGGATACTGGCTTTCCTTTAATTAACTCTGTTGCCATGGAGGAACTTGCAATTGCGGAGCCGCATCCGAAGGTCTCGAACTTTACATCAGTGATGATGTCGTTGTCAATTTTTAAGTAAATCTTCATGATGTCGCCGCACTTTGCGTTTCCTACTTCGCCGACGCCGTCTGCGTTCTCAATAACTCCAACGTTTCTTGGATTTCTGAAATGATCCATTACTGTATCGCTATATAATG
>JAZQNS010000086.1:0-43262 GCA_045627425.1 Lachnospiraceae bacterium | reverse complement strand
GGGCAAAAGCTGCTAACTCTCTGTACTGAGCTAACTCTACACGGATAGGTGCAGCAATCTTCTTAATAGCCTTAATCTGAGCCGCACCACCTACTCGGGATACGGAAAGACCTGCGTTGATCGCTGGACGGAAACCGGAGTTGAACATCTCTGTCTCAAGGTAAATCTGACCATCTGTGATGGAGATTACGTTAGTTGGGATGTATGCAGATACATCGCCTGCCTGGGTCTCAATGATAGGAAGAGCTGTAAGTGAACCTCCGCCTAACTCATCGGACAGTCTGGCTGCACGCTCTAAAAGACGACTGTGCAGATAGAATACATCACCAGGGTAAGCCTCACGTCCTGGTGGACGCTTAAGTAATAAGGAAAGTGTACGGTAAGCGGTAGCATGCTTACTTAAGTCGTCATAGACAACTAATACATCCTGGCCATTCTCCATCCACTCTTCACCCATTGCACAACCTGAATATGGTGCAATGTACTGTAATGGTGCTAACTCGGAAGCTGTTGCTGCAACTACGGTTGTGTAAGCCATAGCGCCATACTCTTCCAAGGTATTAACGATACTTGCAACTGTAGATGCCTTCTGACCGATAGCCACGTAAATACACTTTACGTTCTGGCCCTTCTGGTTGATGATGGTATCGATTGCAATTGCAGTCTTACCGGTCTGACGGTCACCGATGATTAACTCACGCTGTCCACGTCCGATTGGAATCATGGAGTCGATAGCCTTGATACCGGTCTGAAGAGGAGTATCAACGGACTTACGGGAAATAACACCGCTAGCTACTCTCTCAATCTGTCTATACTTATCTGTCTCAATTGGTCCTTTGCCGTCAATTGGCTGTCCAAGGGAGTTTACAACACGTCCTAATAACGCGTCTCCAACTGGAACCTCAACAACTCGACCTGTGGTCTTAACGGTATCTCCCTCATTGATGTTCTTGCTGTCACCGAGTAATACGGCACCAACATTGTCTTCCTCTAAGTTTAATACCATTCCATAGATTTCGCCTGGGAACTCTAAGAGCTCACCCTGCATAGCATTTTCAAGTCCATGGATACGTGCGATTCCGTCGGCTACCTGGATGACTGTACCCACATCGGATACTTCCAATTGCGCTGCATATCTTTTAATCTGCTCCTTAATAACGGAACTAATCTCTTCTGGTCTTAAGTTCATGAAGCGCTTTCACCTGCCTTTAACTGAATATCTGATAATGTTCTGGATAATTTCTGTAGTTTGGTCTTAATGGAAGAATCAACTACATGGTCCTTTATCCTGATTACCAGTCCACCAATGATGCTCTCATCTACAAGGTATGTAACCTCAATCTGCTCATATGGTGTTGTCTCTAATAATTTTGCCTCGATCCTGCTCTTCTGCTCAGGGGTTAACTCGCCTGGGCTGGTAACTGTTGCAAGACCGATATTCTTATAATCTTTAACTCTTGTGATGAAATAGGAAAGTGTCTCGTCTATCTCGGCAAAACGATCCTTCTCCACCATGAGTCTCAGGGTTCCTAACATCTCTGCTGAAATCCCATTGGAGAAACAGTTCTCTAAAAGAGTAAGTTTCTCCTCCTTTGGAACCTTAGGATGATTCATCAGGCGAACCAAATCCTCATTCTCCTTAAGGAGATTTTTAAGTGTGGTGGCTTCTAAAAGGAAGTCATCCATACGTCCTGATTCAAGGCTCACATCAAACAAAGCATCACCATAGGTTTTGGATACTAACTTTGCCATGTTGACTCACCCATTTCTTTTAATGTCTCATCTACGAGAGATTCCTGAATCTGTGTATCCATGTTAGCGGAAACAACCTTTTCTGCCATCATTGATGCAACAGTGATCATCTCCTGCTTCATATCATCTAATGCACGCTTCTTCTCTAAGATTGCTTCTTCCTCAGCGCGAGTTACAATTCTGGATGCTTCTACCTTAGCCTCATCCACAATCTTCTGCTCGTTCTTAAGGGCCTTCTTACGTGCTTCACTTAACAGCTCGTCTGCTTCCTTATCAACATTCTTAAGTCTGACATCATATTCATCCTTAAGCTTTGCTGCCTCTTCTCTGTCCTTGTTTGCATCATCAATCTGATCAGCCACCATCTTCTTACGCTTGTTAAGAAGATCTCTCACTGGATTGAAGAAAAGATAGGAAAGTAAGAAATATAAGGCAAGCACTGCAATAAGGTTAGTTACTGCATCTGCAAGGAGCTGAAAGTCCAAGTCAAATAGTCTGGACATGTACTGCCTCCTTTCTGATTATTCGTGTCTCGTTAACTATTTTGCCAGAGGCTGAACGAATAACAGAATGATTGCAACTAATAATCCGTAAAGACCTGTTGTCTCGGCAACGGCCTGACCTAATAACATTGTGGAAGTGATAGTTCCCTGTGCACCTGGGTTACGTCCAACTGCGTTAGCTGCGAAACCTGCTGCGATACCCTGGCCGACACCAGGTCCGATACCTGCGATAACTGCTAAACCAGCACCGATTGCGGAACAAGCTTTAATTAATTCTACTCCTGTAACCTGACTCATAATAATTTCCTCCTTATTGGTTAATCATTAAATTCACTCTTAATATAAGTCATTGTCAGCATACCGAATACGTATGTCTGAATCGCACCTGAAAACAGGTCGAAATAAAAATGTAGTGCCGCTGGCCATACCAGGGCAATTTTGCCTAGCATACCATAAATCAGCGCCATGATTGCTGTTCCTGATAAGACGTTTGCGAAAAGACGCAGGGACAGTGATACAGGCACGGCAAAATCACTGATTAGGTTGATTGGCAACCAGAAGGGCCACGGGCTCGTCAACTCTGCAATAGTTCCTTTTAACTTCTGATGCTTAAACTGCGCGAAGTGGATCATGCAGAATGTGATGACGGCTAATGGGAATGTTACGCCATAGTCGGCTGTTGGAGAACGAAGTCCAAATAAACCTGAAATATTACTCAGGAATATAAACAGGAAAATCGTTCCAATGTAGTTGGCATATGAGAGATACCTTTTATCACCCATGGTACCTCTTACCATGTTATCCAAGGCCTCCACAGCCATCTCAGCTACGTTGACAATTCCCTTGGGAGTATCCTCCGGCTTGACCTTGCGAACCTTAACATTCACCACAATGGCAAAAATAAGAATTGCAAGCATGACAATCAGTGTCGATACATGAGTGGTAGTAATCCACACCGTGTGTCCAAAAATTTCATAGGAGAAGATTCCGTGGTACATGAAATCTACATCCGATGCAAGCACTAGGTTTCCCATTTGTTCACCTCACTTTCTGTATATTTAGTTTTATTAAAATATTAACTTTTAGGAATTAAAAAGCGTCCTATCCTCACTCTCATTCTTCTTCCCAAAAAATATTTTATGAATCATAGGCTGGGCAAGTGCCGACACCTTTAATCCCATTACTCCGATAAACCAGGATAGAATGGATCCTAGGTTAAAGTAACACATCGCCATGGTGGCAATTACAACAACGGCATACCTTAGTATCGCCTTGGTGGAAACTACCACCTGGTCCTTCTTACTGGCCACAGCCACGGTATCCCACAGTGATCTCGCAATGGCCAGACTCAAAAAGCAACCCAACAAAAGACCTATCACAAGACCGCTTGTGTAGCGAATTTTGTCTTCCACAAACCACACACCAATAAGTTCTGCCAGAACGCCGTATAAAAACATGGTGAATAGTAATTCAGGAAGAGCCTCATTTAGTCTCTTCAGTCTCGCTATTATCCGCTTCAATCTCATCCCTCTTATCTACCACAGGATAATCAATGGAAGTCTTATCCCTTCTGGTGAATCCTCTGCTCATCTTCATAATGGAGGTCCATCCGGAGATGGCTCCAATGAAGAATCCAATGAAGACTATAAAGCTGGTTCCCAAATAGACATCTGCCCTGTAGCCAAGATAGCTAAGAACTCCTATTGGAACCACCATATTCAAAAAAAACTGCAGGATAAACCCATAGGCCTGAACGCTTTTGTCCCGTTCTTTTCTTCTGTCCTGATCGGTCATTTTTCCTCCTGCAAAATGGTAATTATTTCACAATTTATGCGTGATTACCGCAACTTTAATTCTAGTCATTTTGTCCTTTTATGTAAATAAAAATGAGGTGTGATTTCCAAAAAATTCACACCTCTACACTGTTATTTCACATTTCGGTCTAAAATGGCAAATATCCCATGACTATTCCGACAATTGCACCAATTCCAATATAAACAATGGGATGCTTCTTAAACTTCCATACCCCGGCAAAAATAATAAGGAATAAAACAATGGCCTTGTAATCTATATAAGCCAAAAGTTCTTTAAGTGAACCCTCTGTCTCTGTAAAGAAGGTTACCTTGAAAATGGCCAGGGAAGCTGTGGCAAGCAGACCCACCACAGTAGGCCTTAGACCCTCAAAGGCCCATTTCACATACCTGTTCTCCTGAAATTTTTTTAAAAATCCTGCCACTATACAGATAATCACATAGGACGGCAAAACAAGGGCCAGGGTTGCAACAAGGCCTCCCAGCACTCCGCAAGTTACGAAACCGCAAAAGGTTGCCATGTTTACACCTACCGGGCCGGGTGTTGACTCCGATATGGCAATCATATTAATTAGGTCCGATGTGGTAAACCAGTCATAATTCTTTGCTATCTCATAGAGAAAAGGCACGGTAGCAAGACCACCTCCAACTGCAAAGAGACCGGTTTTAAAGAACTCCAGTATCAGGAAGAGTAAATCTGTCATTATGCCTCCTCCTTTCTGGTTCTTATGTATCCGTAGATGTTACCGACAATAATCGCAAAGATAACCAGATATACAGAGGATACGCCGAAAGCCCCTGTCACCAAGAAGGCAAAAAGGAAAAGAACCACCCCATAGGCATCCTTTACACCCTTCTTATACATCTTAATCCAGGAATCCAGAATTAAGGCTGAGGCAGCAACCCTTATTCCCCAGAGGGCATTTATTACTACGGGATACTCGTTGATGTTACCGAGAAATGCAGCAATTATCATTATGATAATCAGGGATGGAGTGATAACTCCAAGGGTTGATGCAGCTGCTCCGATATATTTTTTCCGCTTGTAACCAACAAAAGTGGCAGTGTTAACCGCAATTATTCCCGGCGTGCACTGTCCCACCGCATAATAGTTTAAGAGCTCGTCCTCAGTGGCCCAGCCTTTTGCCTCCACAATTTCTCTCTGCAGCATTGGCAGCATGGCAAGTCCACCTCCGAAGGTCAGAATACCAACCTTGAAGAAGCTCTTATATAGTTCAATTAATTCTTTCATTATCTCTATACCTCGAAGGTAATCATTCTGTGGCTGTGCTCGTACTGATAATACTTAACACCTGCCGCATCTAACATTCTTTTGCTGGCAATTACAGATGGTGTTGCCGCATACTTGTCTGAATCGTAACAGATAGTCTTTATTCCGGACTGAATAATGGCCTTGGCACACTCATTACAAGGGAATAAGGAAACATAGAGCTTGGCACCCTCTAAGGAACCACCCCTGTAATTAAGGATTGCGTTAAGCTCGCTGTGGGTTGTGTAGAAATACTTGTTCTCAAGAGGATCTCCCACTCTTGTCCATGGAAACTCATCATCAGAACATCCCATTGGAAAGCCATTGTAACCCATGGAAAGTATTTTGTTGTCATCGCTTACTATGCAGGCTCCAACCTGGGTATTAGGATCCTTGGAACGCATGCCTGAAAGCATGGCAACTCCCATAAAATACTCGTCCCATGAGATATAGTCCTGTCTCTTATCGCTCATAATAGTCCTCCTGTTTTTAAAGGAATATATTTAAGGCCTAGGCCTCATCTTCTCTGTCGTTTTTGCTTCCACCAGCAGATGAAAGGAATAAAACCAGCTTTCTAATTACCAGAACCAGGGATTCATAACAAAGGCCATAGCTCTGAAGGGTTCCTCCACAGGGATCCATAATTTCCAGCTCGTCTCCTGTGATATCTGTCAATAGCTGCAGATTGCTAACCTCTGGATACTTCTTTCTAAGTCTGTCTCTCTGATTGGCCTCCATAGTTAAAACCACAGTATCTTCGGCAAAATCATCAATTGTTAATTCTGAACTTAAGAAACCCTCCAAACTCTGTCCATTGGATGTAAGAATGGCTTCCACCTTCTGATTCATGGGTTCCGGGAATAAAACCACTATTCCCTTAGCCTCTGATCTTATATCCGGGTTCTTATTCAGTTCATCGAAAATAGCCTTAGCCATTACAGCTCGCTCATTTCCATGTTCCTCAACAAATACTACTCTGTTAATCTGGGCCATATGGCCTCCTTTTCTATGCTTTAATCACATTGTGCCCTGCTGCCCTGATGAGTCTGTTATAAACAGCTGCACCTAAACCCTCTTTGGACACGCTTTCCGTATAGATAACATCCACTTCCTCGTGGTCATAATCTCTTAGTATTCCGTATAACTCATGGGCAATTGAAGCCTCGTTATTCTGGCTTCCTATTATTTTGGTAGTAACTTTCCGCTCAATTCCTCTTTCAGCGACAAATTTATCTATTTCACCAAGGTTTTCCTGACTAATCATTAGTCCAACCCTTTTTTCAGCAGCTGTCTCCGCAAGGATTAGTTCCTTAATCTTAACCAGAACGGAATCATTGTCGCCTTCCACTATGGAAAGGCTGGCCTTTGGCGCGTAATGTCTGTATTTCATTCCCGGTGCCTTAGGATGGTCATCCTCAGATGTGCCGTGGATAGATGGATCCATGGTAACTGGCTTTCCAATGCAATCCATAACCATCTCCCTTGTAATATAACCGGGTCTCAGGATAGAAATCTCATCTTCTGCAAGATCTACTATTGTAGACTCAATTCCTATTCCCACCTGGCCACCGTCTAAAATCATGGGAATGCGACCCTTCATATCCTCGTAGACATGGTCTGCCTTTGTAGGAGAAGGTCTTCCGGAAGTGTTGGCGGATGGAGCCGCAATGAAGCCGCCTGCTGCCCTGATGAAATCAAGTGCCACCTGATGGTCAGGCATTCTGACTGCCACGGTATCAAGGCCTCCTGTTGTAGCGTCAGGCACCCTGTCATTCTTCTTAAATCTCATAGTAAGTGGGCCTGGCCAGAACCTGTCCGCAAGCATTTTTGCCTCCTTAGGCAAAAAAGAAACTATGGACTCTAAATCCTTAAAGTCAGCTATGTGGACTATCAGGGGATTGTCGGATGGCCTGCCCTTAGCGGCATATATTTTGCCCGATGCAGTTTCATCAAGGGCGTTCCCGCCTAGGCCGTAGACAGTCTCCGTCGGAAAGGCAACCAGTTCTCCTGCTTTAATAAGCCTTCCGGCCTCTTCCATTATTTCATTGTAATCAGCCTTGTTTTTATCTGTAACTAGTAATCTTGTTTCCATATTCCTAATCTGCGTATTTAAGTACTGTGTTCCAAATACCAGAATCATCCATTCCAAGCTTCCAGAAGGAGCAGCCGGCGAGGCCTCTGTCCTGCATTATCTCAAGCTTTAACGCAATGGAATCCTCGGTTTCATGCCAGATTTCATATACCTTGCCACCGTTTTCATACTCGGTGTAATACTGTCCCAGCTCGTCATTCCATACAAATTCTGCACCGTTGGCCTTAGCCTGTCTGTATGCCGAATTCATTCCCATGGCGGAAGAAGAAGTATTATAGGAAATAATATCTCCGTCGTCGTTCTTCTCCGGTGTAAGCTCCCAGACTCTTGTGTAGAATGGAAGACCTACTATCACCTGATTTGCTGGCACAGAAACCAGGGTGTTATCAATACCATCTCTCACAAAGGGAAGAGATGATACAGATCCAGCCTCGTCTCCTGCATAGTGCTCATCATAGGCCATAATGCAGATATAGTCAGCATATTTTGCCTGTGCCGCCCTGTTATAGAAGGCTGTGTAATCTGATGGTACATAGTTATCTACTGATAGTTTAATGTTGTTGTCGTGGCATCTTATGGACAACTCTCTGATAAACTGTATGTAGCTGTCTCCAACTGCAATGTCCACAGCCTCGATGTCCACGTTAATTCCATCAAGCTTATATTCAATTGCTTTGGAAATAAGGTTTGAAACAAGTGTCTCTCTGTAGCTTGTGGTATTGAGAACCTGACTTGTGTCCACAGACATCTCCAGGTTGGAAACCAAAGCCCAGACCTCAATTCCCTGATTGTGGCAGTAGTTTACATAATCATGGCTGGCAATTGATGCAATTCCACCAGTAGAGTTGTTTAAATAAAACCAGGTTGGTGATATTACATTAATTCCCTTTGTCTGAGATAAAACAGAAGACAGGGTGGAATTAGCGTAGACACTGGTTACCTGATGCCATCCCATGATGATTGTCTCGTCATCCTTAAGACAGTGTCTCTGCTCCCTGTTAACTCTTTCTATTACCACCTCTGAATCCACACCCTTAGCTAATGCGTTCTTCTTAACGTAGCCTGTGTATCCGTCCAAGGTGAGAACCTGGTCCCAGTCATCTCCTGAAGTGAGAATATAAACCATGCTTCCCTTTTCAAGGCTGACCAGGATATCAGACTTGATTCCTCCTCTGTATCTAAGCTCTGTATCCTTCTTAACAGACGCTTCAAGCACCTCTCTGTCATGAGTGTTAATAACTATTCTGTTAGGGTTCTCGTACACCTCGTATGAGAATCCGGAGAACATTTCCACATATGCAAGGTTTAAATAAACCCTTTCGTCGGTGAGCTTAATTATTGTTCCGCACTGACCATCCTTCTTGCTGTTTCCCTCATAGTAATCGGAGGAATCTGTGTGGACTGTGTATGTTGTTTCATATGTTGTATAGAGGAGTTTGCCCTCATTGCTGTCATAATAGAAGGTCTCATCTATGGTATCATGCACAAGATCAAAGCTTATATATACATGACCATCCTCATATATGGCTTTCTCCTCAATACACTCTCCATTTAGAATAACAGCCATGTCCTCAGAGCCTTCCAGGGCAAAATAGCTGTTTAAGTCCATTGTCTCCTTGCTTGGAGTATATTTCTTAACCAGATTGTATCCAACCATAATCAGTACTAACACAAGAATTAATACAAATACTGCCAGGGCAAGGTATATCTTCTGTCTGTCTACTTTTCTATCTCTTTCCATGTTATATCCCTTTCATCTATATAATAACCCATACGTATAATGATTATATCATATCGCTTTTTCTAATAAAAGAAGGGGACCCACTGGTCCCCTTCACCGCGATTTTAAATATAGTTTTGTAACAATGGCTTAACTGCCACTAAAGAGATTATTATTTCCGTGATATATTTTTCCTTTGATAAGGTCGTACAAGTACGCTCTTTCCTTCATGGTAACCTTTAGGGGGTCATTAATCGAAATACCTTTAGTAAGCCTAAGCCCTGTGGTTCTCCTAAGCCTCCTTGCATAGGGCTTAGCTCCCAGATACAGGCTTATATCCATCTCTGGTTCTCTGTCATTGATAGTTTGCATTATTCTTTCCGTGGTGAATGGTGTCAGATTGAGAACCATGATTCTAAGCTTACACAAGTTATAGAAGACCTGATAGTCGCTATTTAAATTTCCGAAATCCATTACAATAAGGCTGTTATCCTGCCTGATAATGTCTGCCAAATCTTCTCCCTTAAGATTATGTCGAAAACTAATCCGTCCTATTTTAAAATCTCCATTACTGTTTAAGACCTCAGCATGCATTAATCGGCCTACACTGTTTAGATCCTCGCGATCATTCAGAGAAATATACTCTACTCTCCCGTATCCCATGCTGGTGCCTGCAGATGCAATGGCAAGGCCTAACTCCGAAGAAAGTCCATTTCCACCCATCTGCCTTATTCCAATTATTATTGACTCCTCTGTTATTTCTTTTCTTTTAAATAATCTCATTAGTAATTAAGCATCTGTCTAAAGGCTCTGACCGTACTCTTCGACGGGGAAAAGGGGTCAGACTCCCTTGGTAACATATAGATTTTCTGACCGCTCATCAGAGCCATTTTCTCGCTCTGCCTCCGGTCCTCCATAGATGTGACGAAGACTATTCCAGGGATATTTCTATATTTTCTGATTACGTTCAGACTATCCTTTTCCTGCCAGGGCTTTCCACCCAGCACCATAAATAGCACATCGTAACCTCCAATATCCATAAGACCGCAGCCAAGGTCCTTAACACTGATGTCTTCAGGGCTGCGCTCCCAGCTAACTCCCGGCGAATCAGATGCCACACATCTGAAATCCTCGTATTTAATACTGCCTGTCATCCGATTTCTACTACTTTTAATGGATGAATTTAGAACCCATCCATCCTCATCCGGCTCATAATAACGGCTCCGTTTACCCATTTTGTTAAGACTTGCCGTAAGGCTAACCGCCACATGGGTGGTTCCTACCTTAGGTCCTGTACCTACAACTCCGTATTTATAGCCCCGACCCTTCACACTGTTTTTTTCGTAGGCAAAATCTCTGATTGCCCTTATTTCTTCCTCCAACACTGACAATCCAGCAACCCTTAGGTTTGCTTCCTCATTGGTCATGGAATCAAACAGCTCCCTAAGCAGACTGCTCTCCTTAGCTGGGACCAGTGTCCTGATGGCAGCATACATCTCCCTAAAGATTAGTCCCAGGCTGTAGATATCAGACCTGACTGTGGGCTTTTGCCCCTCCCTAAGCTCTGGAGCTGTCTGATTTCTGCCTGATATAAGACGACCCTTATCTTCTGGACCAACTACCCCACCAAGGTCAACTATAGACAGGTTTCCCTTGCTCACAAGAAACTCCTCCACCTTTAAGTCCGGATTCAGAAAGGGCCCCTCGCTCGCCTTATGAAAACTCATTAGAATCTTAATCATAGCCATGGCTAATTCATAGAATTCATCCCTGCTAATACCCTTTGACATATAGGTTTTCAGGTCTTCCCCTGGCATATAGTCCTCAAATATGTAGTAACCGTCCTGGTCCTCATAGTAATCGAACAGTCCTGGTACTCCGTCAGTATTTATTTTCTTTAATGTGTGAATCTCCCTGAAATATTGGGATTCTGATAGTGAATCTTTAGAATAAATCTTAAGAACAAGCTCTCTTCCAAGATTCGATAGATTAATTAGATAAACCCTTGCGCTGCTTCCCCGACCAAGCAGCCTTATAACCTCATAATCGGATTCTTTTAAATGTATCTCCTCACCTCCATAAGGTGCGAAGGGTCTAAACTATTTATATCATGTTTTCACGAAAATGATTATAAAGTTTTTATAAAATTTCATTCTCGGTGTCTTTTTTGTAAAATATATGGGGTATGCTTGACCAAAAAGGCATAGTTATTTATAATACACCTTACATAAGGGAAACCTTTATTTTTGCGAGATGGGAAGTGATTAGATGAGAATTGAAAAAGTTAATGATACCCAGATTCGTTGTACTCTTACTAAGGAAGATTTAGAAGAGCGCCAGCTTAAGTTATCCGAACTTGCTTACGGTACTGAGCGTGCCAAGAACCTGTTCCGTGAAATGATGCAGCAGGCATCCTTCGAATTCGGCTTTGAAGCTGAGAATATTCCTGTAATGATAGAAGCAATTCCTTTATCCACTGAATCAATTATTCTCCTTATTACCAAGGTTGAATACCCAGAGGAATTAGATACTAGATTCTCACAGTTCTCCGCTGCATCTGAGGAAAGTATGGAAGATATCCCAGACAACACTGAGGATACTCCAATTCTCCAGGGTGCCGAAGACTTAGTTAATCTCATTAACAAGGTTAGGGAAATGGCTGACAAGTCCTCCGATAAGGAAGACAAGCCAGAGCGTGCTCCTTCCGTTAATACAGAGAATCAGAACATCAAGCTCTACTCTTTAGATTCCATGAGCAGTGTACTTAAGTTATCAGAGTGTATTGCACCATTCTACAGAGGCGAGAACGAATTATATCACGATGAGAAGGATGACATTTACTTCCTGGTACTTCATAAATCCTCTCATTCATCAGACGAGTTCAACAGAATCTGCAATATTCTTCCAGAATATGCTAACAACTGTACTTACACAACTGCCATTGAGAGTTACATAAAAGAAACAAGCCGTACCCTCATTGACAAATATGCTGTACAGACACTTAATTCACTTTAAGACATGAAAAAACCCTCCCAAATGGGAGGGTTTTTAATTACTGTAAATCTTCAGCTAAGAATGCGTTGATACGATCAACAACGTCATCTGGATTGTATCCGTGAACCTCTGCAGCCTGCTCAATTGTCTCCATCTGGGAAGATGGGCAGCCTAAGCAGTGCATTCCGATTCCAAGTAAGATTGGTGCTACATTCTCATCGATCTGTAATAATTCGCCAATCAGAGTCTCTCTAGTTACCTGTACCATTTTCGGCCTCCTATATCCTTATTAGTGTTTGAATTATATTACATTTACAGACAAAATGCAAATAGGAGACACCCTCCTGAACCCAGAATATAACCCTTTTTATCAATACAATTCCCTTTAATAACTTGAAATAGACACATAAATGCGTTATCATTACCTCTGTAGAATATAAGGTTATACCTTAAATATTACAAATATATAAAGGAGGACGATAATCATGGCATATGTAATTTCTAGCGATTGCTTAAGCTGCGGTACTTGCGAGAGCCAGTGTCCAGTAGGCGCAATTTCCCAGGGAGACAGCCAGTACGTAATCGACGAGGCAGCTTGCCTTGAGTGCGGTTCCTGTGCAGGTGCTTGTCCAGTTGGTGCAATCAGCAACTAATTGAATTAAAAGTAAAAAGAGCTGCCGAGCAATCGGCAGCTTTTTTTGTCTAAATTTCTTTTTTCTTATTCGTAATTCTGTGGTCTCTGCTGGCTTAAATCAAGGTTAGCAAATCTTGTATGCTCTCCAATCCATGCCAGATTGATGGTTCCTGTAGGGCCGTTACGCTGTTTAGCAATAATAAGCTCTGCAATTCCCTTATCCGGTGAATCATGGTTGTAATACTCATCTCTGTATAGGAACATAACCACGTCGGCATCCTGCTCGATGGCTCCTGATTCTCGTAAATCAGAAAGCATTGGTCTGTGGTCTGGTCTCTGCTCTACAGCTCGGGACAGCTGTGAAAGGGCAATTACCGGAACCTCAAGCTCTCTTGCTAGGGCTTTTAGGGATCTTGAAATCTCAGAAATCTCCTGCTGCCTGCTCTCGCTCTTTCCACTGCCGCTCATTAACTGAAGGTAGTCAATGAGCACTATTGAAAGGCCATGCTCTAATTTGTATTTTCTGCATTTAGATCTAAGCTCTGTAACGGATATACCAGGGGTATCATCAATGATAAGCTTGGACTGACTGATAACTCCGGCACCTTCTACCAGTCTCACCCAGTCATCTGTCTTAAGATTACCGGTTCTCAGGGTCTGAGCATCCACGCGAGACTCAGCTGACAGGAATCTGTTTACCAGCTGCTCGCGACTCATTTCCAGCGAGAATATGGCCGTCGTTAACTGCTCCTTAACCGCGATATGGTGGGCAAGGTTAAGGGCAAAAGCTGTCTTTCCCATGGAAGGACGGGCAGCTAAAAGAATCAGATCTGAAGGCTGAAGGCCTGCAGTTCTAAGGTCTAAATCTATAAATCCTGTGGGTATACCAGTTACAACTCCGGTATTCTGTGACGCTCTCTCGATTCTCTTAAGGGCATTCATTACAATCTTATCTATTGTCTGAAACTCGCCTGTGTCTCTTGACTGAAGAAGATTAAATATATTCTTCTCTGTCTCTGCAAGTATGGTATCTAAAGGCTCATCCTCGGAATAGCACTGATTAGCGATTCCCTCTGTAACCCTGATTAACTTTCTCTCTAAGGACTTCTCCTTAACAATTGTGGCATAATGCTTTACATTTGCTGAGGTTGGCACAGCATTAACTATCTGCATAATGAACTCTGTGCTGGTTAAATGGTCTGGTGACCCCATCTCCTTTAAGCGTTCCACAAGTGTTACAGGATCTACAGGCTTTCCCTCATTCTGAAGGTTAATCATGGCATCGAAAACAAGGCCATACTGCTGACCGTAGAAATCCTCTGATATCAATATGTCGGAAGCTGCAACAATAGCATTTGTATCCATTAACATGGAACCTACAACGGCTTCCTCCGCCTCTGTACTGTGAGGCATTACCCTTTTTAGAGTTACTTCATCCATGGAGTGGCTCCTAATTATTCTTCTACTACGTGTACTCTGATTGTTGCTGTTACCTTAGGGTGAAGCTTAAGAGGCACCTCTGTAACACCAAGGCTTCTGATTGGCTCATCAAGCACCAGCTTCTTCTTGTCAACCTCTAAACCAAGCTGCTTTTTGCAGGCCTCCGCTATTTCCTTGCTGGACACGGAACCGAAGGTTCTTCCGCCCTCTCCCGCTTTTATCTTTAAGGTAACTGATTTATCCTTAATCTCTGCAGCAAGTGCCTCTGCATGCTCTAAGTTCTCCTGAGCAACCTTCTCGACATTCTTCTGCTGTAACTTAAGATCATTAAGATTCTTGCTGTTTGCCTCAAGAGCCTGCTTCTTAACCAGAAGGTTTCTTGCATAGCCCTGACTTACCTCAACAAGCTCTCCCTTCTTTCCAAGGGATTTTACATCCTGTATTAAAATAAGCTTCATGCTAGATTTCTCCTTTTTCTATCATTTGATCCAGTGTTTCCTTTAAACGGGTTATGGCTTCATCTAATGTGATTCCCTCTAACTGACATCCTGCCACATTGATGTGACCTCCGCCACCCAGTTTTTCCATAATAATCTGTACATTAACCTCATCTATGGAACGGGAACTAATGAATATCCTGTTGTTGTATTCTGTGAGCACGAAGGATGCCTTTACTCCGTTAATATCAAGGAGCTCGTTGGCAGCCTGAGCACCGGCTATGGTTGGACTCTCAATTCCTTCACCAGGACATACAGAAATGGCAAAATCACTCCTGTAAACCTCGGCGTGTCTTACAGCTTCTGCTCTTGCCTTATATTCGTTCATCTCATTTCGTAACATCTTTCTTACACGCATCATATCTGCACCGGAGCGCTTTAAATATGCTGCTGCCTCGAAGGTTCTTACACCAGTCTTGGTATTGAAATTGTCTGTATCAATGAGAATACCGGCATAGAGGGCATCCGCCTCAACCTCATCTAACTTAATATCCTCTGAGAAATACTGAAGCACCTCAGAAATCATCTCACAGGTGGAGGAAGCATATGGCTCAATGTAGGAAAGAACCGCATTTTCAATAACTTCTGCACCCTGTCTGTGGTGATCGAATACCACTATGGTCTTTGCAATTGAAAGTAACTCCGGACACTCTGTGTAGGAAGGCTTATTGGTATCTACTACTACCACAATGGTATTTCTGTCAGCTAACGCCCTTGCCTCCTCGGAGGTTATAAACATATGAGAATCATAGCCATTCTCCTCATTAAAACGCTCCTTAATAGGTCTAAGGGAGGAGCTCACTTCGTTAATTACAATGTAGGCTTTTTTGCCTAATACCTGGGCTGCATGGTAAATACCAACTCCGGCGCCGAGAGCATCAACATCGGACAGCTTATGTCCCATAACAATAACCTGCTCGCGTCCCGCAAGTATCTCCCTTAGAGCCTGAGCCTTAACCCTGGCCTTAACTCGGGTCATCTTCTCAACCTGCTGGGTCTTGCCGCCATAGTAGGATATTTTCTCGCCAGACTTAACTACAGCCTGATCTCCACCTCTACCTAAGGCTAAATCAATAGCTGCTCTGGTGTATTCATAGCTCTGAGCATAGGTCTTGGAAGAGTTTCCAACACCTATACTTAAAGTAATGCTCATCTTGTTACCAATCTTGACGGACTTGACATCTTCCATTACGCTGAATCTGTCTTCCTCAAGCTCGTTTAAATGCTTTCTCTTAAGGACTATAAAATACTTGTCCTTCTCGATTTTCTTTACGATTCCGTCCATTGTGGAGAAATACTTGTTAACCTTTCTGTCCACAAGGGCAATAAGAAGGGATCTCTTAACCTCCTCAATACTGTCTAAGGCTTCCTCGTAATTATCAATATATACTAATACAGAGACAAGCTTTTGCTCCTCATTTTCCTTAAGACTCTCCTGCAACTGAGTCTCGTCAAACACATATAAGGCAAAAATGGATTCCTTGTCCTTAAATAAGTCATCTAATGGCAGAGAATCCGCATCAGACAAAGTGATTCTCTTAATACACAGATGATAGAAAACTTCATCTGTAGAGTGATATAGATGGTGCTCCTTGGCTACCTTGGCTAACACCTCTTTGGTTAGCTCAGAAAAGAGTGTCGCTATGGATTTGTGATAGCGATCATCTATTTCTGTTAACTCCTGAAAGGTATTGTTACTCCAAAGAAGCTTTCCACTTTCATCAAGAAGGGCATAGGGTATGGCGAAATCCTTAAGCAGCTTCTTTTGAATAAAGCCATAAGACGTGGCAAAATTAATAAGTGACTGCTTAAAATTCTTCTTTGTTAACAGTACTATCAGGACACCTACCGCCAGGTATCCTATACTAAATACCAAAAGGTATTTGCCGTCTTCTCTGTCTATGTACCACATTGCCCCATCTATGACAAACAAAAGCACTGTCATAAAAATGGGTATTGCAGCATATTTACGGAATGTTTCTCTCATGAAAACTCCTCTGTTCTACTGAATCATCTTATAAATACTATAAAGCATGGTGTCTCTGCCTTCCATGGTTAAGAATCGCAGAGTTTCCGCCAGTGTCTCATCTTCTTCAATAGCATATACAATGTCTGGATTATACTGGGTTCCTGCCCCAGCACTCAGCTCTTTCAGTATTTCTTCAAATGACTTGAAATTCTTGTATACTCGACCATACTGATCAGTACCTGCATCTATACAGTCACAAATTCTAACAAGGTCTATGAAAAACTCCTGTTTTGACTCATGTTTATTAAATTCCACAGGATAACCTGTCTTACCATCGTAGCTTAACTGATGACCCAGGGCCACATCGGCAAAATCCTTAAGCTCAGGAACTCTTCTTACTAAATCAGCACCAACAATTGTATGCTTTTTAATGACATTAAACTCAGTTTCTGTGATTGGTCTGTACTGAATGTTGATAAGGTCCGCCATTGCTATTTTTCCTATGTCGTGGCAAAATGCAGCAACCTTACCCATCTTAAGAATGGTCTTTACATTCTCCCTTATCTCTCTCTCGTTCTTAAAGCCTCCAACTCCTATTAAAAGCTGTGGCTTGTTCATAATAATGCTCTTTAAAATTTCCTGAACTAGAGCCATAACCATATTAATATGGATTGATGTGAGGTTCTCTCTGGATACAGTAGCTCTAATCAACTCATCCATATCACCATCATTAATCCTGTAATATGGCAATACATACTTGTAGGCATCAAGCATATAAATATTAGTGGATCGATTCCTCTGTCCAAAAGGAATCTTTCCGTATATATTAAACACAACCTCTGCTATCTGTTTCTGCAGAGTTGTTTTCTTTTCAATATTAAAATCACTAAGCTCTATTAGCTTAAGCATTTCTGGAGCCGCGTTTAATGTATAGTTGAAAATCGCCTCATCATGGAAATAGAGATTGGTGTAATCAACGCGTCTCTCAACATTTTTAAACAAATCAGCGAGAGCATAATAAGAATCTCCTGCAGACCTGTCTCCTCTATGATATAAGGACAGAATCTCGTCTATCTTTAAAAGGAGAGATACCTCCTCATTATTATCCCTTAGTTCCTTACATCTGTTAAGGCACTTATCAATAGCCTCCTCTACAAGGCTCTCGGTAGCAGCCTTCTTGTCCTTGCCTAGATTAAGTGTCGCAAATACGGCTACTGTAAAGCTGTCATCCATAAGACGAAAGCCCATTCCACCATAGTCTTCCTGATGCTTTTTATAAAACTCTACGGCATCCTTTGCATAAAGCATCATCTTTGCTACATCAGGCTTACTTTTATTGTTCTCGCACACAACGCGGTTATAGTGGGCAAAAAACATTCTGTCCCTTGCAGACTGAAGCTTTAACTTGTCATATTCATTATTGTAGTGAATAATCTTGGAATTATACTGGATTGCAGTTTCAAGATGATCGTCCTCTCCAAGGTTATCCTCATATACAGACTTTAAGCCCAGGGCGGTGTAATAAATCTCTGAACTTCTTGGTGGATTCTTTCTGTAGAAATCAAGCACTACATTAATAATCTCCAAGGTTACCAGACTATCCTCGCGGAACTCTTTTCTGGCCTTGTATATTTCTTCAACAAAGCATTCAGCCAATCTGTGATTCATAGGAAGTCTGCCGTCAATAAAAGGATAAATATACTTTTCAAGCTCCTCTTTATTCGTCTCAAATAACCCCCTGATTATCTGGGACTTGTTATGATAGCGCATTGTCCAGTGAATCAAATCCCGGGCACACTCTCTCTGTTCGTTTTCAAGAGCCATAACTCTCTCAACCCTGGCAAAATAGTTTTCGTAGAATTCAGAAATCTCCTCATTGCTTGGGCCTTTTTGTAAGAAACTAAACATACTGGGTGCCTTTCTATAAACTGAAGTGTATGAACATAGATGAAAAGCGCTCTGCTTATTTCAACTATAATTAGCGGTAGTAACCATCCACTTGTGCAATTACAGTGTATATTTCCTCGCCGCCATAACAAATATGCAGTAATCCGGGGTTAAAACCCCAGATTACTGCTATTTTAACTAATTAATCAGCGTATAATGGATACTTGTCGGTAAGAGTCTTTACAATAGCTCTTGCCTTCTCAATTCCACCATTGTCCTTCTCGGAGATAGCGATGTCGATTGCCTCTGCAACCTTAACCATATCCTCCTCCTTGAAGCCTCTGCTTGTACATGCAGGTGTTCCTAAACGAACGCCGGATGCAACAGATGCTGGCTGTGGGTCGTTAGGGATTGTGTTCTTGTTGCAGGTAATGAATGCCTCGTCAAGAATTGCCTCAGCTTCCTTACCAGTAACTCCCTTTGGAGTAACGTTCACTAACATTAAGTGGTTGTCAGTCTGTCCGGAAACGATCTCGAAACCGCGCTTGATTAACTCCTCAGAGAGAACCTTTGCGTTCTTTAAAATCTGCTCCTGATACTTCTTGAACTCTGGGCTTAAAGCCTCCTTGAAGGAAACTGCCTTTCCAGCGATTACGTGCATAAGTGGTCCACCCTGGATTCCTGGGAATACAGCGGAGTTGAACTTGAAGTTAAATGGCTTGTCAGAGCCCTTCTCCCAATGTACATCCTGATTCCAGAGGATAAGTCCTCCACGAGGTCCACGAAGTGTCTTATGTGTTGTTGTTGTAACAACGTGAGCATATGGGAATGGACTTGGATGAAGTCCTGTAGCTACAAGACCTGCGATATGAGCGATATCAGCCATTAATACTGCACCAACCTCATCTGCAATCTCTCTGAACTTCTTGTAGTCGATAGTTCTTGCGTAAGCGGAAGCGCCACATACGATCATCTTTGGATGGCACTCATGAGCTAAACGACGAACCTCTTCGTAATCAATTGTTCCATCTTCCTTTAATCCGTAAGGTACTACGTTGAAGTACTTACCGGACATATTTACAGGTGAACCATGAGATAAGTGACCACCCTGATCAAGTGCCATACCCATATAGGTATCGCCTGGCTTTAATACTGCATAGAATACAGCCATGTTAGCCTGTGCACCGGAGTGTGGCTGAACATTAGCATAATCGCAGTGGAATAATTCCTTAGCTCTTTCACGTGCAAGATTCTCAACGATATCTACGCACTCGCAGCCACCGTAATAACGGCGTCCTGGATATCCCTCTGCATACTTGTTTGTTAACTGTGAACCCATAGCTGCAAGAACTGCCTTGCTAACTACGTTCTCAGAAGCGATGAGCTCGATGTGGCTCTGCTGTCTGTCGTTCTCTGCCTGAATCGCATCTGCGATTTCTGCATCGACTTTTTTGATTTCGTCAAAAGAATACATTCCCCTGAACCTCCCATAAAAAACATAAAATATCAAGCGGGTATAAATTCCCACAATCCATTATAGTATAGCACCGGGCTTAGAAATAAAGCAAGGAAAACTCGGCTTTTCAGACATTGTTAACAAGAAGTTTTCACCATTTTTTCCTTACTTTGTGTTACTATTATTCAGTTGATAATGAGGAATTCTTTTATGAAAGGAATATATTATGAAAATACCTAAAAGACGATTCATTGTAATGCTGGTTGGTCTCTTTATTATGGGTATAGGAATTGGAATATTTAAGATTTCCCTCATGGGAAATGACCCCCATTCGGCCATGGTTATGGCAATGGCTGACTTAATAGGCATAGACTTCTCAATTCTACTTGTAATAGTAAACTGCATCTGGTTTGTGATTGAGATTGCCTTCGCAAGGGAGCTTATAGGTGTCGGCACCTTCTTTAACTGGATTGGGGTTGGCTTTGTTGCCAGCTGGTTCGCAAGGCTTATAAACCATAACTTCACAATACCCGAGGCATTTTTGCCTAGATTGCTTATAATGCTGGTGGGAGTTGTGGTTCTGTCCTTCTCCTGCGCAATGTATCAGGCTGCAGACCTTGGAATCTCACCCTACGATTCACTGTGCATGGTAATTGAGAAAAAGCTTCCAATTCCCTACTTCTGGTGCAGACTCTTCACTGACTGTGTCTGTGCACTTACTGCATACCTTCTGGGAGGAATTGTAGGGCTTGGAACCTTAACCTGTGCCCTCTTCCTTGGACCATTCATCAGTTTCTTTACCAAACATGCTGCAAGACCAATGTGTGGCTATAAGGATTAGGAGTTTATATGGCAGAAAAAGAAAGAGATTATTACTTTGACAATCTTAAGGCAGTACTGATTTTTCTTGTGGTCCTTGGTCATATGCTGTTACGTGTATCAGGCAACGACACGATTGACGCTATAAAGCGTGTAATCTACGTCTTCCACATGCCTCTTTTCATTTTCGTCAGCGGATATTTTGCCAAGAGTATATATAAGAATGGTCAATACCGTTGGAAGAAGGTTCTGGGACTACTGAAAAGCTATGTTATGTTCGAGATTGCTATCTTTATTGTCTACACCTTCCTTGGAAGGAAGACCCTCCTCGATATCAATCTTTTTTATCCTGACGGAGCTCCCTGGTACCTCTTAGCCATGGCTATATGGTACCTTACAATCCCTTTGTTTAGGAGACTTCCGGCAAAATGGGGAATCGCCATTTCTCTGGCCATATCCCTTATCTCCGGCTATTTCGACTTTATTGGAGATTTCATGGCCATTGCCAGAATACTGACCTTTGCCCCATTCTTCTATATGGGATACTACCTCGACGCAGAGACCTTAAAAAGGATTCTAAACAGCAAATATAAATACCTTATCACAGCCCTTGGCCTTGTGCTGGCAGGCATAGTAATCGCCTTCCACCACCCACTTCATGTTGTTCTAAGACTTATCTATGGAAACATTCCCTATAGCTACTTAGGTGAGGGAATGCCTTACGGAATTCTGGTGAGAGCAGGAATTATGCTGGCTGCGATTATAATGTCTCTGTCAATAATGTTCTACGTGCCTTCCGAAAAGAGATTCTACTCAAAAGCTGGCGCTAACACCATGGGAATATATATTCTTCACAGACTCACAAGAGATGCCCTCTACCTGGCTGGAGCTTACGGACTAATAGCCGGAGCAGCCTGGTATGTGATTTTGCCTGTGATGATTGTGGTATCAGTCCTTTTGATTATTCTCTTCGGAAATGATCCGGTTAATAAAATAGTGAGAAAAGTATTTTAAAAGGGGTGGCTAAATGCCACCCCTTATCTTTTCTGTTTTATTTTATTTAATTTCTATTCCTGCTTCTATCTGCTTAACTCTCTTCCTGTAAATAACTATGAAGGCTATTATTCCAAGGAAGGTAGCCAGTCCCCAGGTATATGGGAAGGCCATATATACTGACTCAACTGTTCCAAGAGATTTTGCCACGGTCATAAGATATCCAAGTCTGAAGCAAACTGAGGCAATGATGGAAATCACAAGTGGTGTCTTGGCATCCTGAAGACCTCTGATACAGCCCATAATGGAGTTCATATTTCCACAGAGGAAATAGAAAAGGCAGATTAACTGCATTCTGTGAATAGCTGCTGCCTGTATTGCTGCATCCTTGGTGAAGAGACTTGTGAGAGGCTCTGCGAACAAGAGACACAGGGCTCCTATGGAGAAGCAGATTATGGATACGAAGGCAACTGTGGTTACAAATACCTTCTTAACCCTCTTCATATCCTTGGCTCCAAGGTTCTGGGCGATGAATACTACAGATGCCGCCTCAAAGCCGGAGAAACCCATCATCATCAGACCTTCAATTGAACCTGCCACAGTGTTTCCTGCAATAATAGTTGCTGAGAAACCATTAATAAATGAGGCAAGTACCGTCGCTGTAATGTTTAAGGCAAAACCCTCTAAGGAAGATGGAATACCCTTCTCCCAGATTTCCTTTGTTCCTGTAAAGAACTTAAGATGCTTAAGGTCTAAGTGAAGCTCATCCTTCTGTCTGGTTAAATGCACTGTCATCATGGTCATTGCCAGCACCTCACACAGAACTGTTGCAAGGGCAACTCCAAAGAGATTCCAGTCGAAGACAATTACAAAGAGCAGATTCATTAAGAGGTTGGCAACCTGAGCGATAATCTGAAAAACCATAGGTGTAACTGAGTCGCCCTTACTCTGAACAACCGAGGTCATAAATGAGAAGGTTACCATAAATGGAACCATACAGAAATAGAGTCGGAAGTATATAAGAGCATCGCTCATAACATTATCCGGACAGTTAACAGCCGTGAGAATCCATGGTGCCAGTATAATTGCTATTGCCGCAAGACATACAGACAGGAAGAAAATGGATAAAGGGAGGGCCTGTAAGAGCTCGTTTATCTCTTTCTTTTTGCCTTCTCCATACATTCTTCCAAATACCATGGATACTCCGGCTGACAGACTCATAACTACGCCGATAATGGTCCAGGTAACGGACTGAGATACTCCAATTGCCGACATGGCATTCTCGTGACCGAATCTTCCAACCACCATTGTATCTATACTTCCAAAGAGTGTGTATAAAAGTGATATACCCATGAGTGGCAGGGCAAAAATAATCATATTTTTGATAATACTGCCATTTAATGGGTCTGCAACAAGTTTCTTTTTGTTTTCCATACCAATCTCCTTTATAGTACTAAAGTACCTATTATTCTATCAGTGTTACCTTTTATATTCAATAGACTTCTTAGGATATTTAAAAAAAGAGCAGCTATATAAGCTGCTCTTCCTCAAGTATTTTCAACAAATTTTCTCTGCTTCTGTGCAGGGAGGTCTTAACATTCGACTCTGTCAGACCCATTTTTTCAGCAATGGATTTTATGTCATCCATATAGAAATATCGCTTTAAAAATATAATTCTTTTTTCTTTCGGCAGGTCTCTTAGGAACCTTTCAATGGCATTGGTTATCTCGCCGCTTAAAACCTCTCCCTCAGGAGTAATGCCATTAGTCAGACTCTCCGAAAGCTCGTCAATGCATAACTCATATTCAGAGGCAACTCTTTTGCCTGCATGATTGGCTCTGTATCTGTCTATAGAAAGATTTCTGCATATTTTAGACAAAAAAGCCAGGAATTTCGCTGGTCTCTCACTGGGAATAAGGTTCCAGGTTCTAAGGTAGGTGTCGTTTAACATCTCCTCAGAATCCTCTTTATTCTTAAGCACCCCGAAACTGATAGTGTGAAGGTAACTGTGGTACTTAGAATCTGTGCAGGTGATAGCAGACTCATCTCTGTTCCAATATAATTCTATTATCTCTGAATCCGTGTATGTCATTCTAATCCTCGTTTGTTACTTTCTCAATATCATAAATGATGAGGCCCTCATCTTCCTCTAAATAGCTATAGCTTATCTGATCGCCAGGCTTAAATCCCTCTAAAAGGCTTGGGTCTGAAACAGTGTAAACCTGCTCCGGGTATCCCTCTCCAGCAGAATCATAATCAGTATCTTCATCTGAAATTACCTTGATTGTAATCTCATCTCCTGAAATTTCTGCAATTTCACCTGTGGCTGTACTATATGGATCTTTTATCGCAGCACTGTTCTCAACTAAACTCTCCTGGTCCATAACGGCGGACAACTGACCATTAGAAGCACCCTTTTCACTACCACAAAGGATTTCTCCCCTATTAATGTTGATTACCAGGGCAAGAACTGCCACTGCTAGCAGGCCAGACAGGATTGAGAATGGGACTATTTTGCCCTTCTTAGAACCTGCTACATTTGTCAGTGCTGCCTCATCGATCATATCATCCGGAAGATCTCCAATGGCATCCATAATAGCGGAAGCTTTTATCTTCTTGTCTTCCATAATTATTCCTCTTTCGTATCAGATTCGTTGGTATTCTCTTCAGATTTCATTGCCTTTTTCTTTTCATTACGCTTTTTAATAACCTTTTTGTAGAAAAGAATCAGTAGGAAGGCAACAACGCCAAGCACCACAAGGTATGGAAGTGCAACAATGATTCCTACCATAAGGTCAACTAATCCTGTGCCAACATCTCCAAGGTTCTCTGTGAAGCCCTTTCTGATTCTGTCAAGAACTCCGTCTTCCTCTACAACCTCTGTCTCAGAGATTTCGTTTAAGTTTAAATAAATGGTAGCATACTTAACCTGATTGTCGTAGTTCTTAAGAGTGGATTCGTAGCTTCCAAGCTGGTACTCGATTTCAGTTAATCTCTCCTCGAGAGCGATAATGTCCTCTAAGGATTCAGCCTGCTCCAGAAGCTCCAATAATCTCTCATGCTGTATTTTAACAGCCTTTAAGTGAGCCTCAACATCGATATAGTTAGATGTGACATCCTCAACATATATGGACTGCTCAGTGATTGTACCAGCGTTTCCTGCCTTTGATAGGAACTCCTCTGCCTTGTCAGCTGGGATTCTTAAAGTGAAATAGGTGTTTTTGCTGTAATCGTAATTATAGCTGGTCTGGTTCTCAATATAGCCACCATATTCCTTAACTAACTTCTCGATATCAGCCTTGGCTTCGTCGTACTTAGATGACTGAATAGTGTAGTTGTAGGTCTTAATTAACTTCTCTCCATAGTTGATATCTGGCTGGTCATCCTTAATATTATCAAGTTCACCCTCAAAGCTGCCATTTTCGTAGCCGGATTCAAAATCTTCGCCTACATAACTGCTATCGGCAGAACCAGCGAAATCTGCTGAGCCATCGTAGCTCATTTCTGATTTAGATGCACCACAGGCTGTGAGTACTGCCACCATTCCTACTGCTAAAACTATTGCTAATATTCTTTTTTTCATAACTCATGCCCTCCTTTTTGGCTCCTATACCCATATAGACGAAAAGATTCTGCTTTGGTTACAGAAATTCTTAAAAAACAATAAATAAGTTTAAAATAATGCCCAGGATTCCTCTGTCTCCTGGGCATAATATCATTGTTTATTTAGTTTATTGCCATAAAATAAGAAACCATATCATGTGCCTCATCCTCTGTAAGTCCCACATTTATAAGACTCTTCTCTGCTGTCACATTGGACGGACGGTTTAGCATAATATAGTGGCACATAGATCTCATAACAGAATCTACATTGTAGGCAGGATGAAGATCTCCCTCTTCATGTGCCAAAACCTTACAGATATCTGACTTGGAAACTCCGCAGGATTCCAGAGCTGACTGATATCCATAAGCTCCATTAGTAATATCCTTTATTTTTTCTCCAACCATATTAACTATGATAGACTTTCTTTCCTGACTTATCATAAAAAAAGACCTCCAGGCAGATTTGCCTTGAGGTCATTTTATCAAAGTAAACCCATATGGTCAATTATTTAACATAGCTTCTTACTTTTACTCAACAATATCAGAAACCTCTAAGAGCTTGAGGAGTGTTTTTGCCGTCTCTGCCTGTTCTGGCTGAGGTCTGACGGACATTATTTTTTCCTGATATGCCTTTGGTAACCCACGGAGCCATTTCTAGGTACACGGGGACTTAGACCCTAGTGTTCTAATGGGTTTCCCTTTATCTTCTTTTTAAAACATAGTAATCAATGTATAAATCCAGTGAGCAGATACGCCTGCACATAAGCCTCCGATGGTGTGGGCTAAAATTGCCTTTCCTGTTGCCTCGCGGAATCTTAAGGAATCCATCATGGCAATATGGGTGCTTAAATATCCTGACCAGCACATGCACATAGCAGTGAATACCGCAATATCATTGGCTCCTGCGAGTCCGTTTCTAACCATGGATGGCACAAGACCCATTGCTGCACCGGCTGCTCCAAGGGCTGTGATTGGCACTGAAATACAGCTTGCAGAGGTGAATCCAAAGAATGGCTTTAAGATAAAGTCAATCTTCTCACCAATAAATGGTAACACTGCGACACCTTCATAGGCTGCACCTGTAAAGCTTCCATCTGCGGATGCACCATTGGTTAACATCATTACAATAGTACAGATAATAAGCACTCCTGGGATAATGGCAAGACCTACATCTACACCAGTTTTGCCTCCAGAGAGAAGACAGTTCATCACACGACCTGCGACTGAACCCTCAGAAATCTCACGGGTCTTAACCTTCTCAGCCTTGTCGGAAACGAGCTCTGGCATCATCCACTCCTCAGTTCCGTACATCTTCTTTGTGTAATGAAGCATAATTCGTGTTGATACGATAGAACCAATAACTGCTCCTAAATCGCCAATAAGAGCTGCTGTTACAAGGTTTTCTCCGCTTGGAGACTTGATGGACATCATGTATGTGGTAACAATTAATCCCATACCAAAAGATGTTCCCAGGTTACAGAGTGCTGGCATCTGATATTTCTTAAAGAACTTCTTGAAGCCCTTGTCAGATGCAAGGCTTAAAATTGCCGGATTATCTGAAAGATATGTAGTTACGATACCTAAGGATGCTGCACCTGGAAGTCCATATAAAGGCTTCATAAGAGGTGACAGAATCATATTGACCAGAGCAACTAAACCAAATTCGGTGAAGAGTGCGGAAATCGCTCCTGCAAGCACTGCGATAGCCATAATGTAGAATACAGTATTTAAAAGTAAGTCAAAAGCTGTATTCATCATGGTGTTTAACATATTGATAGTTCCCATCTGCATTCCAAGAACTACAAATAAACCAAAGAATACAATAATAAAAGCAAAGGTCTCTACGCCAACTACCGGTTTTGTTCTTATAACTCTGTCTCCCATAATCATCCTCCACATATTCTGTGAAATTATTAAACCCAACGAAAATGATTATAAAGCCCGCCTTGTAATTTGTGAATTTAGTTTTTATAATGTATGTATTAGTATTACTTATAATTCTATTTGTTTTATAAATATCATTTGGAGGGCAAAATGGACGACCATCGCATAGAGGTATTTTTATCAACAGTTAAATGCGGAAGTTTTAGCAAGGCAGCAGAGGAACTCCACATAACCCAGTCCGCCATCACCCAAACCATGAATCACTTTGAGGATGAACTGGGACTAAAGCTATTAAAGAGACAGCATAATGGTATCAGCCTGACAGAAGAAGGTCAGGCTCTCCTTCCATATATAATGGAGGTCGATGCCGCCATTAGGAAGCTTAAAAATGGTGCAAGAGACTATGCCTCCCTGGAAAATACTCCTATCAGAATAGGTGCATATTCCTCTGTGGCCAATACCTTTTTGCCTGGCTTAATCAGGGACTACCAGTTAGAACATGAAGACATATCCTTCCAGATTCTGATCGGTTATGACCACCTTAGCAGCTGGCTTGTTAATGGAGAGGTGGACCTTGTTTTTGCCGATGAGAAGAATATATCCGGTGCAAGATGGTATCCACTTATAAAGGACCCTTATCTTGCTGCAATTCCTGAGGATTTATTAAAAGATAAAAAAACTGATATAGTAACCAGAAGTCTTCTTTCTGAGCTTCCCTTCATCATGGCTAACAACTATAATTACAGCGAATACCTGCCGGAAATGAAGGAGAAGGCTATTAACGTGCTCTGCGATGACGACTCATCCTTACTCCACATGGTAAGCCAGGGTCTGGGGGCAGCACTTTTGCCTGAGTTGTCCTTAAAGAATCCTCCAGGAAATGTTAGAATCCTGCCAATTGACATGGAAGTATATAGAACCATTGGCTTAGGAGTTCCCAACACCACCAGCAAGAGAGTTAAAGATTTCGCCGCCTTCGTCACAGAACAAATGAATTCCAAATAAAAAATAGCTGAGTTCCTTTCGGAACTCAGCTATCCTTATGTTACATTATTTATTCTTCTTTAATCCCCAATCTGCCTGCTAACCCAGATAAGTACGCAGGCACCTACGATGGAAACTACTATGGAACCTACGGTGGAGTATGTTGTTAAGCCGAAGAGACCGAAAAGGAATCCTCCCAGTGCACCACCTATAAGGCCGATTATACAGTTTAAGATGATTCCGTGCTTACTGCCCATGAGCTTACCTGCTGCCCATCCGGCAAAAGTTCCGGTTATAAGACTAATTATAAGACTCATTATTTTGCCTCCCTATTTCTTTTAAACTACCTATATTAAAACATAAAAAATTATCATTGCCAACAAAAAGAGAAGATTGTAAATGGTGAAGGTCTTAAAGTAAGCACCCTTCCTTGCATTTTCCATTACTCCGTACTGCTTGTAGGAAATGAGGCTGGCCATGGAAGCAATGAGAGTTCCCAACCCACCAATGTTAGTTCCTATAATGAGCTCGCTTATGTTGTCAGTGAAGCCTGACAAAAGAATGGCTGCAGGAACGTTGCTGATAAACTGACTTGTTACCACTGAGGCAAAAAACTCATTTCCAATAACTACGGAAGCAAGCATAGCCGAAACCATATGGATTCTCTTCATGTTTCCAATAAAGATAAAGAGAAATATAAAGGTTAGCAAGAGAGAATAATCTGCTCTCCTAATAATCTTTCTGTCGAGAATCAGTACGACAAGCAGCGTTATTAAAAGTCCAATATAGTATGGCAGAAATCTTGATACCACCAAAAGTGCAAGGAAGAAGAGAAATAGATAACTGAAAAGCTCAATCATCTCCCTTTTTGACCTCTTAAATACCTCTCTCTCCACAGGCTCCACCTGATCCTTTTTAATAACCACAAGGCAAAATACCATTAGCAGGGCTAAGGCTATAGATGCGTATGGCAGCATAAGACCGAAGAACTCAGAGATAGTCATTCCTGCAATGGAGTACAAATAGAGATTCTGAGGGTTACCAATAGGTGTCATCATAGAACCTAAGTTAGCCGCTATGGTCTCTAAGACTATTACCGGTATCAGGTGGTCTTCCTTTTTTGCCACGCTTAGCACAATGATGGTGAAGGGAACGAAGGTAATCAGCGCCACATCGTTAGTAATTAGCATGGAGAAAAAGAAATTAAGAAGAATCATAACCAGAGCAAGTCCCCTGGTGGAATTAACCCTGGCTATCAGGGCCTCTCCTATCTCCCTGAAAACCTTAAGCTCCTTAAGGCCTTCCATTACAAGCATTAGAGACAAAAGTATTGCCAATGTCCTGTAATCTATATACTCAAAATATCCCTTGTCCGGTCTCACAAAGAAGACAGAAAGCAGTGCCAGCATAAAAGATATGCTTAGCACCGCTTCTTTCTTAATATATGAGCCAATTCTCTTTAAATTCATATACTAATTATAAATCAAGCTTAAGGTCTCCGTCCTCTATTAAGCCTGCCTTTCTAAATATAAGTCCAATTCCATAGCAGAGTACGCCTGGAAGAATGAAACAGATAAGTACTAATCCGATCCAGTCCATGGCGGTAATTGCAGCCTTTGTTCCCTCTGCAATATCATTAATCCATCCTGTATAGACACCAATCTGTCCTACAAGACCGCAGGTTCCCATACCGGATGAAACAGGTGCACCATCCATTCTAAGCTTGAAGACACAGGTAGCAATTGGTCCAGTAATAGCTGAAGTAATGATTGCTGGTAACCAGACTATTGGCTTCTTCACAATGTTGCCCATCTGAAGCATGGATGTTCCAATTCCCTGGGCAAAAAGACCGCCCCACTTGTTCTCCTTAAAGGAAAGTACTGCGAATCCTACCATCTGTGCACAACATCCTGCCACAGCTGCACCTCCGGCAAGACCAGCTAAACCAAAGGCTGCGCAGATTGCTGCACTACTGATAGGAAGGGTAAGAGCAATTCCCACAACTACGGAAACAATAATTCCCATAAAGAATGGATGAAGCTCAGTTGCCCACATAATGAAGTTTCCAACTGCTGATGAAGCTGTTCCGATTGCTGGTGCCCATAATAATGAAAGAACGACACCTACAAAAATAGTAACGAATGGAGTAACGATAATATCTATCTTAGTTTCCTTGCTTACAATTTTGCCAAACTCTGCAGCAAATACTGTTACAACTAATACAGCAAGTGGTCCGCCTGCTCCGCCAAGAGAGTTAGCCGCCGCTCCAACTGCTGCCAGTGAGAATAACACAAGCGCAGGTGCATGAAGCGCGTAACCGATTGCTATGGCCATTGCTGGTCCTGTTGCCGCCTTAGCGTAGTCACCGATGGTAACTAACAACTCAATGTTTAACTGTGTACCGAGGGTACCGATAATTGTACCGATGAGAAGTGATGCGAAGAGACCCTGTGCCATAGCACCTAAGGCTTCGATTAAATAACGCTGTACGCTGATTTCTACATCCTTTTTCTTAAGAAACGCTTTGATTTTTTCCATTACTAATCCCCTTTCAACCATATGGAAATGTTAAACCTAAAGGAGTATAACATATTTTTTGTTCTGTATGTGTTTTTTTTATATACTTCTTTAATTCTAAAAAAAGAGCCAGCCCCGGCTGACTCTTAATCATTAATCTTCTTTTGGTTTTACATAGGAATATGCATTTGAAACCATAGCTGCGTTGTTGGTAAGTTCAACCTTTTCTCTGTAGTAGGCAACTACCGGTGTTCCAACCTCGATATTCTCAAATATCTTCTTGGCCGCCTCGTATGGAGCATTTACACATCCATGGGAGCCATTCTTCTTGTAAATCTCTCCACCGAACTTACTTCTCCATGAGGCATCGTGAATTCCAATATTGTAGGCAAAAGGCATGAAGTACTTAACCGATGAGGAGTAATCCTCTCCAACCAAGGTAGCATCCTTCTCCTTATATACAATCTTGAAGACACCATCCACGGAACCATTATGCTTAGCCAGGCATCCCGAAACTATGTCTGTGTCAACAATTAGTTCGCCATCTTTATAGAACCAGAGATGCTGTTTAGTATAATCAATCTCCACGTATGTATTGCCGATGTCATCTAAACCAGACTGCTTTGCTCTCTGCTCATAGACAGGTTCTCGGCTTGTGGCCTGTCCGCTTTCAAGCTGGGCTAAAATCTCCGCTTTTTCTTTTGCCTTGCTTATTACCCATCCGTAATCGCCACCGCCAATCTTGATGGTGTCGCCAGATGAGGTCTTAAACTCTCTCACATCGGCGTAGGTGTTATAGGTGGAGGCCAGGTGCTGAACGAATCTGGTAACCGCATCATCATTGATGGTTACATTTCCATCAGCGTCAATATCTAACATGGCCAGAATTTCCTTTTCACCAAGGTTTTCATCCACTCCATCAATCTCATAGTGGATGGTGGCTGCTAAGTAGTGCTCTATCTGGTTAGCAGTATATGCAATCTCCTCGCTGGTTGAATAAATGTTAGGATTGATATAACAAGCATCATTTAGAGTTACATTCTCATCGCAGGCAGTTAAGCATTCCTTAACTACATTTAAGATTGTCTCCCTGTCTGGGTTGTTTCCCATAACCTCAGGCACCAGCTCATAATGCTCCTTGTCTATCTCAATATGAGCATCCTCGGCAAGAGAAATATAGTCGGCGCTGAATAATTCAAGGTTATATAAATCTTCCTCTAAGAAGTTCTCATTGTAGTCCACGGATTTTCCAAGAACAAAGCTACTATCTTTAAAAAGGGCAAGTGGCCAGCTAAAAGCATTCTGCTTTTTCAAAATGGCTTCTTCCTCTCCCATTGGCACGTACTGGTAACCTATGGAGTTTCCTGCTATTGGGAAGGAATTGCCCAGTCTGTCTGTGATGGTAAGAACATACTGATCAGCTGCCTTTTTCATTTTGCCTTCCACATAATCCGGGGTCTTGGCAGTTACCTTCTCCTCATTAATATATGTATTAGGCAGATAGTGACTTAGAAAAAATACGCTAACCCCTATATATGCAGCAATGATGGTTCCTAGTAAACCAAGCATTGCCCATGCTGCTTTCGACATTTTCATAATAAAATCTCCCTCGTTTCAAAGACACACTAATTATAGCACTTTAAAAGGGGATATCAAAGAAAGACACAGATTTAATACAGTTATCAAAAAGAGAAAAAAAGACCAACCACAAAAGTGGTTGGCCATTTTAATTAATTTACTCTGCTACGTATGGTAAAAGAGCGAGCTGTCTAGCTCTCTTCACTGCTACAGTGATGTCTCTCTGATGCTTAGAGCAGTTACCTGTGATACGACGAGGAAGGATCTTACCTCTCTCGGATACGTATCTCTTTAACTTGTTTGTGTCCTTGTAATCAATGACATTGTCCTTGCCACAGAAAACGCAAACCTTTTTTCTTCTATGCATGCCGCCTGGGCGTCTCTTTGGAGCGCCTTCACGGTCTGTCTTATTAAAAGCCATGATGTTACCTCCTATAAATTCAATAATTACAGATTAGTTGAATGGTAATTCCTCATCTAATCCGTCAGGGATATTCATAAATCCCTCTCCAATCGCGGAACTAGCTGCGGAACCTGCATTTGATGGAGCGGAATAGCTACCGTTGCTCTCTGCTGCAGCCTTGCTCTCAGCAAATTCAACCTGCTCAACAACAACATCTGTTGTGTAAACCTTCTGTCCGTCTCTCTCGTAGGATCCTGTCTGGATTCTTCCTTCAATAACTGCCTTAGATCCCTTATGGAAATACTTCTCCAAAAATTCTGCATTTCTGCCGAATGCTACACAGTTAATAAAATCTGCTGTAGGCTCGCCATCTCTCTTGAAACGACGATCAACTGCCAGGGAAAATCTTGCAATTGCGGTAGAGTTCTCACCCTGAGAGTATCTAACTTCAGGATCTCTTGTAAGTCTACCCATAAGAATCACTTTATTCATACGCGATATCCTCTAACTTTCTATTTACGCTTCTACTGGCTTAACGCATAAGTAGCGAAGAACATCTTCTTCAATACGAAGACGAGCTTCTAACTCAGCTGGAGCTGTTGCTGCTGCATCAAACTGGATGAAGTAATAGAAACCTTCGCCCTGCTTCTCGATTTCGTAAGCAAGCTTCTTCTTTCCCCAATCATCAACGTTGGTGATGGAGCCACCGAAGTGAGCGATCATTTCCTTAATCTTCTCAAGCTTTGCAGATCTTGCATCATCCTCAAGCTTTGCGCTAAGAACAAGAGCTAATTCATATTTGTTCATGCGAATTGTACCTCCTTTTGGTCTCTGGCTCCCGCTAAACGGGAACAAGGAAAAATTAATATATCACGAGGAGATATTGTATCACGGTTATTTCAACATTTCAAGGGGTTTTTACTAATTTATTCCCTCCACCGCTGCCTTCATAACAGCTGCTATATCGTCCTGAATTAAAAGGTCTGCATAACGGTCCGCGCTGGTTGCAGTTTTATTAATAAGAACCAGATTACTTCCCTTAAAATACTGGATTAAGCCTGCTGCGGGATAAACAACAAGTGATGTTCCTCCTATTATAAGTGTGTCTGCCTTGGCAATGGCATTGATGGCACCATTTATAACATTCTCGTCAAGGCCTTCTTCATACAGAACCACATCCGGTCTTACCCTGCCACCACACTTTTCGCACCTTGGCTCTCCCTCTGCTTCTAAGACATAATTCTCGTCATAGGCCCCATAGCAGGTGGTACAGTAATTTCTCTTAACAGAACCATGTAGCTCATATACAACCTTTGAGCCTGCTGCCTGGTGAAGTCCGTCTATATTCTGGGTAACGATTGCTCTGAGCTTTCCCATTTCCTCAAGCTTGGCCAAGGCAAAATGGCAATCATTAGGTTTTGCCTCTGGATATACCAGATTAGCCTTGTAGAATTCATAGAACTCCTCCGGATACTGCATTAGGAAGCTGTGGGATACAGCCTGCTCCGGACTGAAGTTTCTGTTAAGCTTCTTTGAGTACAGGCCTGTGGAGGATCTGAAATCTGGAATGTTGCTGGCTGTGCTTACTCCGGCACCTCCGAAAAATACTATATTTTCACTCTTCTTTAGTATTTCTGATAACCTTTCTACTGCCTTATTCATAATGCCTCCTTAATTGATTTTTAAGACCTATGGGAGTATAATGCCTTTGAATAATGCCTGATTATGACCTTATTCAACATTATTATAGCATATTCGCATTTTTTTATATAAGGAAGAAACGTATGAAACTAACCGCTCTTAATGCCATAAGAAATCAAGGCAAAAAGATATCTAACTCCTATAAGGATATTCCCTTAAGGCTTAAACATCCTGAGATCTTTGACCTAATAGTTATGTATATCCTTGTGCCTTTCATTGTAAACTTAATAATAACCTGCATGGAGCTTAAGTCTCCAGTAAAAGGTTTTGCCTTTCTTTTTAAACACTTTTATGCTTTTATTGCAAATGTGCTGATTATCCAGCTGACCATCTGCTGGACCCTTCTCTTTAAACGAAGGATTTTCTTCGTCAGCATATGCTCCACCCTCTGGGTTGCTTTCGGCATAACTAACCTGGTGCTCCTCTTAAACAGAGTTACACCTTTCTGTGCCAGCGACCTCTATATGATAGAATCTCTGCCAGAAATGCTTAACAGGTATTTTAACTTCTTCCAGATAATCCTTCTTGGAATTCTGGTACTACTGGCTCTGGTTATCCTGGTGGAGCTCTTCATTTTCGCACCTAAATGGAAGGCAAAAATAAAATACCATTATGTTTTGGCTACCATGGCCTTAACCTTTGGCCTTACTGTTGGCGGTATTAACCTGGGCGTAAAGCTTGGCTTCTTAGAGGGACAGTTCGCTGAACTCTCTGCAGCATATAGAAACAATGGTTTTGTCTACTGCTTCACCAACTCACTTATAGACACTGGTGTAAGCAAGCCTAAGAACTACTCAGCTGAATCCCTGGCTGAAATGGTAAAGAACGACAATTTATCCATTACGGGAGACGAGGCTGATATTACCCCTAACATTATTTATATCCAGCTTGAAACCTTCTTTAATATTCAGGAACTAAATGACGTAACCTTCTCCGATACCGTTCTTCCTAACTTTACAGCCCTACAGGAGGAATGTGGCGGACTCTTCGATGTCCCGGTAATCGGCGCAGGTACGGTAAATACAGAATTCGAGGTTTTGACTGGTATGACCATGGATGACTTCGGTGCAGGTGAGTATCCTTTTAAGACAATCCTTAAGGAAACCTCCACAGAGAACCTGGCTTTTAACCTTAAGACCTATGGTTACAACACCCACGCTCTCCACGACAACACCGGAAAATTCTATTCAAGAGATGTGGTTTACGCAAACCTTGGATTTGATGATTTTACCTCTGTGGAATACATGTTAGATTATGAAACCACCAATCTTGGCTGGGCTAAGGACTCTGTTCTTACCAAGTATATAATGCAGTGTATGGAGGAAACTGAGGGTCAGGACCTTGTTTACACCATATCCGTTCAGGGACACGGTGGCTACAATACCACAGAGGACTATGAACACCACATCACAGTGACTGACATAGCTGAAGACAGACTGGCCTACAAGGATCAGATTGAGTACTATGCTAATATGCTCTACGAGATGGACCAGTTCATCGGTGAATTGATTGCTACTCTTAATGAATTTGATGAACCAACCGTCCTTGTAATGTACGGTGACCATCTTCCTTCCCTGGATATAAGACAGGAGGAATTAGATAACAGAACTCTTTATCAGACAGACTATGTTATCTGGAATAACTGTGACCTGCCATTTAAGTCACGTAATCTTTCATCTGATGAGATTACCAACTACGTTTATAAAACCCTTGGCATGGAGAACGGTATCATCAATGCCTTCCGCCAGAAGCACTCTAAGGATTATGATTTTGCCGAGTCCTTACAGGCACTTGAGTACGATATGCTCTACGGTGACCAGATAGTCTACGGTGGCTACAACCCATATGTGAAGTCGGAGCTAAAGATGGGTCTCGACCCAATCTATGTAACAAAGGTCTTCCAGGATCCTTTAAATGAAGACACTTACTATGTAAAGGGAGTTAACTTCACTAAGTACTCAAAGGTATATATAGATGGAAGTTCCATTACTACCACTTTGGTTGATCAGAACACACTTACCTTCGAATATGAGAAGGGACTGCCTGATAATTCAGTAATTAACGTATGGCAGTCCAAGCTTTCATGTACAGAGGATTATATATACAGGTACCTGCCTTTGGAAAGAGTTGAAATAGAGACAGAAGAAGAAGTGCCAGATACGGAGATGGAAACTGAAGAGAATTAAAAAAAGACCTACCATTGAACTGTCAATGGTAGGTTTTATTTTTGTCATATACCTAATAATCTGGTTGCGAACTGGAAGTAAACCAGTAAGGAAATGGCATCCACAATAGTTGTAATAAAAGGACTGGCCATTACAGCCGGGTCGAAGCCAAGTCTGAAAGCAATTAGCGGTAATGTACATCCAACTAACTTAGCACAGAAAATTGTAACCACCAGTGTAAGGCAGATAGTGAGTGCAACAATCATTGTCAGTCTGTCGAACATAACCAGCTTGGCAAAATTACATACCGCAAGGGTCAATCCGCAGAGAGTTGCAACTCTTACTTCCTTCCATATAACCCTGAATATATCCCTAAACTCAATCTCATCAAGGGATATTCCTCGGATTACAGTAACTGAAGCCTGAGAACCGGAATTTCCGCCGGTATCCATCAGCATAGGGATATAGGCAGTTAGGATAACATATTTTGCCAGTGCCTCCTCGAAGGAAGTGATAATCATACCGGTAAAGGTTGCAGATACCATGAGGAGTAATAACCATGGTATACGTGACTTCCACAGTTCATAGGTGGTTTGTCTAAGGTAAGGCTTCTCCTGAGGAACAATCGCAGCCATCTTACTGATATCCTCAGTGGTCTCTTCCTCTAAGACATCGATAGCGTCATCGACGGTAACGATACCAACAAGACGTTCCTCCTGGTCAACTACAGGAAAGGCAAGGAAGCCGTACTTCTTAAACTTCATTGCAACGTCTTCCTGATCCTCTAAGGTCTGAACGGTGATGATATCAGTTTCCATGATATCCTCAATCATTATATCGTCGCTGGCAATAAGGAGATCCTTAAGAGTTACAATACCTAAGAGCTCTCTGTTCTCTGTGACATATACTGTGTAAATGGTCTCTGAATCAGGGGCCATGCCACGGATTCTATTGATAGCATCCTTTACAGTCATATTCTTCTTAATATTGACATACTCCACAGTCATCATGGAACCTGCAGAGTCTTCTGGATATTTCAAAAGCTCGTTAATAGAGTTTCTGGTCTGACTGTCTGTATTCTTCAGAATTCGCTTAACTATGTTAGCCGGCATCTCCTCGACCAAATCTACCGCATCATCAAGGAAAAGCTCATCTAAGACCTGCTTTAACTCTCGGTCTGTAAGAGCATTTACTAACATCTCCTGGTATTCAGGCTCCATACGGGAGAATACCTCTGCTGCCTCCTCCTTGCCAAGGAGACGATAAAGAACAGGAATCTCTGCCTCTGTACACTCCTCAAAAAGGTCTGCAATATCAGCCTCATTGGTATGGCTTAATCTTTCCTTCAAGGTAGCAAATTGTCGATTAGCAAGCAGATCCTTTATCTCTTCAATATCCAGAGTGTCATCTTCTTCTAAAATTTCTTCTGACATTTCTACCTCCTGTCTATGAGCTGGTTATATACCTCTCTCTTGCTTATACCGAGGTCCTTTGCCACCAGCTTCATGGCTTCTTTTTTATCTATTCCCTGATCCTCATATATTTTCATATGATCCTCAAGGCTTAAATCCTTAAACTGAGCCATCTGCTCTTCCATGACAGCTTCCTTGCTCTTGCCCTCTATAACAAGAACGTATTCTCCTCTCGGGTCCTCATTCTCGTAATGACTAAGGGCCTCACTGAAGGTGGTTCTGAAAACTGTCTCGTGCTTCTTGGTTAACTCTTTTATAATGGAAACATTTCTATCTCCAAGATTATCTTTAAGTTCCTCAAGGGTTTTAACTAAATGGTGAGGTGCCTCATAGAGAATAATGGTTCTGGTTTCTCTCTTTAACTCCTCCATCACCCTTGCTTTTTCCTTTTTATCCTTTGGAAGGAAGGCCTCGAAGGCAAAACGCCTGTTTCTCTTTCCTGACAGTGTCAAGGCTGTAATGCAGGCGGAGGCTCCTGGAAGGGAGGTAACGGAGATTCCTTCCTCGTAACAGATACGGACTAACTCCTCACCGGGATCTGATATTCCCGGGGTTCCTGCATCAGTTATAAGGGCTATATTTTGCCCTTCCTTAAGCTTCTCAACAAGAGTGTAGGCCTTGTCAATCTTGTTAAATTCATGGTAGGAGGTCATTGGAGTCTTTATTTCAAAGTGATTTAAAAGCTTGATGGAATTTCTGGTATCCTCCGCGGCTATCAAATCTACCTCCTCTAGGGTGCGCAGTACACGGAGGGTTATATCTTCAAGATTACCTATAGGTGTTGCACATAAATACAGTGTACCGCTCATCTTACTTCTCCTATCTGTCCATGTTGTAGATTTTGTAAATCTCGTCTGTATATTTTCCAGGGGCATCATAGACAATAAGTGGTTTTTCCACATTGAGTCTCTCTTTTGCCCCCTTTATACACTCTATCAGTACCATGTTTGGTTCCTTGTCCACAAAGGGATAAACAAGCCTCATAGTTTTAGGCTCCAAATGGTATTTTTTCAGTGTTTCGAATAACTCCGGCAACCTGAAGGGTCTGTGAATAAGGTAAAACCTTCCCTTGACCTTTAACAGTCTTGAAGCCTCCCTTGCCACATCATCAAAATTGCAGAGTATCTCGTGTCTTGCAATGGTCAGGGCATCCACTTCATTCTGTATGCCGTGCTGACCTATCATATATGGTGGGTTACAGGTCACCACATTAAAAGAGGATGTCCCTAATAAACTAGAGGCATCCTTGATATCACCAGTGATTACTTTTATATCATCTGTAAGATCATTTAACATAACAGAGCGTCTTGCCATATCTGCAGACTCTTCCTGAATCTCAAGAGCCACATAGCTTTTTCCCTCTGTCTTGGCATGGAGCAACAGTGGAATAATTCCCGTTCCCGTTCCTAAATCCACTGCTTTGTCTCCCTTTCTTACCTTGGCAAAACCTGAAAGCAATACAGCGTCTATGCCAAAACAGAATCTTTTCTGATCCTGTATGATCTTGTATCCTTTACACTCTAGGTCATCAATTCGTTCTTGCGGTTTAATGTCCACTTCCATACTATAACTTAGATGTTCCTTCCTTATCCTCTAATCCGGATAATTCCTTAAGCTCTTCTTTGGTGAGCTGAACCTTCTTCTTCTTAGGCTTGAACTTTAACTCAGACACATCGTATTCCTGCATCTCTTTCTCATCGCCCATATCCACAACTACCTTTACTGTCTGCTTTAATACAGAGACAGAATCAACTACTCCCTGATCTCCATAAGGGGTTGTAACGGTTTCGCCATTTCCTGGTAATCTTGAATTTAAGTACTCATAGGTTTCTGATTCATTCTTTAAGCAGCACATAAGTCTGCCGCAGGTTCCTGAAATCTTGGTTGGGTTTAAGGATAAGCTCTGCTCCTTAGCCATCTTGATGGACACTGGGGCAAACTCTCCTAAATATGTCTTACAGCAAAGCTCTCTACCACAGATTCCTAAACCACCTAAAATCTTGGTCTCATCTCTCACACCAATCTGTCTAAGCTCAATTCTTGTGCGGAATACTGAAGCAAGATCCTTAACTAACTCTCTGAAGTCTACTCTTCCGTCTGCGGTAAAGTAGAAGAGAAGTTTGTTATTGTCAAATGTATATTCAGCATCTACCAGCTTCATCTCGAGATTATGCTTCTCAATCTTCTCCTGGCAAATCTTGTAGGCTTCCTTCTCCTTGTTACGGTTCTCTAAAGCCTTCTTTTTGTCTTCCTCTGTGGCAACTCTCATAATTGGCTTAAGAGGACTGACTATTGCATCCTCTGTAACCATTTTGTTTGCTATTACCACATCACCGTACTCAACACCCCTTGCTGTCTCAACAATAACGCCGTCATTGTTCTTTACCTCAATATCTCCCGGTGCAAAGTAATATATTTTTCCAGCAGTTCTAAAACGAACTCCCACAACTTTAATCATACTAGTTCTCCTTCATCTCCATTAACATAGTCTCAATACAGAGCTCTAACTTAACGTTTGCGCTGTATCTTGATTTTGCCTGGTCGATGGCCTTAATTATATTCTCAATTCCTTCGTAGGAATGATTCTCTGACTGTTTTTTAATATCATATAACTCATCCTGGAAGATAAGTCTGTTGGCATCTGCTGTTGCCTTATACACAAGCACATCTCTGTACCAAACAACTAAAAGATCGAAATAATCCTCGATTCTAAGTTTCCACTTGATGGATTCCTTAACCTCCTCAGTGACTGCTAAAAGGTCCATATCCTCAATATGCTTAAGTAATGAAGTCACATGGTCCTTCAGTTCCTTAAAGTCCTCCGCTGTGGACATTCTTGCAGCCTTACCCACATTGCCCTGGGCATAGGCTGTGCATACTGCAGCATCCCTCTCTGGCACAGAAAGCACCTCAGTTAAGTACTTCATAACCAGCTCATCTGCTACTGGATGTAATTCCATGGTCACAGCTCTTGAGCGAATTGTAGGCAACAGTCTGTCTGCATTCTCCGTAAGAAGAATAATTACTACGTATTCAGGTGGCTCCTCCATGGTCTTAAGCAAAGCATTCTGTGCCTGCTCATTCATGGAATCAGCGTGCTCAATAAGATAAATCTTGTATGGTGAAGAGTAAGGCTTTATCTGCACGGTGGCATTAACCTGCTCTCTGATGTCGTCAACCCTAATAAGTCCTTCCTTCGAAGGCTCTAAATAAATCATATCTGGCTGATTGTGTGTCATGAACTGCTTGCAGGATCTGCACTCATGACAGGCATCCTTGCCGCCCTTTTCACACTGTAAGGTCATGGCAAAAGCCTCCGCTAAGGTCTTTTTGCCTGAGCCCTCCTCGCCGTTAAATATGTATGCGTGGGAAACCTTACCTAACATTATGGCGTTCTTTAAGGAATTAATGGTCTGTTCATGACCTAGTATATTCTGAAAACCTGCCATAGTATGGCCTCCTTTCTATGCGATAATATCGAGAAGTAAGCCTGTAATCTCACCAATCTTAGAAAGAATGGACAGATGGTCCTTCTCATCCTTTAATAACTCCTCGGCAAGCTCGTCAAGATTGGCGTCTATCTTTCTGATAATGCCGTAAACCCTGTGACGACCCTTTCTGTCAAGGAAGTTCTCTCTTGAAAACTCATGAGAGCGATATACAATCTCGTTAAGGAAATCCTTAATCAGTCCACGATAACGCTTCATATCACGAATATCCATGTGCTTGGCCAGCATGTTGCCCTGGACAGAAATATCATTTAGCATCTGGTTGACCTTCTCCTGAAGCTCCGACTCAGCTATCTGACTGGCCAGAGTGAACTTGAAGGTTCCATCTGTCTGTTCAATAGGCTTGTTCTCTGACACCGGTGGCGTGGAGAAAAGCTGACTGATTCTCATATCTTCACTCATGGCTTCTCCTATCCTACATCATGGTCTCTATAAAGGATCTGATTACCTTTACTGTCTCCTTAGACTCCTCGTTGGTGAATCTGTTAGTGATACCAGCTTTGAAAAGCTTGTCCTCTGAAAAATCCTGATCATCCGCGAGAAATCTTCTGCATAATTCCTGGTATTTAGGATTATCCTGAGCTCTCTCACGACTCAAAGCTCTCGACAGTCTCTCACCGTCATCAAGCTCAATATAGATAGGCACCACCCTGTCGTTTCCATAGTAGGAAGCGAGAAGGCCAAATGCCTCTAATGTACCTATAACAACGTAATTATGTTTGCTTAAGTCAACCTGTCCGTCATCCGCTGTGAAATAGGACCAAAGTCCGTGAACAGTATTGTAGGTTCTCACTTCGATTACCTTGCCAGCTTTAGTCATTTCTCGTAATTCCTTTTCGCTGACAAAATGATATTCCATACCCTCCGTCTCACCATCTCTTATTGGCCTTGTAGTGTATGGAACTATGGTCTCAAGACCCTCTATATTTTCATCGAGTAGACCCTTAAATACTGTATCTTTACCGCAGGCGCTTTTGCCCATAATACAGAAAATCTTACCCACTGTAATCCTCCTATAGCATCCCTTTAAGTATAATATCTTAAAATGCCTTTTTCAACACCTTTATAGTGGCTAAAGTGTGGTCTGATGGGCCATTTACCTGGTAGTTTTTCTCCCTTAGCAGGCTTATTTTTTCGGCAAAATCATTAGCCACCACTTCACCGGGAGCAAGGATTGGAATGCCTGGCGGATAGAGGAAGAAGAACTCTCCTGATATTTTGCCTGCTGCCTGATCCATTGGCACAGGCTCCATGGGGCTGTCCATAGCATCAGACAGAGTCACCGCCACCTCTGGTGCTTTATAGATATAGTCATGTTTAAGGTAATCTTCTTTGCCAGAAAGGGCCAAATCTATGGAAAAAAGACCATCTCTCAGTCTTCGGAAACCTTCCTCTGTATCCATAAAGGAGGACAGAGCAGTCACGTAGTTAACTGCTGCCATCTCACACTCTATATGAAATTCAGACCTTAACCTGTCCATAAGCTCCTGGCCTGATAAATATCCATTGGTAAATATGATAATCTTTGATGGGTCCTTCATAAAGAGGCCATCTCTTCTATCTGCATCCATTACTGACAGCTTTTCAAGGTGACTGGTTTCACTATAGA
>JAZQNS010000085.1:0-7047 GCA_045627425.1 Lachnospiraceae bacterium | reverse complement strand
AGTAAATTAAGAAGTTTAGAAAGAAGTATCAAGCGAAACGGAAGTGCAAAGGCAGTTTCAAGCAAACCAGAATCAATTGAAATTCCTCCTATGAAAATCAAGAAATTAAACCGTCAGGTGATTTACGAGGAAATTGGTTATATGCCATTCACTACATTTTATGAAGATTTCAGTATCGCAGATGCATTTGGTGTTGATGCTATTACTGACACCTATAAAAGAGCATCTAAAGAATGGATTCATGATGTAAAATACTTCACAGAGCTTGTCATGGTTCTTAACTGGAAATGTGCAGAGCATTATAATTCAGGCAATGCAACCTACAACAACCTATATGCTGAATTGTACTATGAAGCAAGAGACAAAGCATTTAGCACCTATGAAGATGATGACTTGAAATACTTCTACGATACCACAGACTAAATAAGCAGGGCGATATGCCCTGCTTATTATTTGCTTATTTTTCTTTAATCTTCCCAATCTGTTCTTCTGGATATAATGATAAATTTTTTCCTGCCATAGTTAATAAAAGCAACTTCATCTCTAAATCACCATACACTGGCACATTATAAACATCAGCGTCTTTTGTAATAATTGGGATAATGATAGCCTCATCATCACTAATCAAAAACACATCTTCTTCATGGTCTTCGATTGATATGCCAGTGATTTTTCTAAATGCTGTGTCGGAATATCTATTTTTGAAATCAGTAGATAATTCCGCATATTTTTTAGTCGCATATGTATGAGCAGTCATATAACTGCTATTTTCAAATAACTGCCCTTCACATTTTCTAGGTACTTTAAATTCTTTCACTTCTTTTAAATCACTTGAAAGTGCCCCATTCTTGTCTGTAATCTTCAAAAGAAATCTAAGCCCATGTGAATAGAACATCAGATTATACACTATGTATGAACTTGAAGTGCAATAATAACCTAAAAAATAAACTTTATAACGCCATTCATCACTAAATATCTGATACAAAGCAAGCCTCCATCTTATATCATCTTATAAAATCTTAATGCTTCTTCAATTGCTTCAAACTTTTCTTTTGGTGTATTAGGTACTCTTGACTTGCCTTCACCAACATTATAATTAACACGCTCGATAATTCCATGTTTCTGTTTGACCTGTGCGATATTCAAATTGGTAACATGTAAATCATACTTATTTTTCACAAAATCACGAATTTTGTTATAAGTAGCTTTTGCTTCTGCACTGGTCAGGTCTAATTCAGACATATCTAAATCTACCGTAATATAGGCATCTGGAGTTATTCGGGACAAGAGAACAACCGTTTCAACATGCACCGTGTGTGGGAATAAATCCACCGGCTGCACCTTCTCGATGCGGTAGGACTCCTGGCAGAGTATCTTCAGGTCTCTGGCCAGGGTTGCAGAATCACAGCTTACATAGACCATTCTGTCTGGAGACATTTTAAGAATTGTATCTAAGAGTGCCTCGTCGCAGCCCTTTCTTGGAGGGTCAACCACTACCACGTCAGCCTTTGCAGCCTCAGGATTCTCGTTATAAATCCTGGTGAAGACCTCTTCAGCCTTGCCAACGTAGAACTCCACATTCTCAATATTGTTGGTAACAGCATTGGCCTTGGCATTTTCTATGGCCTCAGGCACTATCTCTATGCCTCTTACGAACTCTGCCTCTCTGGCAAAATATAGCCCGATAGTTCCAGCTCCGCAGTACAGGTCCCACACCTTTTCACTGCCTTTTAAACCAGCGAAATCCTTGGCAACATCATAGAGCTTCTTAGTCTGTATTGGGTTCACCTGGAAGAAGGAAAGAGGGGAAATCTCATATACCAGATCTCCAATTTTGTCTGTTATCACTTCCTGACCCCAGATTGTCTTAGCAGAGTCCCCCATTATCACATTGGAGCGCTCCTTGTTTACACTAATACTAATGGAAGTCATCTTAGGCAGCTTCATTAACTTCTCTATTAAAAGTCCTTCCTTAGGAAGACTGTCACCATTAATTACAAGGCAGACCATAACGGAACCATAGGCACGGCTCACCCTTATTAAAACGTGGCGAAGCAGACCCTTTCCGCTTTCCTCATCGTAGGCACTAACCCCTGCTTCCACCATATAATCCTTAATCATGCCAAGAATTGTCTGGTTTATTGAGTCTCCCAAAAGGCAGTCGTCGCAGGCCATAATGTTGTGGCTGTGGGAGGAATAAAAACCAGTTATTATTTTGCCTTCCCTGTCATAGCCAACGGGATACTGAGCCTTGTTTCTGTACCTCCAAGGATCCTCCATGCCAATTACTGGCTTGACCAAATCTAAAACCTCCTGGTCAAAACCACCTATTCTCTTAAGGTTATTAATCACCAGATTCTGCTTAAACTTAAGCTGAGCTCTGTAGTTCATGGCCTGTATCTGGCAGCCGCCACAGCGCTTATGTTCACTGCATTTTGCCTCTGTTCTGTCGGGACTTGGCTCTATAACCTCCATCATTCTGGCATAGCCATAGGTCTTCTTTAGCTTCATTACCTTGGCGGATACCCTGTCACCGATAATTGCATCTTTTATAAACAAAGGAAAGCCATCGACCTTGCCGATGCCTTCCCCTGTATGTCCCATATCTTCAATAACTACTTCAAATATGTCGTTCTTCTTCATTTTCACCCTAGTTTTCTGTAGTTCTTCTAACATTACTGTCAAAGAGTCTCTGGAAGCCAAGCCATTCGTCGTTAGTGTCTCTTGGCTTGTCAAGCAGCTCCTTGTAGGTCTCCATCTTGGCATCAAGATTGTCCGCGAAGGAGAGGGCCATTGCCTCCATGAGGGCTGGTTTCTTAGGAGAGCCATACTCAAGCTCGCCGTGATGGGCCAAAATACAGTGCTTAAGCTCATTCTTTAAGGCCTCTGGGAAGTCCGGGATCTCCCTTACATATTCAGAAACCATCTCGGAACCCATAACAATGTGTCCAAGGAGATTACCCTCATCGGTGTAGTCGTTTATTGGAAATACTGATAACTCTTTAGTTTTGCCTACGTCGTGAAGCATAGCTGCCGCAAGGAGCAGATCCCTGTTAAGGAGTGGATATCTCTCGGCAAAATAGGCACAGTTCTTGGTTACGCTTAAGCTGTGCTCTAAGAGACCTCCAATGAAACCATGGTGAACCGCCTTGGCTGCTGAATGCTTCTTAAAGGCAGCTACCAGCTCCTGATCATTAACCAGCATATTCTCGCAAAGCTGCTTTAAGTAAGGATTCTTCATGGATGCGATATAGCCACAGAGTTCCTTATACATATCATCAATTGGATAATCGGAGGTTGGCAGATAATCTGCAGGATTGTATTCTCCCTCTGACACCTTTCTAAGTCTCTTAACATTTAACTGTAAGGCTCCGTTGAAGCTGGTGACATCTCCTCCAATTTCAACGTAATCAAGACCATCACAGTCATCTATTCCCATGGAGTTAGGCTCCCATATTTTGGCATCAATGGTGCCTGTCTTGTCCTGCAAAATCATGGAGTCATAAGGCTTTCCGTTCTTGGTCACTGCAGAGGTTCTCTGCTTAACCAGGTAAATATCCTGCACTCTGTCTCCGTCTCTCAATGTCTCAATAAATCTCATTTAAAATCCTTTCTAAGTTACCTTGCTCCTACCTTTAAGGTAACACTCATGCTCTTGTACTCTCCGCCGGAAAGTCTGAGAAGATGTAATACAACAGTGTCGTCAGAAGCTGGGTCTAAAGCCATCACAGAATCAAAGAGGCTTCTTCCGTTAGGCAGGTCTTTTTTGCCTATGGAATACACAATGTCTCCCGCTCTGACTCCCGCCTTCATTGCCGGGCTGTTGATATCAATATTCTTAACATATAATCCTTCTGGAAGGTCATATACAGCTGAACTCACATAAGTAATGGTGGACACATGAAGGCCCAGATACGGAATAGGCTCTGCATTACATAACTTCTGTATAAGAGTTGCCAGGTCTGTAATTCCCATGGCCATTATGTGGTTCTCCTCACCCTCGATATCGAGGCCGTGTGTGATTACTCCCAGCACCTGGGACTCCGAACCAACAATAAATCCATTGGAGAAGGATCTGGACATAATGTTTGTTGTCAGAATTCCAAACTCGGAATCCACGAAACCAATGTTGGAGGAATTGGAAATAACCTGACCCACCTCAACTGCACCGGCCTCACCTGTAACGTTACCAACACCGATTACGTACTGTCCTCTGGTTACATTTCTTGAATTTCCCAGCTCAGCTACCTCTATATTACCCTGGGTGCTGTGTGTTAATTGGGACAGCTCCACTCTGAGAATTGCAAGACCTGTGTCTGAATCCTTTGCAACCACCTCAGCAGCTTCCGTCTCTCCTCCGTAGAAGGTAACCTGAGCCTCAGACTCAGACCCCACTGCGTTAGGTGTTGTAAGGATTAGGACATATTCCTTGGTAGCCAGGATAATTACACCCGTATCATATTGAATTCTATCTGCTGTTTGCAGATAGTTCTTAGACTCAGCCTCGTTTATTCCCACTAAGAATTTGTTGCATAAGGATCCCGCTGTATAGAGATTAAACTGACTCTTCTGGGCTTCTGAAGCCTGCTCCGGTTCCTCAATTTCCTCGTCCCCGGTGGCACCTATTATGGAGTTGTTATTGCCAACCTCAATCACCACCGGATTCTGCTGTTCGGTAATCATGACCTTGGCAAAATCCCGAAGCACAGCGTATAGCACTCCGGCTGTAACCAGTCCAAAGACAAGACCCGAGGCTGCTGCCACTAGTAGTTTTCTAAATAAAGCCTGTTTATTTATGGGTTTTCTCTTGTGCTGAATCTCCATTTTTCACCTCATTTTAAGCTTATGGCATATATAAAACAATTATACTGTCTAGCCTGTCTTTCTTCAATATCAACTTGTGTCCAAGCCTTGACTTTGCTTCAAAAAGACTTTCCATTTTGTATCTTTTATATTAGAATAATATAGAGTTATTTTGTGCTAAATTTAGCCATTTTGTTAAGTTTTAAAGGGATTAGTTATGAATAGTAAGGTTTTAAAAACATTAGAATACACCAAGGTCATTGAGATACTCACCAGTCTCGCCACCACTGAGGCTGGACGGGCAAAATGCTCCGACCTTAAACCATTATATGATTTACCTCTTATTGAGGAGATGCAGTCTGAAACAGAGGATGCCTTAAACAGAATTCTCCGTCACGGTGCCCTTGATCTCTCTGGAGTACATGACTTAAGAGAGCCACTAAAACGCCTTAAGATTGGCGGTGTCTGCAACCAGGTAGAGCTCCTTCATTTCTGCCAGCTTCTTGATGTGGCGAGACGCGCCATGAGCTACGACAGAAATGACCGCGAGGATGTGACAGATTCCTTAAGCGAGTATTTTTCCTCCTTAAGCTCCCTGCCAGAGTTGTCAGCAGAGATTCACCGCTGTATTCTCTCCGAGGAGGAAATCGCGGACGATGCATCACCTAAGCTCTTCTCAATCAGGAAGAAGATCCGCATCACCAACGAGAGAATCCACACCCAGATGGGTTCACTTATTAACCAGGCATCAAATGCCGGCTATCTCCAGGATAATGTTATCACCCAGAGAAACGGCCGCTACTGCCTATCTGTAAGGGCTGATGCCAAGGGCCAGATTCAGGGCATGGTGCACGACCAGTCCTCCTCCGGCTCCACCTACTTCATAGAGCCAATGGCAGTTATGAAGTTAAACAACGAGCTCACTGAGCTTGAACTTGCTGAGGTTGAGGAGATTGCAGTAATCCTAAGCAATCTTTCCAATATGGTGGCCGAGCACCTTGAGGAAATCAGGGTTGACCTTCGTATTATTACCCGTCTTGATTTTATTTTTGCCCGCGGAATGCTTGGCAAGAACTTAAATGCCACAAGACCCGTTTTTAATACCAAGGGCCATATCAGATTGAGAAAGGCCCGCCATCCTCTTATTGACCAGAAGAAGGTTGTGCCAATCGATATTCATTTAGGAGATGATTTCGACCTTTTAATCGTCACTGGACCTAACACAGGCGGCAAAACTGTCTCCCTTAAGACCGTGGGACTCCTCACCCTTATGGGCCAGTCAGGACTCCACATTCCAGCGGCGGACAGATCAGAGTTAGCTCTTTTCGAGGAGGTTTACGCTGATATAGGTGACGAGCAGTCCATTGAGCAGTCCCTGTCCACCTTCTCCTCTCACATGACCAATATTGTGAAGATAGGTGAGACCGCAGATGAGCATTCCCTATGCCTCTTCGACGAGTTATGTGCAGGAACTGACCCAACTGAAGGTGCCGCTTTAGCTATTGCCATTTTAAATGACCTTCAGCACCGTGATGCCAAGATTATGGCCACAACCCACTATGCAGAGCTTAAGATTTTTGCCTTATCCACAGACAGAGTCGAGAATGCCTGCTGCGAATTCGATGTAAACACTCTAAGTCCTACCTACCGCCTCCTTGTAGGCGTGCCAGGCAAAAGTAACGCTTTTGCCATCTCCAACAAGTTAGGACTTCCGGGCTACATTATAGATGATGCCAAGAGCCGCTTAGACAACAACTCAGAAACCTTCGAGGACGTTCTTACTGAGCTTGAGCATAAAAGAGTTGAGCTCGAAGCTTCAAGGGAAGCCGCTGTAAAGCATGAGCTTGAACTTAAGACTTTAAGAGACGAGCTTAGCAGGAAGCAGGATGACATTGCAGAACGCAGGAAGAAGCTTATCGAGGAAGCCTCTGAGGAAGCTAACAGAATCCTCTCCGAGGCCAAGGATTTAGCTGATCAGACTATCCGAGACTTCACCAAATATGCTGATGAGGCCCCTACCATCCGAGAGATGGAGGAGAAGCGTGCCAAGGTTCGCGAGGAGATGAAGAAGGCCGGAGCCAACCTTAAGCTTCAGTCTGACAAGAAGACCTACGTGGCCCCTAAGGCCAGCGACCTTCATATTGGCGACGAAGTCAAGGTCCACTCCTTAAACCTTAAGGGTACAGTTCACACCCTACCAGACTCTAAAGGCAACCTTTTTGTCCAGATGGGTATCATGCGTTC
>JAZQNS010000084.1:0-11181 GCA_045627425.1 Lachnospiraceae bacterium | reverse complement strand
CATTCTTTTCAGTTACCCGCCCTAATAAGACATAGTTTTCATTTTTATGAAGTCTGTCTTTTATATAAGGCATATTAAACCAGAGAGCATTCATGGATTTAACTCCATCTGTAACTCTGACAGTAACCATTTTCAAGCGTCCGCCTTTGTAGTAGGGGGCGGATGCCAAGGATACCTGATATGCTTTTTTCTCGTTTAATACATATTCTGAAAGAGGTACTGGTGCTTCGTACAATACATAATCAATGGGAAAACGAAGGAGTATATCCCTTATGGAATATACTCCTATCTTATTTAAAGCCATTTCAGTCTTTGTACCAACACCCTTTAAGTCGGTAATCTGACTGTCAAGATGCATAAATAGCTCCTATTCTACTGAAATAAGGTAGTAGTAAACTGGCTGTCCACCATTATATACTTCAACCTCACAGTCTGGATAATCATTTGCGAAGATCTCGGATAATTCGTTTGCATCCTCTTCTGTCTTGTCCTGTCCATAGTAAATGGTAATGATAGAAGAATCATCATCAACCATTTTGTCTAACATCTCTTTGATGGTACCATTTAAATCTGGACTTGAAGAATAGATTTTGCCATCACAAATTCCCATGAAATCATCTTTTTTGATTGGCACGTCATCAATTTCTGTATCTCTCACTGCATATGTAACTTCTGCAGACTTAACAGTTGATAAGCTCTCTGTCATAGCCTCAAAGTTTTCTTCTGCACTTCTCTCTGGGATGAAATTGATAAGTGCAACTACACCCTGTGGAACTGTTTTAGTATTTACAACATGAACAGTCTTATCCTCGGTAAGACTTGCAGCCTGATTAGCAGCCATAATGATGTTGCCATTATTAGGCAAAATATAAATATGATCAGCATTAACTTTTTCGATTGCAGCTAAGATATCCTCGGTACTTGGATTCATTGTCTGACCACCCTCAACAAGATAATCAACTCCTAAGCCCTTAAATATCTCATTTAATCCTTCGCCAGCCGCAACTGAAATGAAACCATATTCTTTTCTTGGTTCATCTGAAGATTTTGAAGCTTCACTTGCCTGCTCTGCTGCAAGTTTTTCTGCTTCTTTGAAAAGCTTCTCCTGATGCTCTTCACGCATATTATCAATCTTAATCTTGCTAAGAGAACCAAAGGTTAAAGCCTTCTGGATTGCAAGACCAGGATCGTTGGTATGAACGTGAACCTTGGTAACCTCATCATCAGCAACAAGAACAATGGAATCACCTAGATTATTCAAAAATCCCTTGAACTCTGCTTCCTCGTCCTCTGTCATAGGCTTATTTAAAACAATAATAAACTCTGTACAGTAGCCAAACTTAATTTCGGCTTCTGTTTCAGCAGTAATTTTCTGTGGAGATGCAGAGGCAATTGGAGCATCAAAGGTATAATCAACTTCCTTGCCGCAAAGTACATCATAGATACCACGAATAACCTCAATGAGACCCTGACCGCCGGAGTCAACTACGCCAGCCTGCTTTAAGACAGGTAATAAGTCAGGAGTTGTCTTTAATACTGCTTCGCCTTCTTCTAATAAAAGGCCAACATACTCAGTTACATCATCAACCTGACCTACCAATTCAAGGCCCTTGTCAGAAATTCCTCTTGCAACAGTTAGAATAGTACCTTCCTTTGGCTTCATAACGGCCTTATAAGCTGTTTCTACGGCTTTAACAATAGCTTCGCTTAAGGTGACAACATCTAACTCGTCATGATCCTTTGCAACCTTTGTAAATCCTCTTAATAACTGGGAAAGGATTACACCGGAGTTACCTCTGGCTCCTCTTAAGGAACCGGAAGAAATAGCCTTGCAAAGTTCCTCCATAGATGGATTAGACAGGGAAGATACTTCCTTGGCAGCTGACATAATTGTCATTGTCATATTGGTACCTGTGTCACCATCTGGTACTGGGAATACATTTAACTCATTAATCCATTCTTTCTTAGCCTCAAGGTTCTTGGCACCGGCTAAAAAACATTTGGAAAGAAGTTCAACATTGATTGTGTTCATATCTATTATTTCCTCCTGGCTAGTCGATGACACGAAGGCCCTCAACGTAGATGTTTATATTCTTAATCTTTAATCCGGTAAACTCCTCTACCTGGTATTTAACAGTAGAAATAAGAGTATCGGAGATGGATTCAATGCTTACACCATAGGCAATAATAACATGGAAATCAATGGATATTTCATTGTCTTTGATTTCAACTTTAATACCATGGGACAGATAATCCTTCTTTAAAAGACGAACGATACCGTCCTTCATATTAACAGCAGCCATTCCCACAATGCCGAAGCATCCTACAGCTACAGTACCAGCGTAGCTTTTGATAACTTCTTCATCTATAACGACTGTGCCAAGTGCAGTGTCAAACTTACCGTTCATTATTATATCCTCCATTAAATGAAAATACATTTTGAAATGAGCATAATTTGCTACAATACTTTAGCCATTATAATCTTTTTTTTTCAAAAATGGAATAGTGAGCTTACTATTTAATTATTTTTTCAAAAATATCCTTGCATTATACTTTTAAGTTAGATATAATACATATGTTGCGTTTCGACATGTTAAGTTTGAAACCAGGAAAACTGCAAGGAGGTGTACAATATGGCAGTATGTAACGTATGTGGTAAAGGCGTTCATTTTGGAAACAACGTAAGCCACGCACATAACAAAACAAACAAGATGTGGAAGTCCAACATCAAGTCTGTAAAGTGTGTTGTTAATGGAACTCCTCAGAAGATGTATGTTTGCACTTCTTGCTTAAGAAGCGGCAAAGTAGAGAGAGCTTAATTAATGTAGTTAATGAGTGTCGGGGTTATCCCGGCACTTTTTTTCTATATATTTATAAAATAAAATCCCAGGCATCAGCCTGGGATTAAGTTTACTCTTCTTCTATTTCTTCGTCCTCATCATCTAATGAAGCCTTAGCTTTGTTAAGCATTTTGTCTACCTTACCGTTTCCAGAGAAACGATCAAGCACATCAGGAATCATGTCAAGAATCTTTGTCATTGAATCCTGATTCTTTACATTTACGAGTTTGATTTTGTCTCCCTGAATTACTAGTATTGCAGAAGGTACTACTTTTCCACCCATTCCACCAGCTGCATTGTTGTTCTTACTATCGTGACTACCCTTCTGGAAAGCACCTGCTGCACATCCAAAGCTAACCTCTGCTAATGGTAAAAATATGGTATCTCCAACATGAACTGCTTCGCCTACTATGGTTCCTGCAGTTGCAAATGAATTCATACCATCAAATAATGATTCAAGATTGGATACGAAATTATTCTCAGACATAATTACCTCCTTTTAATTGAAGATTCCTTTAATGAGTCTTCGTGAATTCTTATTTCTATATATTCTAATAATAGTATTTACCAAAGAAACAAATCTTATATGTCCAGACAAATTAAATTCCCCATAAGCATAGAGTGATTCCTCCGGATTAAAATCTGGAAATACGGAGAAGCCATTGTTATAGCTACCCGGAAAAACACTAAGCAAGCCTAAAAAATAGCCGGTGTTTGCAGGATCCCCTAAAGAGAATGATAGTTGTCCATTTATCTTTCTCGGACCATATTTCTTAAGTAGTTTTGTAATCTCAGAAAGAATGGTTTTAATGGCATCCTTGTTCTTTTCTGAACGGGCTTTATCTAAAATTGATTTAAGCTTATCTTTTTTGTTTCCGTCATCTTCTTTCATGTTTTTTTTATCATCTTTAGATCTAGAAGCTTCTTCTTTAACATCATCATTAGAATCTGAGAATACATTGATTGGTATTTTTTTAAATAGTACTCTAAAATAAGCTGTAAAAGAAGAATCCTTAAAGGCAAAGGAAAACTCTAAAAAGTTTAACAGATATGAGGCTTTTATATAAGCATCCAGGACTTTATAAGATTCTATGATGCTTCGCTTTCCCTGATCATCAACTCTGTCTGGAAGATTCACAGCTGCCTTATATCTAACTGGTACAAAGAAAACAAGATACAAAACCAATAAAACAAGGGCAAGAATTATCAGTAATACAATTCCTATTATTTGCAAGATCTTTAAAAATACAATCATTTCAAAGACCCCCTTGGAGTGAAATACTTTTTGATGTTATCAATATCATACTCTTTAAGGGCATCAGCAATCATATCAACAATAAGTTCATTGCATTCATCCTGACCCTTGGCAATACCAAGAATTAAGAGATCATCTTTGTTGAAGTTTCTCTGTAATAAAACCATAGAAGGCAAAACTACAAAGTTATCCTGCTCATTCCTTGCAAGTGTAATTAAGTAGAGGCCGGGCTGCAAAACATTCTGCATAACCCGGCGAATTACCTTGTCCTTATTCTTTTGTAGGGAATCTCCTATGTAGAGATCTTTATACCATTTCAATAGTATCTCCTGCTTCCCCAAAGGTTTTTCTTTTTCAATTCTAAATATTCATTGTAAGCATCTTCTAAAATCTGTCGTTCATTTGAAAACTTTAGAAGATGATATGCTTCATGATACTTATAGAATCCAGAATCCACAAAATACTCTTCTTTTTGCGGTTTGGAGTAATAACTTTCAGCCATCATCAGATACCAGTGAACCTGCTTATCCACAGTTCCCTCTGGTACATTAAAGGTATACTGACTCTTACCAACATATTTAATTATTGTTGCATCAGCTCCGGATTCTTCCTTAACCTCTCTAAGGGCGGTATCCTTAAACTCTTCACCCTCTTCTACGGTTCCTTTAGGAAGTACCCAGCCATCATAACGATTCTTATAACTCTTATAAAGTAATAGAATCTTTCCCCTGAAAATTACCACACCTCCACAGCTCGTTGCTTCGATCATATGCAAGTCCTCCATGCGGTTTGGTTGTACTTCATAAAAAATTATAACTTATTTAGCATTCATATTCAATCAATTATCAAAATACTGGTCAAATACTTTTTTTGCTATTGGAACAGCATATTTACTGCCATTTCCCTTTCTTTCAACAATGACAGCAATAGCAATTTTCTTTCCTTCTTCATTCTCTGCGAAACCAACAAACCAGGAGTGAGTATCGTCAGATGAATCGGAAACCTCTGCTGAACCAGTTTTGCCTCCGGCAGTGTAATTCTTAGACTGCAGGGATGTTGCTGTACCAGATTCTACGGTTTCTAGCATGTACTCCTTTAGCTTAGCAGCATACTCTTTACTTAGTATGGTTTTGTATTCTTCTTTGCTATACTCGGTTACGCTTGTACCCTGATCATTTACAACTTTAATTATTTCATAGGGCTTCATTACTACCCCATCATTACATATTGCTGATGTAATTAATAATAAATGTAAAGGGGAAAGAGTGATTTTATCCTGGCCAATTGAACCCTGCATTATTGAGGCTGTATCAGAATTCTTATCAAGAGAAAAGTTACTCTTCTTATATGGGTAATCAGTTGGCAGCTTACTATTAAACAATAGTTTTTTACTGTAAGCTTTAAAGCCTTCCATGTCTAAGGATAATCCTATCTTTGAATAAGCTGAATTACAGGAGTGGGCAAAAGCGTCCTCTAAATCTAATTGGCCATGTTTTTTATTGTTAACACAGTGAATGATTACGTCATTGTAGGAGTAAGAACCATCGCAGGTGTATTCAAAGTTAGCATCAATACCATTTTCCCTGAAATATTCGAGGGTAGTAAAAATCTTAAAGGTTGAGCCGGGCGTATATGATCCCTGAGTTGCTCTGTTTAGCAATGCAGAAGAATCTTCATCTTCGCCTATAATTTTGTCATAATTATTTATAATCTCATTTGGGTCAAAATCTGGTTTGGATACCATACATAAAAGTTCGCCGCTCTCTGGATCCATAGCAATTACAGCTCCATCATAATTTGCCAGAGCTTCGTAAGCTGTTTTCTGAAGACTTGCAGAAAAAGTTGAAACAACGGTATCTCCCGTAGATTTATTTCCTGTTAAGAGGTTTACAATCTGTGTACCAATAAAAGAATGGGTTCTTAACAATTCAAAATTAGCAATATCTTCCAATCCTGTAGTTCCATTAGTTGAAAAGCCAATTGCATGTGCAAAAATCTTTTTATAAGGATATACTCTTGTCTCCTTCTTTTCGCTGTCAAGGCTGGTTGTAGCTAAAACTTCGCCTTCTCGGGACAGAATATCACCCCTGATAACCTTATCTGCAAAGAGTTCTATTCTCTTATTGTAGGTATTGTTAATAACAGTCTCTGACTCTACTATCTGAAAATAGCAAAGGTAAATAATTAAGGAGACAAAAAGTGCTATAAAAAAGTATGCGATAATAGTAAATTCACGATTATTTCTGTTTTCCTTTTTCATAAGAAATTGGCTCCTTTCCCTGATCTTCTCTCAGGATATAAAGCCCCTGAATAATTGAAAAAATCAGAATTGTGCTTACCAGGGATGAACCTCCGTAGCTAATCAAAGGTAATGTAACACCTGTAGAGGGAATAAACTTGGTCACTCCACCTAGTGTTAAAAAAACCTGAAAGGCGTAAACAACTGATAAACCTAAAGCCACAAGCTTATAGAACTGCTTTTTAATCTGCAGTGCAATGTTAAGAAACATTATAAAGGTGGCAAGGAAAAGCAATATTAGCAGAATGGCAAAAATTAAGCCGAATTCTTCTGAAATTGCTGAGAATATAAAATCTTCTTCTACTACAGGAATGGTTTTTGGCATACCCTGATAAAGGCCAAGTCCAAGAAAACCTCCTGAACCGATGGCAAATAATGACTGTGCAACCTGGTATCCGGCATCGTCTATTACAGAAAAAGGATCAATAAAAGCCGTAACTCTTACCTGAACATGACTAAAGAGCTTGTAGGCTACAACAGAAGCCACTATGCCTCCTGCCATAATTATTAAAAGATAACGCAAATCCTTTGTTGCAACGAAAACCATAATCATATATACAACAAAAAAGATTAAAGCGGCACCTAAATCCTTACTAAATACAAGTAAGAGAACATGAATTGCAGAAAATATAGTAGTAATTATAATGTTTTTGAATTCCGTATTATTAAACAGCATACATGCAAGATAAAAAACAAATGTAATCTTTACAAATTCTGAAGGCTGTATAGATACTGGTCCAAGTGGAATGGATAATTTTGCCCCATAAGTGGTCTTGGCATATATTAAGACAACAGCTAGGGAAACAAGGCCAATTGCAAGATAAATATAAGTTAATCTGTCTAAAAACCGTAACTTGTGAATTATAAGCGGAACCAAGGTGCAAATTACCATTCCGCCGCTGGCAAAAACAAATTGCCTTATTGCATGATCTATATTTAACCTGCTTAATATAATCATGGAAATCATCATAAATAGAATCATATTATTTACAATAAGGGTTGAAGCCTTATCGTAAAAGAGGTCATATAAATTCATAAAAATACTAAACACTAAAACCTGAAGTCCATAAAAAAGCAGAAATTTAATCTCTCTTTCAACCAAAAAAACAATGGCGAAGCCTGTAAAATGAAGGAGATACATAAAGACACGCTGCCTAATATGATTTCTTGTTAATGCTTCAGGGTCTTTAATGGTCATAGATGAATAGGCCTCTATTGTATAGAGACCTAAAAAAGCTATCAGTATTATTTTGGAAATCTGAGTAATAATATAAACCAATTCTACTCTACTCCTCTTTTATAATGTCCCCATGTATATTCAAAACTGCAGGGACTATTATTATTATCTAATACGTTATCCTTATAGAGATTAAGAACTTCATGTACCTCTTCCTTTGTCTCGGTTGTAAAATCAATTCTATAGGCATAGCAATTAAACCGAGGCTTAAAGTTTTTGTTATATAAACAGGTAGGAACAGAATTATAAATTGTGTTATAACAAGCGTTACAGTTGTTGATAACTGGAAGGCTGGCATTCTTTCTGTCCTTTAAATATAGAATAGCAGATTTGTTATTGCAGGATTTAGTATTTTTGTTTACACAGTTGGCAGAGAACATTACAGGTATTCTGCCATATACAACTAATGTATCTTTGCCTATATTCTTATTTTCAAGCTCTCGTTCATTTAACTCATAAGGCAGTGTTTTTTCTATTACATTAAGCTCATTGTATGCATAATCACTATAATCTGAGTAATTATATAGTGACTGATCCAAAACAGGGCTTATGTTATTCTTTCTTAGATAAGCAAGTGAATCGAAGGATCTGGCCATAAAGCCAGCAGGCTTTGGAAGTTTATTTATAATCTTCTCAGTAAAGATTTCTCCTTTTTTTCTGAATATAAAAGGAAGTGCATAGTATACTTCAAAGCTGGCTTTGTTAATCACTTCATTATAGCTTTTGATTTCACTTTCATTTATTGAAGATAAATCAATATAAACCCTGTCAATAAAACTATAATCCAAGAGACATTTAAGCTGGTCTAAAGTCCTTACAAAAACATGGTTTAAAGTATTATTATCATGACTTACAGTTTTTCTTTCGTGATAAGAAAGGGCTGTAATTTCACTTTCATCTCTGCTTAGGGATAAACGATTGGTCAATTTATCCAATGCATCTCTTCTTAGATTATTTAAAACAGAAACAGCAACGAAAGCATTTCCGTCTGTATTTATTTCTATCTTGTCAGGAGTAAAGAAGGAATCTCCTGTTTTACTAATCTGTTTAATGAATTTTTCTTCAGTCATCCCTTCTTTTTTTGCTGCTTCAACAATGTCTCCCTTTAGAGTTACTGACTCTCCTTTTGCTGATACGGTGAGGGAAAGGATTTCTCCGGAAATGGCATTTAATGTCATATTGACAGGAAGCTTTAACTCTTTGCATAAAACATCCTCGGATAACTCTCCCTCACGGCTAAGGTGAGATGATGAATCGCTGGTAATCATATCCCTTCCATTTTGCCTGTGGTAGTATCCGTCTGTAAAGCCGTCTCTGTTTCCTGCATTAAGAAGTTTTATAAGATCTTCCTTTTCAACTTTATAGCCTGATGGACCAACTTCTTCATATAAATCAAGATACTTTCTGTATGTTGACACAACAGTATAAGCATATGATGCCTGTTTCATTCTTCCTTCTATTTTTAAGGAATATACACCCGCCTCAAGGATTTCAGGCAAAAACAAAAGTGTAGATAAATCCTTTAAAGAAAGGATGTTACTTACAGAGGAAAGTTTGTTTCCATTATTATCAAGTACACTGTATGGCAGTCTGCAGGGCTGGGCACATCTGCCTCTATTGCCTGATCGGCCACCAATAATTGAACTTAAAAGACATTGTCCCGAATAGGAATAACATAGTGCTCCATGGATAAAGCACTCAATTTCAAGACCGGTTTTTTCTTTAATACTTTTTATTTCCTCTAGTGATAATTCCCTTGCAGGTACGATTCTCACAACACCTAAGTCTTTCATAAGATTAGCACCATATTCATTAGATAAAGACATCTGTGTGGAAGAATGAACCTCCATATTTGGATATGTACTTTTAATAGCTGTAATAACACCAATATCCTGAACAATAACACCATCAAGACCTGCAAGATAAAAAGGTCTTAACATATTAATGCAGTCAGCAAATTCATTGTTCTTTATAAGTGTATTTACTGTCATAAAGAGTTTAACATTGTGAAGATGACAGTATTTTATTGCAGTAATTAATTCTTCTTCAGTAAAATTCTTGGCATATGCTCTTGCACCAAAATTAGGGCCACCTACATATACTGCATCTGCCCCTGCGTTTATTACTGCATATAAGATTTTTAAATTTCCGGCTGGCGCCAATAATTCGTGCATAATTCCACCTAATAAAAAACTCCATAGGCAGGCTATGGAGTAATGTTTAAAACTTTCCGAGGAGTTTTTCCTCCAGAGAAGCCTCGAGTTGTTCTTTGTTTAATGTTAATTCTCTGTTCTTAGCCTCTAATTCCTGAATGGTTTCGTTCAGAGTATCGAGTTTAATCTGCATAGATATTAAATCATGCTTGATGGAAGATTCATTTGCCTTAATTTCTTCTATATCCATCTCTAAACGATCAGCAGTTTCCTTGGCTTTAAAGTATTCATCAGCAAGATTAAGCTCAAGTAAAAGAGCTTTATTGTCCTGGGATAAATGGTTATATCCATCCATACCATTCTTAAGCTCATCAATTTTACGGTTAATAAAAGAAGCTACTTTCTGATAATAGTCTTCATTTTCATATCCGCTTAAGGTATAAACTTTTCCGCCAATCAAAACTTCAGCATTGATTTTTGCAGCCATAAAAACCTTCCTAAAAACAGATTTACTACTAGATATAGTATATTATAAAGTGTTTATCAACAATTTACAATGATTTTTCTTATTCTTTTTTGGGCAGAGCTATTCCAAAATGATTATAAGCTATTTCGGCAGGTACTCTTCCTCTTGGAGTTCTAATAATAAAACCATTCTGAACAAGATATGGTTCATATACTTCCTCAATAGTACCAGGGTCCTCTCCTATAGCTGCTGCTAAGGCTTCAAGACCAATTGGTCTTCCATTAAAGCGTTCAATCATTGTAAGAAGAATATTTCTGTCGTTCTGATCCAGGCCTAAGCTGTCAACTTCAATAGCATTTAATGCAGCGTTGGCAACTTCTTTTGTGATTTTGCCATCAAAACGAACTTCGGCAAAATCTCTAACCCTCTTTAATAGTCGATTAGCAAGTCTAGGAGTGCCTCTTGAACGTCTTGCAAGCTCGAAAGCACCCTCCTCATCTATCTCAACATTAAGTTTTAAAGCAGACCTAATAATTATCTTTTTTAATTCGTCTGCTGTATAAAACTCAAGGTGACTTACAACTCCAAAGCGATCACGAAGAGGTGCTGATAAGAGTCCGGCTCTTGTAGTTGCTCCAACAAGGGTGAATTTAGGCAAATCAAGTCTCATGGAACGAGCTCCCTTATCCTTGCCCATCATTATATCTATGGCATAATCTTCCATTGCTGGATAGAGCATTTCTTCCACCTGACGATTTAATCTGTGAATTTCATCGATAAACAAAAGGTCTCCGTCATTTAAGCCGTTAAGTATTGCAGCCATTTCTCCTGGCATTAAAATCGCAGGTCCAGAGGTAACCTTCATATGGACACCCATCTCATTTGCAATAATACCTGCAAGCGTAGTCTTACCAAGCCCCGGCGGACCATA